>JAPLGL010000015.1 GCA_026390155.1 Caldisericota bacterium
GCCATAACGGTACTGGCATCCATAGGGGTCTTGAAGCCTTCGACCTTGACCGTATCGCCGACCTTCACAGCGATACTGCTCGCGTCGTGTCCGAGAATCACTGTGAGTGCAGTACCGTCGGCCTGCTTGACCTTGATCGTCTGCATGGACCTTCGAGCGGGAAGTGTGGATGCAGCCGGAACGTTGACTTCAGTAACCGTTCCAGCAATGCTTACCGTCTCGATGTTGGGCGTCCCGTCGGCGTTGCACAGAGTGACGGTCTTGCCGTCGGCGCCCGTGAACGTCCAGACGCGGAGCTCATTGACACTGTTTCGTGTTGCCGACGTCCCTTCAATCGTGACAGTGTCGCCGACCTTCATCGTGATACCAGCTGTTCCTTCGCGACCAAGCTCGAGTGTGTAGACTGTTCCGTCAGCATTGTCTTTGATCTTCGCATGGCCCGCAGGTCCACGGCGGAACATGCCCATGAAACCCTTGCCGGATTCAGCAGTGCCCGCGGTCGAAACCTCCGTCACCGTGCCTGTCACCGAAATGACGTCGACACTCGTTCCCTGTGGCGTCGTCACGGTTCGTAGTTTGGTCGCGAGCGCGGGATGGCGAAGGGACGACCAAAGACTATGGAGCGGCAAACTCCGCCGTGAATGTGATTGTCTCCCCGGCACGGCCCAGCTGTGAACCGACCGGCATGATGCTGACCAGTTTCGCGTCAGGGGGTCCTCCGCCCGTCACAGTCAGGCTGTAGACGCCAGGGCGCACGAAGATTTCATAGGGGACCATTGAACCAGTCCACTGTTTTGCCCCGATTAGCCGGAAGGCGAGACGTCCTGCCCAGGCCGCACCATTCCTGGTCGCCTGGATGAGAACAACGGTTTCGCCTTCCGGTGCGACGACGCGCCTGATCTGTCCAAAGAACATGGGTAGAGCCATCCCAAGGACGACGCAGAATGCCAGAAAGACCGGCAGGCCGCGCTTCACCTTGGCCAGTTCCTCCGAGGTGCGCCAGCTGGAGCGTGCCACTTCTGGTCTGCCCGACAGCGCCGCTTTATACCGGGATCTGCCACGATACCGGGCTCCGTCGGCACTCCCGGATGGTCGAGGAGCCGTCGTATATGAACTGCGCGACTTGTAGAGTCTCATCTAATCCCCATCTTCAGTGTGGCGGGCTTCGATGCGCTGCCAATCCTGGAGTGACGACAGGCAGGGCAGAGCAGTACGCCCTGCCCTGTCAAGAAGACTCCTCTGTACCAGATCTCAGGGTTGGCGATGTGTCACCCGCTCAGAGCGGCCGGCCACAGGAGGCACAGAACTTGGCTCCGGGCTTCACGGGGGCACCACAGCCGGGGCAGAACTTCGGGGTCTTCGTGGGTGCCGCATCTTTGGGCACTGTCTTTTCCTGAGATACAGGGTGAGCGGGAGCGGCCTGCTTTGACTTCACGGCCACCCCGGCAGCATCGGCCTGTCGTTCAACGACCGTGCCGGACAGCAGTAGGTCACCCATCTTCTGGCCGTACTGTTCCAGCGACAGTGGTTGATGATTGACTTGAAGGACGCCATCCTTGGTATCGAAACGGCACCAGTGATTTGCCAGTGCGGTGGAAGCGATGTACCCTCGCTGGAGTGTCCGTGGGCCGTCGGGGCCGACCACGTCAAGGCTATAGCCACAGCTGCTTACCCAGCTGCGCAGAAACTCTGACCCCATGCGCATGCCTGTCTCGCCAAACAGGAGCACTGTGTCGGTGCCACCGGCGCGCTTGGTGCCAATAAGGAATCCACGTTTCACAACTTGTTCCAGACCATCGCTTCCCATTGTTCCGATGTTCTCGGCAAGGCTGGGATTCAACACGAGCAATGATGGCAGAAGCCAGCGAATATCCTGGCTGTGGATGGCGGCCACTGCGCTGACTCTAAACTCCTCGGGCGTAATTGTCGGGTCGGTCGTCCGCTGGTATGCCAGCATATCCTGATAGGCCGAGCGGCGGAACATATCGATCGTGTGGAACGCGGCGACAAGGGTTGACAGGGTACAGGGTGGTGCCAGGAGATTGGGCTCTCCTTCCCCTGTGTTGGTGCCCATCTGGTGCACAAGCCATTCTGCGCATAAACGTGGCGTATCGAAGAGACGGATAGCCCACTCACCGTCACTGGGCGCTATGGCAACCAGTATGTCTCCTGCGGGCTTGGATGCATAGACGCGGACACTTCCCAACGGTACCATGCCACCGCCCACCAGCAGTTCCAGGCGCAGATCCGGCCGAGCCAGTATTCCAGCGACCGCCGCGAATACTGCTTCGTTCGCAAGCTGTCCCGCCGTGTCGTTCATCGTGCCCGAACCTGGAACGTAGTCTGCCAGAGCCTCGGCAAAGGGAGAAAAACCTGTCGCTTGCAAGTGAAGCTGATCGACAAGAATTGCCCCGAGGTCCGAAGGACGGACGGTGAAAGACGTACTGGTCGTGCTACTGTCAGGTTGACTGTTCATCACTGTCGCCTCCTGCGTTATCTTGAACGGGCATCACAAGGTTCCAGAGTTCATCGGGGACTGGATCGGAGAGCATCGGTTGGTCCAGAGTGGCTTCCATTGCCTCCTGCGCCAGAGCGTCCGGCTCATCCTCCGTGCGTATTCCATCAAAGAGCGTGCTGTCCATATGACTGCCCGTCAGCGTAAAGAACGGACAGGCCTGCGCGTTAGAGCGAAGGGTCATCGACGCGTCGCCGGGCTGTATCCACAGAAACTTCCCGGCCTCCATCCACGGCTTCAGGTCGAAGTCGCGATCCAGTGCGGCAATGTCACCATCGCAGGACCACGTCAGCGTGCCCCGACTGTCGACAACTTCATAGAAGTCGGTGCCCCACGTGTTGACGCGATTGGGCACCTGCTCAGGATGCTCGGCAAAGTAGGCGATGGCGTACCCCACGTGCGGGCCGATCTGAACCTGACTGAGCACTGCACAGACACCCGGCAGTGCAAGCAAGCGCGGCACCACGTAGGGAAGTTCGGGGCCGGGACGGACTTCGAACGGTGTTGTTTCAAGCGATGATCCCAATTGGAGGGCGCCTGCCAGGCCGATGAAGTCCGCAGGCAGCTGCTGCAGCGGCCTCACCGGGTGACCGTAGTTCCACCACAGCCCATCCAGCCCGATAGTATCGATGGCATACTCCAGAACGTCACCGCTCAGAGGACTCCTGCATAGGGCAACAACAGGTAGACCGGCCAAGTACTGTTCCCACAGGCCACTGATCTCCCCTCCCCAGTGTCTCAGTTCCTGCAGGACGTCCGGTGGCGCTTGCTCAGGATCCCTGTCCACGGTCGTGATCAAGTCGACCTGCCGGGCATGTGCCACCGCATGCCGTGCAAGCAGTTTCTCCCGCTCCGATACCGTCATTGTTGGTTGTCTCATGGCAGCCTCCTATCGAACAGGCGGGATGTAGTTCGCCGCGCCGACTAAGCCGTCAGAACCGACGGTGATGATGGGTGTTCCTCCCAGGCCATGGCTCCTGATGATCTTCTCGTAGACTTTGTAGTCAGCCGGCGTTCTCGGTATCCAGTTCATGTGCGCTCCATGTGTGACCGGAACCCCACGTGCAGCGCACCACTCGACAAACGCCTTCTCCTCGGCAGCCGTCACGGGCCCTCCTCCTGCCTTCGTCAGACTCCACAGGTCAAGGTCCGAGATGACCGGCTTGCCCGATGCAGCGTCGACCAGGACACCCCCCTTCACCGTCAGCTTCCCTTCGCTGATGAGCTTCTGCACTTTCGGTCCCGCAAGCTCGCCTATCCTGTCTGCGACGCGCCCCTCAATTTCCTTGATCATTTCAGCCTTTCGACCGCTCGGGATCCCAGGATTGCTCTTGATGCCTTCAATGAGTCTGTCGACCGCCGCCTTGTCAGGCTTGAAATGTCCGACCGCTCCCTCCGGCCCTTTGCCCCCGATTAGCCCATCGATGAACTTCAGTCCCTTGTTCTTGATGTCCTGACCTTTAGGTACGCCATTCTTCACTAAACCCGAGATCGTCCCCTGAGGTCGTACGCCGGCTTCCAGACCGAATTCCTTCGCCCCTTCCTGGATCGTCTTCAGGTGGCTGGGATTGATCCCTGTCGACGGAACTCCACTGACCACAGGCTTCAGCACTCCACCCTTCAGCTTGGCGGCGTCGTCCGCGATCGTTTGTGCTGCCTTGGCTTCTCCTGAAGCGAACGTCTTGATGATTCCGTTGATGAGAGACTTTGCACCTGCCTTCAATTCGCCTTTGAGGATCTGCCCACCCGCCGCGGTCAGGATCTCCTTTCCTGCAATGAGGGCCGCCTTTGCCTGACCGGCCGTGAGTATGGTCATGCCAATCTTTGCGGTCCCGATCAGCACGTTGCCGAAGCGGTCGAGCACGGGGACATTGGGATCCCACGATTTCACCCAGTTGTCCCAGCCACCCGAGTCCTTGATGGCTTCCCACAGCTTCTTGGGATCCGTCAGAGTAGTGTAGATACCGTCCACGACGCCCGATATTATCTTGCCACCGACATCCGCGGCCACAGAAGCACCGGTCTTGATGTCTTTCCATGTGCCGCTGGCCGTATCCCAGATTAGCTGTGGGTTGTTCCATGCGTCTTGAGCCGCACTTGCGACATCGTTCGCGAGGTTCTTTAGAGGTGTGGTGACGATGCTGGGATCGTTGTAGACCGCTCTCGCACCGTCATAGAGAGACGTAGCTCCCTTCACCACCAGGTCCTTGGTCCCTGCAACGAGGCCCGACACTGCGTCCCCAATCTGGACCGCCTCTCCCTCCCAGTTCTCCCACGCCTGCGACAGAAGGCCTCCCCAGGAATTGGCTTCGGCTGCCTCCGCCTGCGCCTTGACTGCGTCTTCCTGCATCTGGTGCGCCCTTGCCCGGCGCTGTTCAGGCGTCAGCGGAATACTCCCCGGTGCTACGTTCATGCCTGCAGGAGGGGGCGTATCTGGTAACCCAAGCTTCCTTGGGTCAATGCCGTGACTCCTCATATATCCAAATGCCGCTCCCAGGTTCGTGGCCAGAAGGCCTGCCAGGATCGCGGCCTCGGCGGGCGGGATTCCCAGCTTCACGGCAATTGGCCATCCGGCGTTCCTGACGAGACCCTGAATGGTTCGCCCACTTTCCGGCCATCCACCGTCGTCAGCAAGGACAGGTGTGAGTGCGGCCACGACCGTGCATGCGAGAGCAAGGAACAGCAGCAACGCTCCCGTAGTCCTTGTCGCCTTGCGTCGCAGAGACCACGCTGCCGAAAACAGCAGGGCGAAAAGTGCTCCCCAGAAGATGAGTTGCGCCCAGAGCGTCGGCGTCCGCCTCAGGGCGGAGGCGGCAAACCCCAGGGCCAAGCCCGGAAACAGCAGAAACGCGAAGTCCGACTCGGCGCCATACGGAGCCAGTCGTACCTTGAGGTAGCGCCGCAGGTCTGATAGCACCAGCCGCAGTGCCATGTGCTCGAAACTCATGTCCAGTGCCATCGTCACCAGCAGGAACCCGAGCGCGTACGCATAGATTGTCATGTAGTTACGCATTCTCCAACCGATGGCGAATGCCACGATGCCACCCAGAAGGAACGGAACAAGGGCTCGTAGTCTCAATTTGCGGAACCCACGGGTTAACCATGACGGAAACAGCACGATACCTTTTGCCCACGCAACGGGTGACGAAAAAAGCCTGCCAAAAAACGAAGTCACGAAATAGGAAGCAACCGCCCAGAAGACAACGCCACCTCGCGGATTCTGTACGGTATCGATCATCCAGTACAGGACTGGATGCCTGCCCGTCCACGCTACACTGGCGTTGGGACCGACGAGCAACACCGTGTGGATCAGCCATGTCGCAGCTGCCGTCAGAATGCTGGTGACGACCGTCATGGGCAAGTTGACCAGCCAGCTCTTGACCATAAGGACGACAAGCTGCCACAGCGTCTGTGGAGCAGGTTGCTCCTTTGGCGGCGCTCGCCGCCTGCGCCGTTCGCGCCTGGCAGGCGAGGTCTGTGTCGCCTCCACCTGCACGTCCTGTTGCGTTGGCTGGTCAGAAGCACCGACAGGAATCCACGTCCTGCCGTTCCATGTGAGCCACCCGCCAGTCGCGGGATCAACCTGCCACCAGACGCCGTCAGGCGTCACAAACCGCAACTTCGCTGCTTCCTGTTGATAGTGCTCCGGCGTGATCGCTCCACTTGTAAGCTGTTGCCGCAGCGCTACATACGACTGACTCGCTTCGTTGAAGTCCATGACAGCCTCCCATCGTCCCCGACCCTGCGCCCGTCAACGAATACATGGTCAATCACGGTCACTGTCTCCAGTATGAAGAATCTGACTGAATCGTGCAAGGCCCTAGGGCATGGCCGAGCGCACGGTACCCGTCGCCTTGGTCACCTCGTACCACCCAAACGTCGCCGAGTGCCCACCCAGTTCGTCCTGGACGAGCTCATAGGCATGCACTGTGTAGATGGTCGCGTCTTCCGAGTCAACGTCGATGACGACCCGATTCGCCGTACTCTCGGTCTGCACCAGCTTGATCCAGGCTGCTACATCGGGAAGGGCCGTCACGCGCGTGATTGCATCGTCCTGCGATGTAACCGGGCCGGAAAGCGACGGTGTGTGGTGGCACCCCACGATGCCCAGAAGCAACAGGAGAACTACGAGTCCTCCGACCATCCTTCGTGCGTGCATCATGATGTTCCTCCTTCGATGTTCAGCAATGTCTGCCGGTCGATGATGGTGAGGCCGTCTCGAGTTGCGCACCAGAGATTGCCGGCGCCGTCCTTCACCATCGACTTCACTTCGTCGTTGGACAGTCCGTCCATCGTCGTCAAAACCCTGAATCCCTGAGGCGTCTGGACAGCCACACCCTGGTATTCCGATCCGACGATCAGGGTGCCGTCCGTGGCTACATAGATCGAACGCGCCTTGCCACCTGCCAGTCCTCCGGCATTGCCCAGCGTCCGCCGCGGTTGCCAGGAATCACCCTTGCGTTCAAACTGAACTGCGCCTCCATCGTCGAGGAAGCCCGTCCCGACCCATACGGTGCTGTCGGGTGCCTCCAGCAGAGTGACCACGTCGTTGTGCGGCAGGCCGCCAGCAGTCGAGAAGGTCTGCCATCCGGATGCATTGCGTATTGCGAGCCCGCCTGCGGGCGCAACGTATGAGCCAAACCACAGGCTGCCACTCTTGTCTTCCAGCATGACCCGCACCATGTCGTCTGCGAGGCCGTCCCGCTTGCCCAGCACTGTCCACCCGTCTGCCGTACGCATCGCCGCGCCGCTCCACGTCCCTGCCCACAGGTCTCCCTCCCGTGTCACCAGAACGCAGTTGACGCGGTTGTCAGGCAAGCCTTCCTTTGTCGTGAACCAGGTCGCCTCTCCATTCTTCCAGCGCACCAGTCCGCGCTCGGAGGCAAACCAGAGAGCGCCACCACCGTCCCGGGCAATACCACGCACGTAGGTCATCGGACGCCCGGCATCGACGATCATGGTCACCCTGCGGGTTTGGGTGTCGACAGCACACACACCATCCACGCCGCCGCACCAGAGCGTATCGCCGTCCAGAAGCAGTGCAAACACGTCTCCAGGCGGACGAAGGATGCCGATGCCCGGGATAGCTTGTGGCGGTGCCGGCACGACGGCGTCCTGCGGACCCGAACACCCCGGCACCAGACAGGACAGCATCACAAGCAGTGCCACGACAGCTTTCCTCATGCCGTTCCGCTCTCCACGAGGTGACCGTTCTCGAGACGCATCTGCCTGCCTCCCACCGCGCTCGCCTCGTCCTCGTCGTGCGTCACATAGACAAGAGCGGTTCCGCGAGACCGGACGATCTCACACATCAACTGCAGCAGCTCCAACCTGAGATCGGTGTCCAGGTTTGTGAGCGGTTCGTCCATGAGAAGGTGCCGAGGGTGTGGGGCAATCGCCCTGGCCAGCCCAACGCGACGCTGCTCGCCTCCTGAAAGCTGCCCCGGCAAGCGCAGGGCGAGTTCCACCACCTTGCAGGCAACGAGAGCCTCGGTCATGCGGAGCCGGGCTTCAGGGCGCGGAAGGTCGGCCAGTCCGTACAGGACGTTCTGCTCTACTGTCATGTGTGGCCACAGCGCCCCCGCCTGGAAGACAAACCCGATATCGCGGCGTGACGGAGCCATGCTGACGCTCCCGGCGGCGCTGGCCGCTTCACCACCTACGCGTATCGTCCCTCCCGACGGCGCCACCAGGCCTGCCAATAGTCGGAGCAGCGTCGTCTTGCCCGCCCCGGACCGGCCCATCACGACGATGCGTTCGCCGTCATACACCGTCAACTCCAAATTCGACAGGATCGCCGATCGCCCGAAGGAAAACGAGAGCCCCACACATTCGATCATGCCGACCTCCAGGCCCTGCGCCAGGACACGAAGCCGGGTATGGTCAGCAGGAGCACAGCCACGAAGAGCGTGAGGCACAATGCTGATACCGTTCCGGATGCACCATAGTGCAGGTAGTTGTAGATCGTGATCGACAAAGGTTGCTGCCCCGGTGGCATGACCATGAGACTCCCTCCCACCTCGCCGACCACGAGGATGGCGACAAGCAGGATGGCGGCGGTGAGCACAGGCAGGATCATCGGCAACCATACGCGAAGCATCCAGTCCCCACGCCTCCGCTCAAACACGCGTCCAGCTTCCATTGCATCCGCATCGGCCCGTGCCAGTCTCGCTCCGGTCATCAGACAGGCAAACGGCGCGAACCTGAAGGCCATGAGAAGCGCAGGCGCCACTTGAGCTGTCCATGCGCTGCGCACGACACCGTTGGCAAGCAGGGCACCGGTGCCCGCAACGGGACCGGGCAGCGCCAACGGTATCAGAATGAGAGCCAGCAAGGACTTTCCCAGCAGCCCACGGTGACCGACGAGAGGGCCCACGGCAATCGCCAGAGTCAGGGTGAGAACACACGCGAAGAAGGCCAGTCGCAGGCTGACCCAGGCGGACGGCGCGGCATCAAGCACGGCAACCCACGTTGCACCATGCAGCCCGCTCAACAGGGAGACGCCGATGCCTGCAACATCAAGCGAAAGCAGGCACACTGCGCCCACCCACAGACCCCGTGTCCAGCGCGATGAACGCCCCAAACCGTGTGCCACTCCTTCTCTGGTCGAAGGCGCGGAGACGGCAGCGGAAATGCTTCGAATGGCAGGCAGGAGCGCCGTCAGGCATACCAGAACCTGCGGAACAGCCAGCAACGTCACGTCCGCAATCCGACCAGTGGCGCTGAAGCGTGCATACAACTCGAGAGCGTACGTATTGACGGAAAACAGAGAGGGAATCGAGAGGTCACCCATGCACAGCACGAAGACGAGCACGGCCCCTGACAGCAGAACCGGACCTCCAAGCGGCAGGACGATCCGCCACAGGGCACGGTCCTGGGATCCCCGCATGAGCGCCACATCCACGAGTCGTGCGTCGATCATCGACCAGGCTGCCAGAGCCACCCCGGTCGCCAACGGCAGGTATACCATCGCCTGTACCCACAGCGCTGCTCCAAACCCCTGAAACGTCGGCAGTCTGATACCCACCAGGGCGGCCACTCGGCGAAGCCACTCAGCTGCGCGCATCCAGGCCAGCGCGTGGACATACGGCGGGATGACCATGGGAACGAACAACGCCATCCTGAGCCAGCCCATCCTGCCCGAGGCCCGCGGCAAGGCGAGCGACGCTGCAGTCCCTGTGAGCAGGCACAGGACAGCTGTCGCCCCTGCAAGGGCACAACTGCGTGTCAGCAACACCAGTGTCCGTCCCGTGGGGATGGCCAGGTGCACCGCCGAAGGATTGACCACAAGAGATCGTATCGCGTCCACGCCCAGCGCCGCCAGGGGCAGGCCAAACACGGCGAGGGCGGCCATGGTCCCCAAGACGCGCCACCATCGGCTACTCGTCGCCATTCCTACTGTCCGAAGATTGACGCAAGGTCGGCCTTTGCCATGGCCATCGATGCCTGGAGAGAACGCGGGTCCACGTCCATCCCCTTGATCGACGTTCCTGTCAGAGGGGCGATTCCACCTTCCTGACGCGTCGACAACTGACAGTATCCCTCCTGCATGAGCGTGGCTTCGACCTCTGCACTCAGAAGATACTGGGCCAGACTGTCTGCCTCCTTTGCGTGAGGGCCTCCACGAATTGCCGCAACGCTCGAAGGGATGACCAGGGTCCCCATCCCTTTCTGGTCCGGAACGATCACCGAGACAGGGTCTCCCCGCTTGATTGCCACAAGCGCATCGTCCGAGTCCGTGATCCCCCACGTCAGTACACCCTGCCCCACGAGGTCCCGTACTGTTGCATTGCCGTCGACAATTCGCACGCCGGAGGAGCTCACCTGCCGGAAAAAGGCACGCGCCCGAGCTTCCCCGAGCACCGAGTACAGTGCTGCTGCGTTCGCTGCCGTCGTACCAAACAAGGGCATGGCCATACCGACACTGCCACCGGCATACACCGATGAGGCCAGGTCCAGCACCGACGACGGAGGCGGCCCCTTGAGGACATTCGTGTTGACCAGGAGAACGCGAAACCGGGCTGCGTGGCCGGCCCACAACCCATCGGGGTCGCGGTAACGAGCAAGGATTCCCTCACCGGCATCATCGGGAAGCCGCCTGAGGATGTTCTGCTGCACGAGCGTCGACATCTGCGTCACTTCGTTGTTCCAGAACACGTCACATACCGGGTGTCCCTGCTCCGCGACAAGGCGGTTGACGAGACCGGTGGTCTTGGCAGCCTCGGTATCATAGACCACAAGGACATGGATGCCGGTCTGGGCTTCATAGGCGTGGAACACAGGGTCCGCATACTGCTGATCCACGGACGTGTAGCACACGACTGTCTTCCCTATCCCGCCGCACCCGACGACGGGAACCAGGGACAACGCCACAACGAGCACAAAGACCAGCGAACTGGTCCGCATGCAGATTAACGACGACTGAACAGCGACTGGAATGCTTTGGCGAAGGCAACCATGCCGAGCATCATGCCACCGATCCAGATGATGCCGCCACTCTGAAGGGTCCATGCCGTCGCTTCAGCAGGCGTCTGCGCCTGCAGCTCCATCACGGTCTGGTACAGTCTGAGGCCGCAGAGGCCAAAAACTCCTCCGCTCAGAAGCGCTGCGAGGATGACCGGTACCCACCCCCTGACGGCGAGCGCGACGATCCCACTCACCACGCACAGGAGCCCCAGCCCGACACTCAGTAGATTCTGCAGGTTCAGCGGGGTGGTCTGCTTGCTGATGAACAGGCCCTGTGCAGCCAGCATGGCTATGCCGCCAATGATCGCGATGAACCCACCACCAAGACGCTTCGCTGCTGTCGCACCACGAGCGCGCTGGTAGTTTGGTGCCATAGGTGCCTGGGGAGGGGCAGGGCTGGCATACGGGCTCCTGGGGGCCGCGCCAGGTCCGCCGTAGGACGCCGACTGCGCAGGCTGTGGTGGCGCTACAGGTGCAGCACTGTACGGCCCCGCGCTGACAGGCTGAGGGGGAGGTCCCTGGGGTGGTGCTGCCGGTGCCACCTGTTGGACATCAGCTGATGGGGTTAGATGCAGGTCACTGACTTCTGCTCCACAATTCGGGCAATGCTTCGCTTCCGCCGGTAGAGGTTTTCCACATTCGACACAGAACTTCACGGGTTCCATCGTTGGTCCTCCAGTGCTGTCTCGTATTCTCCGTGCAGGTTCGACGGTCACGCAGTCATCCTTGCTGCGCTCAGTATACGGGATGGGCAATACGCTTCAAGGACAACTACTGCGCCGGATACGATCACTTGACAGGACGGACCAGGAGCGCATGATAAGAAGACTGGTGCGGGGAGGCACGAACCATCGTCTCGTCCGGCATCAGATCCGAAAGGACCAGGAAGAACAACGACCTCAACTATCAGGGCTTGGATCTTGTGCTTGACCGCCTGCCTCTCACCAGTATCGCGAGGGAATATGGCACGCCGATCTACGTCTACTCGGCGTCCTCCATCCGCAGGCAGGCCGCTCGGCTCATGCAGAGTCTGGGGACGATCGGATCACTCCACTATGCCGTAAAGGCGAACTCAAACCCGGCACTCCTCGCCCTCGTCTTCAGCATGGGCATCGGGGCCGACACAGTGAGCCGGCGAGAAATCCAGGCGGCCTTGGATGCAGGCTGTCCTGCCGACCGCATCATCTTCTCCGGCGTCGGAAAAACGCCGGAAGAACTGGCTTTCGCGCTGGAACATGACATCTTCATCAACGCCGAAAGTGAGGAGGAGCTGGCTGCCATCGCCCTCCTGCGAAGGGGAACCCATGTCGGCATCCGCATCAATCCCGGCGTCGATGCACGCACCCACCAGTATCTCACCACTGGTATGGACGAGAACAAGTTCGGCATCCCGGTTGACGCCGCCCCAGACGCCTTCCGGCTGGCCATCGATGCCGGGCTCGTTCCTGACACCATCTCTTGTCACATCGGCAGTCAGATCATGAGCCTCGAGCCCTATCGCAAGTCTCTGGCGCGCCTGCTGGAACTGCGCGATTCCCTGATGAGCGACGGTATCCCCGTGAGCCGTCTGGACTTGGGCGGGGGATTCGGCATCAACTACGGCGAGGGCACGGACTTCGCCGTGGAAGACCTGCGGGCTCTCCTGCGCCGCGACGTCCCCAAGGGCATGAAGCTGTCGTTTGAGCCGGGCCGATACATTGCAGGGCATGCAGGCACTCTCGTAACGCAAGTCCTGTACCGAAAGTGCTATACCAGGACGTTCGTGGTTGTGGACGCAGGTATGAACGACCTCATTCGCCCCGCGCTGTACCAGGCGCACCACACGATCCTGCCGGTGACCCGCAGGGATGCGGAACTAATCCCGTGCGACATCGTCGGCCCCGTCTGTGAGTCCGCAGACTGCTTTGCCCAGGATGTCCCCCTGCCACTCCCTGAACAGGGAGACTTGCTTGCCATTTGCGATACGGGCGCCTACGGATGGTCCATGAGTTCGACCTACAACAGTCGTCCACTCCTGCCAGAAGTCCTGATCGAAGACGGCGAGCCGGCCCTCATCCGCGAACGCGGCCTCTGAGGAGCATGTCATGATCACTACTTGTGTCCTCTACGCCTCTCGCTATGGCACCACACGGGATATCGCCCAGGCGCTTGCCCGAATCCTGGGACCGGCACGTGCGTCGCCGGTTGAGGGATTTGTGCCAGGTGCGGGCACCTGCGAGTTTGTCGTCATCGGGACCCCGATCTACGGTGAAGTGCCCGACCCCGGCGTCATGCGTTTTGTCGAGGATCACCTGCAATGGCTGACCCAGCGCAAGGTCGCGCTGTTCACGTCCAGCCTCGCGCCGGACAGCAAGGGACGCTATCGCACGTCGTTGTGCCGGCTGATCGGTCCGTCACTTGTCTCTGGAACGTCGCTGGGCGGTCGTCTGGACATGGCCTCACTAGAAACCGCCGACCGTGCTGCGATGGAAGCCTTTGCCAGCACGACCCACTCGTCGTTTAATAAAGCCGACACACTAGACTGGTCTGTAGTCGCAGCATGGGGTCTTCGGCTCAAGGGGATCCGGGACTCGCTGGGTTGCCGGCTGGACAACGCGCAGGTGCGAGCCGAGGTCGACCGATTCCTCCGCTCGCACAATACGTGCGCCCTTGCCACCGCCGGGGACGCGGGGGCTCGTGCAACGCCCATCGAATATGTGTATGCCGGCGATTGCCTGTACTTCCTCAGTGAGGGGGGCGCCAAGTTCGCCAACCTGCTCCTGAACCCGCACGTCTCAGTCTGCATCTTCGATCCGTATCATACGATGGCCGACGTCGCAGGGCTCCAGTTGACCGGGACAGCCCGCCTGGTAGACTTGCAGGATGCGACTGCCAACAGTGTCCTCCATGCACAGCACCTGACGCGCGAGAAGCTTGGACAACTGCCGTTCGACCTCAACATCATCGAGGTGCACCTGGAGCGGGCGGAACTGCTGTTGTCCGCGCTGAGCAAGCGCGGAGTCGACAGCCGGCAGGTCTACGACTTCCCGCGTCCTTCCTGAACCGCCGTCCGCTATCTGTCCTACTCTATCCCAAGCTTGGCGTAGAGCTGACTTCGGGTGATGGGAAGGACGTATACCTTGACTGACCTCCGGCCCCAGTTGCACGCGTCGCCATACGAGTTAAAAAAGAGGTCGATGCAGTTCCCATTGATGCTGGTACCCGTGTCCGCAGCGACCGCGTAGCCATATCCTTCCACATACAGCACGGTCCCCATGGGGATGAGGCGCCGGTCGACTGCGCAGGTGCCGTAGTGAAGCCACAGACCTGAGTAGCCATACAGGTGGTCCTTGCCATCAAGGATTCTGGAGCGCCTGTTCGAGTAGGCGGTGGCGGACATGGTGTAGGTGCGCACGGGCTTGAGGTCCAGGCGAGCCGTGCCAACGTCATAGACTTCGTGAACGACAGGCTTGATGGTTTGGGTCTTGACGACAGCCGAGCTCACTGCCTGCTGGGCGACCTTGGTCACCTTGATGGTTTTCTTGAGCAGACCGGTCTGCCCCATGACGCTGATGTAGCTGCGTCCGACTTCCATGTATGGGTTTTTCTGGTAGACGCGCTTGTACGCGACTGTTTCGGTCTTGCTGATGTAGGCGTAGGTCGTGCGCATGACGACGATGTCGTCGTTATATGGTACGGGGTACGTTGGGTCCGGGCTGACCTTGTCTTCTGTGTTCACCTTGATGCCATTGTCGGCCAACAGCTCTGCAACCGTCCCAACTGTCGAATAGATGGTTTCACTGGTATGATCAATGGTGAGCGTGACCGGTTTGGCGCGCACGATAGCGATTTCCCCGTGGGGGACAACCGCGGCGACATCCGGCGATACCACATCTTCCGGGCGCAGGGAACGCGTGTTCGCCTTCGCCAGGACGCTGCTCACCGACATACTGTGGAACGCGACGATCCGCGTCGTCCTGCCCGCATCGTTGACAACATACGCGTGAACGCCTGCACTCCAGAGGAAGAGCCCACCAAGAAAGACACCCAGAACAGCGAAGAGAATGGCCTTTCTCCTGTGAAACACCCTCACGAGCCGTGTTGTGTCCATAGTGGGTGAATTATATCATTGGCTGCAGTGGCTGCAAAGGTTCCGCTCCGTAACAAATGGCTGAGCCAATCGCCTGGAGCGGCCCTGCTGCATTCACACCGTGGAAGTGCGTCAGCTGCGCCTTCGACCACTGAAGAACCTGAGGACGAACAGGAACAGGTTGACCAGATCCAGGTACAGGCTCAAAGCCCCGATGACCGCTACCTTCTCAGCCCGTGGGTTTCCCCCGGCCATCGCGATGGAGTTGTCGCCCACCGGGTCCAGGCTGAGCGCCATCCTGCGCAGCTTCTGTGTGTCCCAGGCAGTCAGCCCCAGAAACACGACGATGCCGATGATGCTGATGAGAAAGTCCAGACTAGAGCTCTTTGTGAACAGGTTGATGACTGAGACAATGATAATGCCAACTAGCCCAAACAGGGCAATGTTGCCGAGCTTCGACAGGTCCATGCGCGTCGCCGAACCGATGAGCGACATCGCCAGGAACAAGCCTGCCGAGCTGGCAAACGCCATGGCGATATCCCCCTTCGCATATACCATGAAGATGGAGGACAGCGTGAGTCCGTTCACTGCCGCATATGTGAGGAACAGGAGCCCTGCCATCTGCGGAGACATCCTGTTGATGGCTCGCGAGAGCCCTATGACCAGGCTGAACTCGGCAACAATGAGGAGTATGAACACGAGCGGGCTGCCAAACACCACCTGCTGGATCGCCCGGCTGCCGCTGACAAACCAGGCAATTGCCGCGGTCAGAGCGAGTCCACCAGCCATCCAGCCATAGACCCGGTTGAAGAATGCCCGGACGCTGTCCTCCGGACGTATGACGGTTCCCTGGTATTCCATGGAAGCATCTCCTTTCAGGCGCAGCAATCATAGCCGGCCACTTTGCCTTGTCAAGCATGGGTTAGAATAGTCAGCATTCGCTGCCCTCTGCTTATCAATACAGCGATTGCCGGCTGTCCGTACACATGGATTGTGAAACCACCGGGGTGGTCATGGCGCTGGAAAATGTGTCGCATCCCGCAACGTCATGACGAGTGCGCTTCTGGAGGCCGGGGGTTGATATGGGCACTCCGCGCCACACACAGGGACGGGTACTCCTGCTGTCTAGTTGAGCGTTTCCCCGTTCGAGAAGTACTTGGGAAATCTCTCGACAATCCTTCTCAGTTCATAGAGGGCGTAGAAACCCTTTGCGTCGGCAAACTCAGCCTTTCCCTTCGTGAGGTCTTTGACCTCCGTGATGCCGGGCCCAAAGAGATAGTAGAAGTTCCTGACAATGTGCGCGTCGGCCCGCATCTTGAAGGTGGGCTTGAGCACGATGTACAAGCGGTCTCCCTTCTTGACCGGATACGAGAACGGCAGCCAGAAGAGGCTGTGCCGCGACAGAAGCGTCAGGGTCATCTCGACTTTCTTGATGGACTTCTCGTCCACGTCATAGACTGCCTTGAAACCAGAGTATCCACCAATCCAGGTATACAGCCAGTCGCGCATCACCAGCGCGTTCTCGAACGCGTGGACCTATGCTTGATCAGGGTGATGTTCAATCGCCACTCCTGGCAGAACTGCAATACCGCGACTCCTCTTCCATTCGAAAAACACCCTCTGTTCTTCTTCAAGACACACCTTCTCTTTGTTTTGACAATACCCCCCAAAACTGTCAACTCAGGGGACTACTCTTGCCTGTCCGCTGGCCGGGTCTGCCACGGAACAGCTTACAGGATATGACTTGGCGACAGGTTGTGAGCGCATCCTCTTACCAGGAGTGCCTCAGTTGAATTGTCCGGCATGCCACCCTATACTTGGCTGGTAACACGCCATACGACATGGCGCAGCACCAGGGGGTTCTCATGGCGAAGAACTCGGACAAGCACCTCGCAGGTGAACACGGCGACTTCTCTGAATGCGCCTTACCCGTCGATGCCGTACACCTCGCCGCCCACCAGTGGCAGGAATTCCTGGAGTCCTCCCCCGACCCGATGTGGATCAAGGACGCCCAGGGCCGCTATGTCGCCGTCAACAAAGCCTACCTGCACGCTGACCCTGGACAGACACAAGATGTCATCGGCAAGACCGACTTCGAGATTCAGTCCCGTGAGAAAGCAGAGATGTACATCGCCGATGACCAGATCGCCGCCCGCGATGGCATCTCCGAAAACGAGTTCAGCGCGGTGGACCAGGAAGGCAGCCTGAGGTACTACAATACGAAGAAGGTCGCGCTGCATGATGCGGACGGGTCGCTGTCCGGTGTCCTCGGCCAAGCGCGCGACATCACCAGCCAGCGACGCGTCGAACTCGCGCTCGCCCTGGAGAGTCGCCGGTCCCGGCTGTTTCAGGGCATTCTCGAGGCAGCAGCCACAGCAGCCACGGTCGGTGCGTTCCTTGGTGACGTCCTCACCCTGGCGCATGAACTGTTCGACTATGACCGCGGTGGCGTCTATCTGCTGGACCCTGACCGGAAGACGGCGCGCCTGGTGTCCGTGCAGGGAGACTCTCAGGCCGTGCTGGGGAAGGCCACGTCCGTCCCCGCGGACGAAGAACCGTTCCTGCGGGTGTACCGGGATGCGGAACCCTTCTTCAGTAGCACCTGGTACAACCTCGGCTCCTCGGGCCACCCCGATGACGCACCATTGGCACTCGCCGTGGTCCCCCTCGTCAACCTAGGGCACGTCGTCGGTTCGCTCAACATGGCATGGCGCACGCCGCCAAGACTCGAGGAAAGCTGGCAGGAGTCCCTGGGGGGCATCGCCCGCGAAATCACCATAGGCATGGACCACATCGAGACGATGGCAGCACTGCGGGAGACCACGTCCAACCTGCAGGCGTTCTTCAACTCGGTACAGGGATTCTTCTTTGTTGTGGCCCGGGATGGCAAGATCCTGGCTGTCGGAGAGCAGGGGGCCCTCCGGCTGGGACGGACACCCACAGAACTGCTCGGCACCGACATCAACGACCTGCACCCTCAGGAAGAGCGCGAGCTGTCGCGTATGATCCTGGGCGACATGATCAATGGCACCAGGACGAGCAGCACGCAGACGCTCGTGGCCGCGGACGGCGCCCAGATCCCCGTCAACACCCTCGTGACACGTGGTTCCTGGAATGGGGCTCTTGCGCTGTTCACTACCAGTCAGGACGTCACCAGCTCGCGGAGGGCGGCTGAGGCCCTCGCGGCAGACCGTACAAGGGCGGACGCCCTCTATGGTATCATCGAGGCGGCAGGCAAAGCCGAGTCAATGGAGGAGTTCCTGCCCGAGGCGCTGACGATCGCTCTCGAGGCCACACCCTTTGAGGGTGGCGGCATCTACATCGTCGACGGGGATCACGCCATGCTTGCCTGCGCAACGGGTTTTGGCAGCGAACTCATTGAGCAGGTCCACTCCGTTCCCGTAGACGAACAGCCCTATCGCACCGTCCTCCGGGAAGGGAAACCTGCGGCGTTCACCGAGTTCGACCTGATGCCGCCCACCCCTTTTCAGCAGCACGGAATCTGCTCCATGATGTCCATTCCCCTGGCAGCGGGCGACGCTGTGGTCGGCGCCCTGAACCTCGCCAGCGCAAGGAGCCAAACCACGGAACCCCGGACGGGCCTGCTGATGTCGATTGGCCGCACCATTGGCGAGGCCATCGTCCGCCTCCGCGCTGACAAGTCTCTACGAGCGAGCCAGGAGAACTTCGACGCACTATTCGAGGCCATACCGCGTCTTGTGTTCATCCTGCAAGAGGACGGCACCATCGCCAGGGTCAACAGGGCTATGGCAGAAAGACTCGGGCGGAAGACGGACGAATTGTGTGGAACAGCAGTACTGGACCTCTGCCCGCCGGACGGCCGCACAGAAGTCGCCCGCATCCTGGCCGACATAGTCGCGGCCAGGACCGGCATCTGTGCCCTCTCATTCCTGAGCCGCGAGGGCGAACTCGTCCAGATTGCCACGCAGGTCGTCCGCACGAGCTGGGGCGGCAAGCCTGCTATCTTCGGGGTGGGGCGGGAGCTGAACTCGGGTGGACTGGATGAGGCAAATCCTGCGCCGACCGTCCTCAACGACGAGCTGACCGGCCTTTACAGTGCTTCCGGTTTCTCCGCCATCGCCAGCCAGCAGCTCAAGATGGCACATCGGGGACATATCAATGCGGCGCTGGTCGTCGCAGAAATCACTAGTAGCGCTGACGCAGAACCCCCGGAACCTCACATGCTCGCCGACTTCGCGGACATCCTTCGTCAGACGTTCCGGGACTCTGACATCATCGGGCGTATTGGCACAGCCCGATTCAGCGTCCTGGCTATCCAAACAGACAATACCCGCCTTGACCTTCTTGCACAACGCCTGAAGGAATCTGTCGCAACTCTCAACGCCCAGCGGCCCAGCGGAAAACCTGGTCTGGTGGCGCGCATCGCTGTCACTCCGGTGGATGCCTTGAGGCCGGCGCTTCTGGAAGACCTCCTGTCTCAGGCTGGGGCAGAACTGGGCGGCTCAAACTGAGGTAGGATCCTCCTGGATGACAAGCCAACATCCTGCAGCCGGGCGGCTCAGGGCTTCGGATAGGTGATCGTCACAACCCTTGTCGTCGTGTCATAGCTGACCGCGCACCCCAGCTGCTCGGCGACGAACCGAGCGGGCAGCATCGTCCTCCCCTGGAGGATGATCGGAACCACACGGGCGTCAGCCGGATCGATACGAATGTTCCCTCCGTTCACCACTGCCGTCGCCCTGCCCACGACAAGCGCGAGTGTGAGACCCGCGCGCTGAATGGTGACCGTCCGGGTACCGGCGGTCCAGGTGACGGTCGCGCCCAGTGGCTCGGCCACATAGCGCACGGGCAGCAACGTCCTCCCGTTTTGAATGACGGGAGCGGCATCGAGCGTCACCGGCGTGCCGTTTCGCGTCCCGTTCGTCGAACTGATGGTGAACGTCAGAACGATGGGCACAGGGGCACCGATGTCGATGGTCGCGCTGCCTTTCCGGGCATGGGGCGATACGCTGTCTGCATTGCCGACCGCCCAGATGATCTTCAGGTTGCCGGATGCTGGAATGGCCTTGTCCTGGGTATCACCCGTGACGCGCTTGCGGCTGAACTCGATGGTCGTCGTCCCTGACTGCTCGCTCCCGGCACTGGACAGGATATCCATTGTGCCCCCAAGCGAGGTGTCATCGGGGTGGGGTCCGAACATCCCGGTCGAGTACTGGTCGAGGACTGTCGTCTTGCCTCCGCTGACCCAGCCAAATACCATGTCGGCGCCCTTCATGACTGTCTCGGGGTCGATGCCCAGCGCCACCCAGCCGGTCGTCGTCGCCTGAATGCCAAACCAGGCTGTATCTCCGGCAACGGTCCAGGACAGCGTATAGATCCCGTCACCCAGTACAGTGCTGTGGTCATACTCGCCTGTCTTGACGACGCCGTCGACTGCCGGCTGTGCCGACAATACTCCTGCCGGAAGCATCAACAATACTGCGACAACGACGACCAGACAGCACTGGACGATGTCTGCGATGCGTACCCGTTGAACCATGACAAACCTCCCGATGTCAGATAGTCCCCATGGGCGACGTCCGTTGACGGCAAGCCACCCAGAACATTCCCACTCAGGTCCTGCCGTTGACGATGAGCCCGGCCCCCTCGCAGGACTCGTACTCAAACTGCAGGGTTGCGTGCGTAATGCCATACTTGTGATGCAGCAATTCCTGGATCTGCTCCCGCATCGGCCCCGTGTCACGGACCGAGATGTCGTCCACGTTGACGTGTCCCTCAAACATCGTATCAGTATCACTCACCTGCCAGACATGGACGTGGTGCAGGTCCCTCACATGTGGCAGAGCACAGATGTCGGCGTCCAGCTTAGCAAGGTCCAGCCCTTCCGGAGCCTGCTCCATGAGGATGCCGCCCGCCTCGCGGACAACCTCGAACGCCTCCTTCAGGACCCAGCCCGCAACAAACACCGTGACCAGGGGGTCCACCCACGTGATGTGCCAAATGGTGACAATGACGCCACCAATAACGACACCCACCGACGAAAATGTGTCCGAGAGCAAGTGCAGATATTCGCTGCGGATGTTGAGACTCTCGCCGGCTCCACGATGCAGCAGGAGGACCGACGTGAAGTTGGCTGCCAGCCCGATCAG
>JAPLGL010000065.1 GCA_026390155.1 Caldisericota bacterium
CATCGTTCCATGTCTTGACGTCGCCACGGAAGATGGATGAAAGGAGTGGTGCGTCCATGCGCAGGGCGGGGCTTCCCGGCAGGTTGACGCAGATGGCCACGGCGCCAAGACACGTGGGGATCGCGAGCACCGATCCGGGCAAACGCGCCTGCTCTTCAGCGCTCAGCAGGAGATCGGTCGCGCCGATGTCGATCGTCCGGTCCTGCAGTGCGCGCAGTGCCCCGGACGAACTCAGGGCTCCGTAGACAGCTTTCACCTCTGTCTTCTGGTACCAGGCGTCGAGCTGCTTGACATACAGGGGCTCGGCAAACGTGGATCCGGCGACGGCGAGATCCTTGACCGGAGCCCCCGGAGCAGTCTTGCAACCGGTTGTTGCGATCAGCAGGCTGCAAATCAGTACGTACACGGCGATATGCTGGATGTGTCTCATAGATCCTCCCTCTTCGTGCCGGATAGTTGTCCAGGTCCTGCATCAGGCCTGGGGGGGCCAAGGTTCTTGGGGATGCGAATGACGAAGGCTGTCCCCTTGCCCAGCGTACTCTCGACGCCAATCGTCCCGTTGTGGGCCAAAACGACGCGTTTGACGATGGCGAGGCCGAGGCCGGTGCCGGGGCGCCCTTGGTCGCTGGCATGGGAGTAGAACCGCTCAAAGATGCGCGGCAAATCCCTGGCAGGGATTCCCTGTCCAGTATCGGAAACGCCGAGGATGATATGGGAAGCGTCCGCAGTGGCGGATACGGTGATCGCACCAGCATGGGTGAAGTGATAGGAGTTCTCGATCAGGTTGATGAACATCTGCAGCAGCATCAGACGGTCACCGTACAGGAACCGCCCTTCGCTGTCAACCGAAAACCTCAGGGCGACCCCGGTCTCGCGGCCCTGTCTGTCGAAGAGCTCTGCCAAGTCATGCTGCAGTTCGCTGACATCTACGAGGTCAATCTCCGGTGCCTTGTTCTCGAGTCGGGAGAGCAGCGAGATGTCGGACGAAAGAGCGATGAGACGGTCGACGTTTCGCTCGACGATGTCAAGATAGTGAGCATTGCCCGGTTCTTCCCGCAGGAGTTCCAGGTATCCCCGGATAGCGGTCAATGGGGTCTTGAGTTCGTGGGAAGCGTTGGCGACGAAATCGGCCTTGATGCGCGGCAACGCCATGGCCTCGGTGATGTCTTCCAGGACGACCAAGGCGCGCCGCTTGCGAAACGTCTGCTCATCGAGCCTGTGGACACTGCAGGAGTAGTATCGACCGCGGTCCTCCGTGACGACTGTCTGCGCCTGACGTTCGGCGATAGAGCGATCGATGGCCGCAAGGCACTCAGGGAGTGTGACCAGCTCAGCGATATTGCGCCCCGCCGCAGGCAGAGTGCCGCCGCCAAAAAGGCGTTCGAACTGTGTATTGGCCGAGAGAACAGTGCTTGAGTCGTCAAGGATGGCAATTGCCTGCGGAACGGCATCAATCACAGCGGACAGAGCCAGCGACTGAGTGTGCTCTCGCCGGGCGAGCTCATCACTCTCCTGCAGCAGTGCATAGCTTGCTTTCTGCGCTCGTCCGAGCTCGGTGACGTCGGCGCGCATGGCAAGGCCTGCCAGGCCCTGCACCGAACGACGTTCCAAAGCGTCGGCGAGGTCCGCAATTGGCTTGGTGGCCATGCGTGCAAGCACGATTGCCAGGAGGAGCCACAGTGCGCTGACGACAAGCAGAAGGGGCAGAGCCCAGGAGAGTGTCCCCGATGTCGACTGCCAAGTCAGGCCAACCAGTGAACTTGCAGCGACAAAGCCGATGAGCAGGCCTGAGTCCCTTATCGCAACACAGACAGTGCGTTCGCGCTGTCCCGATTCGATGCGATAGGACACGGCGACACCCAAACCGGTAGCAGCGGCCTGTTTCAC
>JAPLGL010000081.1 GCA_026390155.1 Caldisericota bacterium
TTCTGCCTGCCACGCCCTGGTTCTCATGCGTGCCTCCTCTTGCGGACAGAATACAGATACAGAGAAACGAGTGTTGCAACATAGGGGATCATGGCCGTGAACTGCGTAGGAATCCGACCACCCTGCAAGAAAACCGTCAAACCGTCGAAAAACCCGAACAGCAGAGAGATGACCGCGATACCCCATGGATTCCCGCTGACCAGAATGACGGCCGCCAGCGAGATCCAGCCGCGCCCTGCCGACATGTTCTCGGCAAACAGCCGCACCGACCCAAGCGAGAGATACGCGCCTGCCAGAACGCAGCATACAGCACACAAGATGAGCGACCAGACACGTATCGTCGGTGCCTGGACGCCACTCGAATTGAGGCATGCAGCGTTGTAGCCTGCGCCACGGAGCCGAAGCCCGAAACGAGTCCGGAAGATGACGAACGCGGACAGCACAGTCACCAGAACTGCCACATAGATGATGAGGTTGTACCCGCTGAGCAGCCTGCCCAGAATGGGGATGCCGTCGATCAGCGGCAGTCTTACGGCCGGAATCGCGCGGATCCCCGCATCGGTGAAGGCTCCCTTGACGTGGAAGATGTCACGTAGCAGGAATGTCGTCAGACCAACCGCAAAAAGGTTCAGCGCTATGCCTGTCAAGAACTCGTCCGTATGGAGTCTCACGGCAAACACAACGAAGATGCCTGCCATAATCAGCGCTCCGCCTAGCGCGCAGAGAATGCCCAGGACCCAGCTGTGCAGGAAGAACGACCCCAGAACTGCACAGAACGCTCCGACCAGCATCATCCCTTCCATTGCGATGTTAAAGATGCCGGCGTAGAAAGTGAACGTCCCGCCGACGGCCGCAAGCAGAATCGGGGTCGCTCCGACGAGCATGGCCGAGACAAGCCCGAACACGACGTTCACCCGGCACTCTCCCTCAGTTTTCGCCGGGTGGCCAGCCAATCGAACACGATGTTCAGTGAAACCCTGCCCGCAACCACAACCAGCACAATAACTGCCTGCAGCACGTCGATGAACTCCGACGGCACAGCAGTAACGAGCTCCATACCTATCGCACCCTGCTGGAGTGCGCTGAAGAGCAACCCATACAAGAAGGTCCCCGAGATGCCGTTGCTGGCCACGACAGCGATCATGATGCCATCCCAGGCATAGTTCGCGCCCAGTCCCTTCACGAAGCGATGGGGACCGCCCATGATCATCAGCCCTCCGGCAAGCCCGGCGAGAGCGCCGGTAACCAGCATGACGCGAACATAGTTTCGGTCCACCTTGCATCCGCCGATCCTGGCAAACAGCGAGTTCTGCCCCGTCATGCGCCATTCGTAGCCACTGCGACCCTTGCTCATGATCAGCCAGCAGAGGAGGGCAGCAAACACCATGACCGGGACACTAGTGTTCACCCCCCCCACGTCCGGCAGCCATGCCGCTGTGCCGATCGGCCTGGTCATGGGACTCGAAGCTGATGGGTCAAACAGAGGATATGTAATGACCCACAGAGCAAAGTAGTCAGCAATGAAATTGAGCATGAGCGTCACAATGAATTCGTCCATGGCGAAAGCTCGCTTCAGCAGGGCTGCAAGCCCCGACCACAGCGCCCCGCCGACAAGAGACGCCAGGATGCACAGTGGAATGAGGAATGCTGATGGCAAGTGAACGAACAACCCGACCAATGCCGCCCCCAGAGCCCCCATGATGAGCTGACCTGGCTGTCCAAGGTTCACGGGGCCGGAGGCAAACGCGATCGAGGCCGAAAGCCCCGTCAGGACAAGGGGAACAGCTCGTGTCACCGTGGCCGAGAATCCCGATGCACTGAACAACGAGTATTGGAGCAGCGCACCGTACGTTGCAACCGGATTGAACCCCTGCAACAACAGTACCAGAGCACCGATGGCCAAGGCCACCAGGACTCCAAGAATCCCGCTAAGAGCCTGCTTGCGCATGCACAGCTTCCTTTCCTCCGAGCATGTAGTACCCGACCTCTTCACGACTCGTCCCGTCCGTGGCGAGGTCCGCGACCATGTTGCCCTGGCACATGACAACGATGCGGTCGGCCACCATGAACAGCTCGTCAAGGTCGGCGGATACGAGCAGCACAGCACGTTTCCTGCTTCGCAGATCCAGGAGCAACTGATGGACGTATTCAATGGACCCGACATCCAGTCCTCGCGTCGGCTGGTCCATAAGTACGAACGGTGTTTCCAGCAACAGTTCGCGACCCAGAATCACTTTCTGCTGATTGCCACCCGACAGCGAATGAAATGGGTCTCCCGCACTTCCCATGTCTACGGAAAACTGCTTTCGTATCTGCTCGGTGAATGCAGTTGCACGCTGGTAATCGAGGCCAAGGCCGCCCATGGTGCTGAAACTCGGATCAAGGATGTGATGTGTCATGATGGAGTCTTCCAGGATTGAAGCCGCCACACTGGCACCCATCTTGGCTCGATCCTGAGGAACAAAGGAGATCAGGGCACGCCTGGCCAGAATGTCGGCATGTGTGATGTCTTTCCCACTCACCTCCAGTGTCCCCGATGTCATTGGGGCAAGGCCCATGATTGCGTTCACCAGCTGGAACTGCCCATTCCCTTCAACGCCGGCCACTCCTACGATCTCACCAGCGTGCACGGTGACGGTCGCGTCATGCAGTCTTGCCCGATGCTCGGTATCGCTGCAATTCAGCCCCTCCGCCCGAAACACGATCTCGCCGGGTTCCTGAGGCCGGCGCTGTGACGTGAACAGAACCTCTCTGCCCACCATCTGTCGGGCCAGGTCCTCTTTCGTAAGATCGGACGCAGTGGACGTACCGACGACCTTGCCATGCCGCATCACAGTCACACGATCGCTCAAGGTCAGGACCTCGTCCAGGCGGTGGGAGATGAAGATGATCGTGTGTCCCTTGTCCCTGAGGCGCATCAATTCAGAGAACAGCTGGGGGATCTCCTGAGGAGTCAGTACCGCTGTCGGCTCGTCCAGGATAAGCACAGAGACGTTCCGGTACAGCAGTTTGAGGATCTCGACCTTCTGGCGTGCAGCTACCGAGATGTCTCCTACGAGGGCGTCAGCTTCCAGGTTGAACTGAAACTCCTCGATCTCCTGACGTACTGCTTGACGCGCCTTGTGAACATCGATTGTCCCGAAAGCCCGCACAGGCTCGGAGCCCAGGACGATGTTCTGCCATACCGTGTACTCGGGAATGAGCAGGATTTCCTGGTGCACCATGCCTATCCCGGCGGAAATCGCTTCCCGTGGCGTCCTGAATTCGACCTTGGCACCCCTGAAGAAGATCTCGCCTGCATCCCGGCGTTCGAGGCCGTAGAATACCTTCATGAGGGTGCTCTTGCCGGCTCCATTCTCTCCGACCAGCGCGTGGATCTCGCCGGATTCGAACGATACCGATACGTCAGCAAGCGCGACGGTGTCCGGAGGGAACACCTTAATGATGTGTCGCAGGTCGATCAGGACGTCACGTGCCACAAACAGCCCTTCCTACTGGTACTTGGTGACAGCCAGCGTCCCGTCGATGATCTGCTGGCGGACTTCGCTGATGCGGTCGAGAATGCTCTGTGGAAGGACTTGCACCGAGGCTGTCGTCACAAGATCGACAGTACCGGTCTTCATACCGTACTTGATGACCTGACCCGGCTTGTAGGTGCTGTCCTTGATCGTCTTGTAGACGTCTTCGATGGTCTTGCCGACGTCCTTGATATCCGA
This sequence comes from Caldisericota bacterium, assembly GCA_026390155.1. Lineage (GTDB taxonomy): Bacteria > Caldisericota > Caldisericia > Cryosericales > Cryosericaceae > Cryosericum. The sequence goes on from JAPLGL010000081.1 coordinate 3,717, forward strand.
TGCGATGACATAGCCGGGCTCAATGTCGTTCTGATTCGTGTCGACGCCAATTGCGTACAGGCCACGCTCCTTGGCTGCCTGAAGTACGCCCAGACCTGTAGCGGCGGCAACCTGGAAGACGACATCGCACTTCTTGTCATAGAGGCTGAGAGCAGCCTGCTTCCCTTTCGCTGGGTCGTCCCAGATGCCTGCGAGAACGACGCGCTCGACCTTAATGGCCGGGTCGATGTAATGAACGCCATCCTCATAGGCCTTCACAAAAGCCATCACAACCGGATCGTCCGCCGCAGCGACCACGCCCACAATCTTGTCGGCGTTGACATTCTTGATACTCCTGTCCGTGGTCGTAAGACCGGCACAAACGCCCGCCAGGAATGCGCTCTCTTCCTCGATGTATTTGATGGACGTGATTGTGTTCTTGCTGTTCTGCACAATTGTGTCGATGTTGACAAAGATCTTGTCCGGGTACTTGTCGGCCATTGCCTTCAAGTCGTCCTCAAACGCATAAGAAATGACAAATACGACATCGCTGTATTGTGCAGCAGCTTCCAACCCCGGTTCGTACTTGCCCGCGTCGAAGTTGCACTCGATCGTTCTAGTCTCGACGCCGTACTGACTCTTGATGTTGTCGATCCCTTTCTGACCAGAATCGTAAAACGCGTTGTCCCCAAGGGCTCCGTTGATGAGGTAGACGACCTTGTCCGTCTTGGGGCCGGTTGCCGCAGGCTTACAGCCTGCAAATGAAAGGGTCACAAGCATAAGAGCGAGCAGTGCACACAACATCCTCTTCATATTGGCTCTTCTCCTTTGTCCTTCAGATCTGCTGCTTTGGGAGATGGTCTCCCTTATGCAGCCTTGCTTCGAGAAACGCAGTGACTTCAACTTCATCCGGCATGGATTGCTGAGCACCCATCCGTGTCACCGTAAGCGCTGCTGCTGCCATCGCGCGGCAGAGCGCTGTGTCCGCGTCAAACCCAAGGTCCAGCGACGCGGCAAATGCTCCCTGAAAAGAATCGCCTGCAGCTGTCGTATCGACCGCCACTACCGAAAAGGCAGGCACCTCAGGGCACTCAAACGCGCCAGCTGCAACCACACCCTTGTCTCCCCGCTTCAGGACGACGGTCCGTGCGCCCATGCCCAGAAACACTGCTGCAGCCGCATCGAGATTGCTGGTTCCGGCAAGAGCTCGAGCTTCACCCTCGTTCGGCATAAGGTAGTCCACATCAGCAAATACCCCCGGCATCAATGTTACAGACTCCCAGGGAGAAGGGTCAAGGATGACGGTAGCCCCCTTCTCATGCGCTATCCGGGCGGCCTCAAGAACGACTGCAAATGGAATTTCACACTGCAGCAAGAGAACAGCACCGGGCTGCAGCAAGCCCTCCAGAATCTTGAGTTCAGCGGCTCCGACGGCGCCATTGGCACCCGGGACGACCACGATGCGATTCTCGCCGCTTCGTTCTACCAGGATATACGCAACCCCTGTCGGCAGGATCGGATCCACCATGACGCCGCCGACGTCCACTCTGTAGGCCGACAACCCATTCATCGCGTCCCGCCCGAAAGCGTCTGATCCCACACGCCCCACCAGGAAGGTTTCTGCCCCAATCCGGGAAGCCTGAACGGCCTGGTTGGCTCCCTTGCCCCCTGGGTTTGTCAGCCATCCAGTCGAAACGATGGTCTCGCCCTGCTCCGGCGCACGTTCGCAGCGGACCACGAGGTCCATGTTGATACTGCCAAATGATATGACCATGACTACCGGTCCCCTGCTGAGGAAGGCTCCGCAGAAGCATTCCGGACAGCCGTCGAATCCCGGATCACAAGTTCCGTCGGCAGAACCACCGGCCGACGTGAAGCGCGACCGTGTCTCATGTCGAGAATCGCTGTCACTGCAAGCCGACCCATCTCGTAGGCGGGTTGTCGTACGGTCGTCAGCGACGGCTTCAATATCCTGGCAAATGCAATGTCGTCAAAACCAGTGACCGATATCTGGTCCGGCACAAGGATGCCGACTTCCGCAAGTCTTGCCAGAGCCCCAAACGCACACAAGTCATTCGCACAGACGACACCCGTTGTGCCATCCATCATGGGGCTGGCCTTCTCCATGGCTGCATAGCCGTCGTCGATGCCAAAACCCGCACGCACGACGTAAAAGTCGATCCCGTGCAGACGGCACTGGTCGCGGAACCCTCTGAGCCTGTCCTCGGTTGTGGAAATCATTGGAGGGCCTGAGAGATACAGGAGCTTGCGGTGTCCCAGCCCAGCCAGGTGGTCGACCACAGCCTTGCTCCCGCCGTAGTTGTCGGCATTCACCTGCGAAACCAGGGAACCGACCAGCCTGCGGTCCATGACGACAACGGGGATACCAGTCGCCAGTTCTGCCACATATGCATCTCTGCGAGAAGCGCTGGCGAGAATGACTCCAGCGACAGTCAGGTCATGCAGAGAGTGCAGGTACTGTTTCTCCTTGGCCACCTGCCCGTCGCTATTGCAGACGATGAGGTTCAGGCCGTGCTTGCGTGCCTCGTCCTCCACTCCGCGCACAATAGCTGGAAAGAAGGGATTGGTGATGTCTGGAACCACGAGTCCAATGAGATCAGATTGGCCGCGGACCATGGCGCGCGCGATGGGGTTGGGCTTGTAGTCCAACTCCCTCGCCATCCTCAAAATACGCTCACGCAACTCCGGCCGTACCATCTCCGGCTTCGAGAAAGCCCGCGATACAGTGCTGGTGGAAACGCCGAGCTTCCGCGCGATTTCCCTCATGGCTACTCCACCCTCGGCAGCCAGATGCCCGTCTGGTTCTGATACTTTCCCTTCTTGTCTTTGTAGGAAACGGCGCACATATCGCCGGCCCCCATGAAAAGAACCTGAGCAATCCCCTCATTGGCATAGACTTTGACGGGGAGCGGCGTCGTGTTGCTGATCTCGATGGTCACGAACCCTTCCCATTCGGGTTCAAGCGGCGTCACATTGACGATGATGCCTGCTCGAGCATACGTGCTCTTGCCGATGACAAGGCACAAGACGTCCCGGGGAATCCGGAAGTACTCGAGACTGCGTGCCAGCGCGAAAGAGTTCGGCGGGATGATGCAGGATTCACCTTTCATGTCCACAAAGCTCTGCCCGGTGAACGCCTTTGGGTCGACGATGGCATTGAAGACGTTGGTAAAGACCTTGAACTCGTCTGCCACGCGCATGTCGTATCCATACGATGACACTCCATACGAGACGACGCCCCTGGGACAGTCTGAGGCGAACGGTTCAATCATTCCAGCCAGTGCGTGGGTCGTGATCCAGGTGTCAGACTTGATTCCCATTTCCCGCCTCCAAAACCCGATTTTCGCCCGCAAACACCATCATTCTGTTCAAAAGCGTGCTCAAATCAAGGCCTGGGGCCGGTCGACCTCGCAATTGCTGCGATCGACCACTGACCCTCCTGTTCACTGCTCTCGCTGCAATCATATCACTCATTGTACGTATCGGGCAAGTCGTTCTCAAACATGACCGTGTCACCCGGCGCCAGCAGGCTTTGCATGAGCCCTGTGACTTCTTCAAGGGAATGAACCGTGAGAATACTCGTCTCCGGGAATCCTGCCGACAGCAGCCCCTCGCGGACTGGCCGAGTCTTCTTCGGGCCGACAAGGATCACCACGTCGGCCGCCTTGGCTGCCCGCCTTCCTGCCTGGACGTTTTCGAAATCCTCTGCATCGCCCAGTGATACCAGCCCGGGGGTGACAAGGACGCGCCGTGGAGGGCAGGCGGCCAGTACCTCCATTGCCATGGCAAACCCGGCAGGATTCGAGTTGAATGCATCGTCGATGATGCGAACGCCGCCGGAGCCAGCCATCATCTGCAGGCGATGAGGAGGTGCCTGCAGTGTGGCGACACCATCCCGGATTGCGTTCCAGGACACGCCCAGCTCGCGTGCCACTGCGACGGCAAGCAGAATGTTCTCCACATTATGCCGTCCGAGCAGCATCGTCTGGCACCCGAATCGCTCATCGTGACTCGTCACGATATCAAAGGACAGACCTTCGGCGCTGGTCACGACACCCTCGGCATGCAGGTCACATGCCAGCGACCCACCTGCGCTCACCCTCAGGAGTCTCTTCCCCTGAATGGTTTCGACCTCTGCAAGCACAGGATCATCACCGTTCAGGACAACCGTGGATCCACTGGCAGGCATGTTGACGAACTCCTTTACGACGCACCGGATGACAGCCTCAGAACCGAATTCTTCGAGGTGCTGCAGGCCGACCGACGTCACGATCGAGATAGTGCAGGGGACCAGACTGAGAAGATGCTCAAACCCACCTTTCTCGTTCTCGGCCAGCTCCACGACGAACACTTCATGTTCTGGACCGAGTTGTCCACGGATGACTCGGCAGATACCCATGGCTGTGTTGTAGCTCTCGGGCGTCATCAGAACGCGATATCGCGATTCCAGAAGGTGCGCCGTGATGAACTTGGTACTAGTCTTGCCATAGCTCCCGGTGATACCGATGACCGTCGGGCTGAACCGGTCAAGAGTCTTGCGCGCATCTCTCACATACCAGTCGCGTATCGATGCTTCCAAAGGCTCCATGATCGTGCGGCTGACAACCAGGACGAGAGGAGCTATGAACGGCAAGAGCAACGCTACCGCGAGACCGAGTTCTTCCTGTTCGGCGAACGATGCCAGGCAAGCCGCCACAGTCAGGATCTCCACGCAAACCAGCAGGCGTCGAGCGCGAGGAGTCATGACCAAAGCCTTCTTCACTGGACTCCGCGCCCTGAGACGACGCTCCCACGCGAGTCCCACAAGACCAACAGCCATCGACAGAGTGCAGGCGATGACGATCAAAGGTGCCGATTCAGGCCGCAGGAACAGCACAGCGACCCCGAGAAACCCGAGGAGGTCAAGCATCGGATTGGCAACCAGTCGGTCGACGTGGAAGAGAATCCACTGGAGAAACCGCCGCGTATCATATTCCTCAAGCTGCAGCATATGAAGCAAATAGACGAATCTTGACAGGGCAAGAGCAAGGGCAGTACCGGCAGCCAGGACCAGAAGAATCTCGGTCCAACTGCTCATCCTATCGCTCCTTCTCGCGTTCCATCAAGGAATGCGTTTACTACGGCATTCACGAACGCCGGGCTGTCCAGATAGCTGAAGTGACCAGCATTTGAAACAGCAATGAGTCGCGAACCACTGATCAGTCGTTCCATCGTCCGTCCATCCGCTATGGGTGTTTCGGTATCCTTCTCCCCCCACAGGAGCAGTGTCGGTGCACGAATGGCACCCAGACAGGCGGTAAGGTCGAGACCCACGGTTCTCACCATGGATGTTCTCATCACGCCGGTCATCGCCCGATAGTCGGCACTTCCAAATCGCATGGCAAGTCGCTCCTGCAGTGCCGGTCCCCGTGCTCCGAGGATCGGGAGGCGCAGGATCGCCTTGGCAGCCTTGTAGAAGGCCTGACGCGTGCGCCGCCTGAGTGTCGCCGGCGGCTTGATCCCGGCAGCGTCCACAAGGACGAGAGCCTCGACAGTCTCCGGCGCATGCGCGGCCAGCCATATGGCAATGCGGCCACCGAACGAGTGTCCAACGTACGTCGCGCGCGCAATCCCTAGAGACCTCATGGTTTTCTCGACGAAGGCAGCATACTCGGGCGTTCCCCAGGGAACTGGAGGAGGACTGCTACCACCAAAACCAGGAAGGTCAAAGGCAAGAACACGGTACTTTTCCCGCAATCCCGCGATGAGTGGCATCATGCTGGCTGCCTGGCCGCCCCAGCCATGCAACAGAACGACGGAGTCTCCAGACCCTTCGTCCACATACGTAAGCGTGATGCCGTCGATGAGCGTACTACCCACCAGGCTCCGTCAGACTCCCTTGTTTCCGGACTTGCCCTTTGAACCCAGCTTCAGCAGGTCTGACACGTCGTAGTTGATGACATTCGACCTGCGGTCCTCGAATGCTTCACCGGCTAAGTCGATCAGCTTCGTCAGCAAGTCACGGTATTGCATGCCGACCGCTTCCCATAGGTAGAATGACAGTGCCCCCGGAATCGTATTGATCTCGTTGACGTAGACCGCTCCCGCTTCATCGATCAGAAAGTCGACGCGGGCGACGCCCCGGCAATCAAGAGCAGTAAAGGCACGACACGCAAGGTCCTGCACCCGGTGGGTGAGGTCGTCACCCAGATTCGCCGGCACCTTGCGCGCCTCGGCCTTCTGGACACCACTGTCTGTCCCCGCTGTGGTCTTGTACCCCACCTTGTACTTGGCGTCATAGTCGAGGAAGGTGTGCGAGCTGAAAACCTCCTCGCATGCAGACGGTATCGGCTCGTCGTTGCCCAGAACGGCACAGTTGGTCTCACGATGATTGACGACGGCCTGCTCCACCAGCAGCTTCCGGTCAAAGTGGCTGGCGACCTCAAGTGCATATCGCAGCGTGTCATGATCCATCGCGCGCGTGATGCCGACACTGGAGCCCAGATTGGCTGGTTTCACGAACATGGGGAATTGCAGTCGCTGCTCGGCCAAACGAAGACACTCATCTGGCGAGGCGCGCCATGCACGCCTGCTGAAACTGACATACGGAACGACGGGGATCCCGGCGGCTGCAAACACCTGCTTCTGGAACACCTTGTCCATGCCGAGAGCAGAGCCGGTAACGCCCGCACTCGTGTATGGTATCCCGAGCAGTTCAAACATGCCCTGCATGGTGCCGTCTTCGCCGTTTGTACCGTGATTGCACAGCAATGCGACGTCGACAGCCAACGGTGTCACATCCAAGCCGCGACCCATGAAACCCTTGTGCTCGACCTGCACAACCAGGGTCGACTTCCCTGCAAAGGGCTGCAGGTGCACGCGCTGCGCTTTGCCCGGGAGACTGGCCAGGTCACGGAACACGTCCATCGTCTTCAGGGCATCTCCCGTAAACCAGACACCCTCCTTGGACACATAGAGCGGGACGACCTCGAACTGCTCCTCGTCCAATGAATTCATCACCTGAACGGCGGTGATGATAGAGACCTCGTGCTCCACTGAGCGCGAGCCGAAGATAACGGCGACTCTCTTCTTCATCAATGGCTCCTCACATCGGCCCGCAGGGCAGATGTCCCCTGAACAGCCCGTGAACTGCTGATTTCGCGCGCACTCAGTTTATCCCCTTTGACCTCCATTGCAACGTATCCAACGAGAGAATCCGCTCCATGTGCACACATCCGACGGCATCCGGGCGGATCACGTTGACAGACACGTCCGAGGTTATATATTGGAATACGAACCATTTTCTGCGAAAGGGTGTGCCGCATGAACTACAGGACGTTTGGGAAGCTCGACTGGGAACCGTCTGCACTCGGATTTGGCACGATGAGACTGCCCATTGTTGGCGAAGACACTTCAGCCATCGATGAGCAGCAAGCAATCGGCATGCTTCGAACCGGCATCGACGGAGGAGTCAACTACATCGATACGGCCTATCCCTATCACGGGGGCAAGAGTGAAACGCTCGTAGGCAAAGCCCTCCAGGAAGGCTTCCGGGACAAGGTGCACCTGGCTACCAAGATGCCCACATGGCTTATCGAGTCGCAGGCTGACATGACCGGACGGTTCGAAGAACAGCTGCAGCGCATGCAGACCGACCACGTCGAGTTCTACCTGTTGCACGCCCTCAACGCTGAACGCTGGCACAAGCTTCGCGATGCCGGGGTCCTGGAGTGGGCGTACGAACGCATCCGGGAGGGACGCATCGGCCACCTGGGCTTCTCGTTCCATGACAGCAACGCCGTGTTCCGGGAGATCTTGGATGCCTGGCAGGATTGGACATTCTGTCAGATCCAGTACAACTTCCTCGACGAGCAGACGCAGGCGGGCACCGACGGACTGCGTTACGCAGCTTCCAGAGGATTGGGGGTCGTCGTGATGGAGCCCCTGCGCGGTGGCAAACTGGCAGCGCCCAACGCGGGCATCTCGGCAATGTGGAATGGGGCCTCGACCGAGCGGTCGGCAGCCGAGTGGGCACTGGACTGGGTGTGGAACCACCCCGAAGTGTCTCTGCTGCTCAGCGGCATGAGTACGCTGGAGCAGGTTCAGCAGAATCTGGACGCTGCCGGCAGGTCAGAAGCCGGCATGCTAGCTCCCAGCGACCTGGACCTCATCGCACGAGTCCGGGACGCCTACAATGCTCTCATCCGTGTCCCCTGTACGGCTTGCAGCTACTGCATGCCCTGTCCGAACGGAGTCGACGTCCCCGGCATGTTCGAGCTCGTCAATGAGGCGTCGATGTTTGGAAACTGGGACCTGCAGCGCGAGAGATACGTCCATGCGAGAGGTGAGGGTTCATCGGCTGACAGCTGCATTCGCTGTGGAGCGTGTGAGGAGAAGTGCCCGCAGCACATTGCCATCCGCGACGAGCTGGCGAGCGTCGCTGAGCAACTGGGCTGATTCCTATTCCAGCTGCCGTCCTGAACGGCAGTGACGGCAGTACCCGTATAACACCAGGCTGTGGTCGGTGACCTCAAAACCGAGGTCCTCGGCAGCACTGTCGACGGAATCCTCGACAGGACACTTCCGGATCGGGAACATCTGATGGCACCCAAGACACACCATGTAGTGCCGATGAGCGTGTCCCACCAGCTCGAAGAACGCGTGGCCGTCATTGCTGAGCAGCGTCCGTTGCATGCTGCCGCGACTGACGAGTTCATCCAGCGTCCGGTAGACCGTCGACAGCGCCATGCCCGGCACAGTCGCGTTCGCGCGCTCGAGGATGTCTTCGGCGGTCAGTGGAATGCCAGACTGACGAAGGACCTGAAGGATGATCCGACGGTCCCTCGTCATCCTGAATCCCTTCAGCTGCCCGGGAACCTGGCTTCCACCCGCCTCGTGCCTGTGCGCCGCATCCATGAAGTCACTTCCCCGACAGAGACTGGATCAGGATGCCGGCAGCCATACTGATACCAAGCAACCAGGCAACGACCTTCAGCGTATTCTTCGTATCGTGGTTCTCACGAAAGAGAACGATGAGCCCAAGCCCGCCCGCAGCCCCAAGGCCCGCCACCGTCGAGCCGAAGCTGATTGTGCCCGCGACGTACAGCTGCGTGACCGCCACACTGGCAGCACAGTTCGGTATGAGCCCAAGAAGGGCTACCAGAACGGGCTGGAAGACCGTGTGAGTCAGGAATACGCGGGAAAGGTTCTCCTGCCCAATGCGATTGATGAGCAACCCAATGACCACCGATGTCACAAAGACAAACAGGACAATCTGAGCCGTCCTCTTCGTCGCGGACCAAAGGATCTCCTTCCAGTCGATGCTGCCGGTCTCCTTGCTCGTGCATGATGCCCGAGTGCCGTCGCAGGAACAGCTTTCTTCACCAATCCTGACTGCTTCACGCTCGGCTTCGTGGCGGTCACCGCCATCTCGCGCACGTCTGCGATTCTCGGACCGCATGAATGCGTCCACGAGATATCCCCCTGCGATGGCAAGCAACACCTTGACGCCGATAAGAGGGAGCACGACGTGTGCCTTGTCCGGCTTCGAAAGAAGGATGGGCAGGGCTTCGTCAGATGTGGCAAGGTACACGGCAATGATCGTGCCCATCGTGAGGAGTCGCTGCGTATACAATGCGCTTGCCATGACCGAGAAACCACATTGAGGGATAGCTCCACCCGCTGCTGCGATGACGGGTCCAATACGCCCCGCCCGCTCGACGGCGTCGATGATTCTCTGCTGCCACCTGGCCTCGACGTACTCCAGTACCAGGTAGACCCCGAGTAGAATCGGCGCCATCCTGAGAGTATCATTGAGAGCGTCCAGAACAACATTCACCATCGCCCAACCACCCTTCCACATGCAAGTGACTTGCAGCAAGACCTTTTTCAGTATAGCTGCGAAAGTGCGACATCAACAGGCAAACAGTGAGGGCGACCATGCGTCCAGAAGTCTGTACGACCGAACGGTTTAGGGTACAATGGACATTGCTGCCCCCAATGCGGCGAAACGAGGGACTCATGACGGAAAGCGAACAACTAGTCCAGACAACAATCAGATCACGAGAGGCAACGGTCTGTGCCGCCAGCGGCGGAGTACTCGTGTATCAGCTGACAGGGAAGGGGATAAGCGTGCTCCTCCATGCAGTTGAAGAAGAACGTGTCGTGGGGCACGGTTCCCTGGACTGGGGCGACAAACTGGTGGGACGGGCAGCAGCACTCCTGTTCACGCTGGTGCGTCCCAGATCGGTATTCGCCTTGACGATGAGCACCGGCGCACAGGATGTGCTGCGCGCAGCCGATATTCCATTCGCGTGCGACGCACTCATCGTCGATGTGCTCAACAGGACCGGCACAGGGCCGTGTCCGATGGAGGCAGCGGTAAGCGGTATCAACGAACCGCTTGACGCGCTCGAAACGCTCAAGACAGTGACTCAGAAACTAGCAGGCACAGGACACAACAATGCGCCTGGAAAGGGGAGCACATGAACAATCTGGTACACCGTTTTCTGCACTACACGTCATTCGACACGCAGTCGGACGAGCATTCGGTCACGTTTCCCAGCACCGGGAAACAGCTCGTTCTTGCCCACGAGCTGGACACAGAACTGCAAGCGCTTGGTCTGAAGGACTCTTCCGTTGATGCGAATGGCTACGTCACCGCGACCCTTCCCGCCAACTGCGAGAGTCCGGAAGCAGTTCCGGTCATCGCGTTCCTCGCCCACATGGACACGTCTCCCGACGCCTCCGGCCGGGGGGTGAAGCCACGCATCGTCACTGCCTACGACGGCAAGGACATCTCCCTGAACGCTCGGCAGAACCTGGTCCTGAGTCCTGCCGACTTTCCGGACATGTTGCTGCACATAGGCGAAGACTTCATTGTAGCAGACGGCACGACTCTGCTGGGAGCCGACGACAAGGCGGGTATCGCTGAGATCATGACCGCCATCGAGTACCTGCTGGCGCATCCCGAGGTCAAGCATGGGGTCATCAAGGTCGGCTTCACGCCGGACGAGGAAGTGGGCCAGGGTGTCGATCGGTTCGACGTGCCGAAGTTCGGTGCGAAGTACGCGTACACTCTCGACGGCGATGAACTCGGCAGCCTGGAATATGAGAACTTCAACGCCGCATCGGCAGAATTCAGCATAGTTGGGAAAAGCATCCATCCGGGCTCCGCAAAAGGCATCATGAAGAACGCAGCCCTGATAGCAGGAGAACTGACGACGCTCTTCCCGTCCGACGAGACTCCTCGTGCGACCGAGAAACGCGAGGGTTTCTTCCACCTGACCGGCATCAATGGCATGTGCGAGAAAGCCGAAGTCAAGTACATCATCCGCGACCACGACAAGCTGCGTTTCGAGCAGCGGAAGAGCATGGTGCACGCCATCACTGACTTTCTGAACGCCAAGTATGGAGAAGAAACGGTCACGGTGCACGTGCGCGATTCATACCACAACATGCGCGAGATCATCGAGCAGAACATGGTCCTCATCGACACCGCCCGCGGTGTCATGGAGAAGCTGGGCATAAAGCCCCTGGTCAAGCCTGTCCGTGGTGGGACTGACGGTTCACGGCTCAGCTACATGGGGCTTCCCTGCCCCAACCTGTTCACCGGCGGCCGCAACTACCACGGTCCCCTCGAATACGTTGTCATCCAGTCCATGGAGGAAGCTGTGAAAGTCATCGTCGGCATTGCTGAGGCGTTCGCAAGTCCGCCGCCGGCCGCAGTGTAACGCAAGTCAGTCCCAAACATGGAAGAGGGGCACCTGAGAGGGCGCCCCTTTCGCGTTCTGGTTTCCGAGCCTTGGTCAGACGCTCTTGCCGCGCAGCGCTTCCAGCACTCTCTCCGGCGTGTACGGCGTCCGGTGAAGGCGGATTCCGGTGGCATCGAAGATCGCATTCCCGATTGCGGGAATAGGTCCGTTAATGCCGATCTCCGCCACCGATTTGGCGCCCCAGGGACCGGTCGGCTCGTAGTTGTCGACGATGATCACCTCAGTTGGTGGCATGTCGCGGCGAGAAAGAATCTTGTAGTCAAACAGCGAAGAGTTGGTCATGTTGCCGTGGGATCCAAAATGGTACTCCTCGGTCAGCGCGAACCCTATGCCATTTGCTATCGCGCCCATCACCTGCCCGCGCACCAGATCCGGGTTAATGGAAACGCCGCAATCGATGGCCGCCACGTACTTGAGGACCTCGACCTTCCCGGTGAGCTCGTCCAGTTCGATCTCCGCAAAGTGGGCCGCGAAGGGCGGCGGGGAGTACGGTGACACGAACGACTGCGTCGTCGCGATCTGCTTCTGGTTGATCTCGTAGTAGGCGCGATAGGCAATGTCAGACACAGAGACCTTCTTTCCACTCCGCACTGACAGCACGTTCCCCTCCTCCATGAGATAGAAGGACAGGATCGGGTCCGGCTGATCGTTGTCCCACTCTACCTTGGGCTCGGCAATGACCAGCTGAGGGTCCAGTTCCTCGCCCAGCATCTCGGCAGCAACTGAGAAGACCTGGTTCCGCACCGCCTTGGCTGCCTTGACGACGGCGCCGCCTGAGACGAACGTGGTTGACGAGGCATAGGCTCCGACGTCAAACGGCGTCAGGTCGGTGTCGCTGGAGAGTGCACTGATCTTGTCCACAGTGACCCCCAGGACTTCAGCCGCCATCTGCGACAGAATGGTATCGGAACCAGTGCCGATGTCCGTGGCTCCCATGGTCAGGAAGTAGGTCCCGTCCTCGTTGAGCTTGATGGAAGCAGAAGCCATGTCGATGAGCGGGATACCAGAACCCTGCATGTGCATCGACATCCCGACACCACGGACCTTGTGACCCGATCCTGATCATATTCTTCTTCCGCAATTCGATAGGATCCATGCCCAGCTTGGCGGCCAGATCATCAATCGTGGTCTCGAGAGCAGCGTATCCCTGGGTCGCCCCGTAGCCACGGTACGCCCCGGGGACGGGAAGGTTCGTATAGACTGCATCGCCAAAGAAGCGAACGTCAGACGCCTTGTTGTAGAGCGGCAGGGTCTTGCTGCCAGTGTTGGACATGACCGTAAGGCTGTGGCTGCCATAAGCCCCGGTATTGCTGAGAACGTACATCTTGAGAGCTTTGAAGTTGCCCTTCCTGTCACACCCGATGCTCATGTCGATCTTCATCGGATGACGGGTCCTGGAGGAGACAAACTCCTCTTTGCGCGTCAGTTCAATCTCACACGGGAGACCTGTCCTGATGGCTGCCCACGCCACGAGGTCATCTATGAGGATCTCCTGCTTGGTGCCAAAACCGCCGCCGATCCGAGGCTTGATGACACGCAGCTTGCTCATGGGAATGCCAAGGACTCTTGAGACGATGCGGCGTACGTGCCAAGGGACCTGCGTGCTGGTCACAATGACGAGCTTGCCCTTGTCGTCCGTATACGCGAATGCGGTGTGCGTCTCCATCGGCGTGTGCTGAGCATAGTGTGTCTGAAACGTCTCCGAGATGGCCACCTCAGCTTCCGCCAATGCCTTCTCCACGTCTCCAACGTTGATGTCCACATGGGCAGCAACGTTGTGCGCTGCATCATAGGCGCCCTTCGGATCTTCGGGATGCACGATTGGCGCACCCGGCTTCATCGCGTCGTCAGCGTCAAGAACAGCAGGTTCTTCCTTGAAGCTCACCCTGATGAGCTTGAGCGCCCGTTCCGCGATGTCGCTGGAGTCAGCGAAGACAGCAGCGACGCGGTCACCAACGAAGCGCACTCGTTCCGTGAACATCTGATTATCGTAGGGTGAAGGCTCAGGCCAGCCTTGGCCCGCCGTCGTGTAGAACGTGCGCGGCGTATTCTTCCAAGTCAGCACCAGATGAACGCCGGGCAGTGCCTCTGCGGCACCGGTGTCGATCGATTCGATGACGCCACTCGCGATCGGACTGGTCAGGATCCTTCCGTGCAGACGATCCGGGAAATCACGTGCGGCGATATCGTCCGTGTACATTGGGGCCCCGGTTACCAGTGCATAGCCGTCAACCTTTTCTACGGATGTGCCGACCACGCGCGTCGCCGGATACGATCCCTCTTTCAGGTGGCGAAATCCCTTCTTCTCTGCGCTCATTTCGCGTCCCCTTTCCGGAGGTGTGCGGCAGCGTCGAGCACTGCCTCGACCTGCTGTTCGTATCCGGAGCATCGGCAGTAATTGCTATCCATCGCCAACCGGACTTCTTCTTCGGTGGGATCAGGATTCTCGTCGAGCAAAGCCTTGGCAGACGTGATGGCTCCTGGAACGCAGTAGCCACACTGTATCGCACCATTCCTTACAAATGCGTCCTGTAAGGCATGAGGGTGAGCCTGATCCCCTATGCCTCGTACGGTCGTCACGGCGTGTCCGTCTGCTTTGGCGGCTAGTGTCAGGCATGAAGCAACGGGCCGGCCATCCAGCAGCACAGTACATGCGCCACAGTCTCCAGTACGGCAGCTGCCCTTTACCTCGAGGTAGCCCTCGCACCGCAGGACATCGAGGAGAACCTCGTCCGGCCGAACATCGAAGGACCGTTTGACCATATTCACCGTCATGGAAATATTCATTGTGCCACTCCTGTCATGTGCTCTTCCAAGTATACGACAGCCGCCCGCACCAATTCACGCCGATACTCCCCCGTCGCACGAAAGTCAGTGCCCACCTCGACGAGGTCATAAGCCACTTCGGCAAGTCTCGAAAACGTCTCATGGGACATGGGCTTTCCGATGAGTACTTCAGAAAGTCGGGGGTAAAGAGCTGCATGGCCGGGCCGCCCTGCAAAGACCAGATTGGCCGCTGTTATGATGTTGCCCTCAAAGCTGACAAGCGCTGAGAAGTGCAGCGTCGAGATATCCTGCTGAGTACGCGTAAACCGCCACAGGAATCCTCTTGAGCCAGCATTATCAGTCGGCAGCAGGACATTCTTGATGATTACTCCTGACTGTTTCGCTTCGATATACGCAGCGAGAGGCATGATACGCTCGGCACCGTCAAACAGCCGCACCTGCGCGCCCAGGGCAACGAGATGGGGCACGACGTCGTTCCACGGCTGGTTGCGCCCGATAGCTCCACCGACGGTGATCATGTCCCGCAGGTTGTTGTGAGCGATATGGCCCGCCCACCAGGCAAGCGAACCCCCGGCGTAGTGCCCGATGTCTGCGCTGTGACTGATCGTCGTTAGTGTCGTCTGAGAACCGATCTCGATCCCTTCCCCGACCGCTACAACGTAATCGAGACCGCAGCGCGACAGATCGATCAGGGTCGTGATTTCCGGGTTGCGGCGAAGAACCAGCTCCACACCGCCGCCAACATATGCGGCAGCTGAACCGAGCTGCTTCGCCTTGGCAAACGCATCCTCCAAGGATACTGCATGATAGTAGTCCGTGACTCTGCCCATGAGGGCCTCCTTGCAAACAACGCTGACGATCATGTGTATAATACCTTTCTGGGTCCCAAAATGCAACATCCAGGCAGAATGAGAGCCAGTGTCGACCGACGGCAGCAGGCTGCAACCGACCCACAACAGACTGGGCTTTGGGAGGTAACGAGCAATGATGACGACCATCTGGAAATACGATCGCAACGGCACGGCCACCAAATGCGAGGATGAGGTCACCGAAGAACGTGCTTTGACCATTTACGTCAACGGCACTCGGGTTGTACGCCTCGCGAGCTCCGGTGAATTCGTTGACGCAGCCGCGGTTGGCCATGCCGTTTCTGAAGGCTGGGCTCGACCCGCTCAGATCCTCGCGGTCACCGTGGAAGAACGCTCAGCCTTTCTTGCTGTTTCCTCCGATGCCCCAGGACCAGGAGCGCCCACTTCGGTCGACCTCGACTGCATATCGGGAGACACTCTGACTGAAGATATGGCTGTGTCCCCAGGATTCACCGTGTCAGCTTCGTGGATTCAGGATCTGGCTGAGGAGATGCAGCGAAGTGCGCTTCACTGGAGGAATACCGGAGGCGTTCACGCAGCCCTTGTAGCACAGGGAGAGCATGTCTTCTGCTGTGAGGATATCAGCCGTCACACGGCGCTCGACAAAGTCATCGGTCACGCTCTGATGCACTCCTGGAATCTGAGAGAGGCAGTACTGATAGGCACGGGGCGTATTCCAGCCCAGGCAGTCGCTCAGGCAGCCCGTGTCGGGATACCGGTCCTGGCCTCAAGGAGTGCTACGACTGCTCAGGCAGTTGCT
>JAPLGL010000116.1 GCA_026390155.1 Caldisericota bacterium
TGCTGCTGGTGGCTGTCGCCATCTTCATCTGGGTACGCAGGGGCAAGTTCGGCGGCTGGGCCCTGGGGCTCAGCGTGGCGTTTCTGCTCGTCGCGGCCGCTGGGCTGGTGTTCTCGGCGCTGGCAGGTATCTACACCGATTACCTGTTCTTCACCGAGGTCGGCTACCGACAGGTCTTCTGGACGAGGACACTGGCGAGAGTCGCTGCCTATGTGGTGGGGGCTGTCGTGGCCTACGCCGTCGTATGGGTCGTGACCGGGCTTCCACGCGGCCTGTTCACAGGGATGAACCCGGACGACGCTCATCGCACTTCCCAGACACTCAAGTGGACGCGCATCGCCATCGCCGTTGTCGCGGCCAATTTTGTCGGGCTGGGCGCCAGTGGTCTCAGTCTGCAACTCCTGGCGGCTGTACGCCAGGTGGCCTCGACAGCGTACACCGACCCCATCTTCGGGCACAGCATCAGCTTCTACTTCTTCACCTACCCTGTCGTGCGAGGGCTCCTGGGCATTCTTGCCGGCATCGCCATCGGTGGTATGGCGGTGATTGGTGCGAGTTTCCTTCTGGCGACTTCCGTTCCGGGTGACGCAGCACTGCGCCGTGGGCTGCGCAACCGTCTGAGCTTCTTCGCAGGCATCATGCTTCTCATCGCGGCTGCAGGAGTCTGGTTCTCGATGTACGGACTCCTGTTCCAGAGCAACGGCGTCGTGTTCGGCGTGAGCAACACAGATCAGGTGGTCCGCATCCCGCTCATCAAGGCGACTGCCGTCGGCATCCTGCTGTGTGGTATCGTGTTTCTGATGGCTTCCTTCAAGCCGCGGCTCGCAAACCCGAAATTCCTCGGCTGGGTTGGCGCCATCACGCTCATCGCCTATATTCTCCTTGTATCCGGCATTCCAGCGCTCTACCAGCGCTTTGCCGTCAAACCCAACGAACTGACCCGCGAGACGCCCTATCTGGCCAACAATGCAAAATGTGCGGCTGTGGGACTGGCGTGCGTTGGCCGACACGAATGAGCAGCTGCAATCCATCCGCAGCTACTACAAGTTCAACGATATCGACATCGACCGATATGCACTGAATGGCAAGCCACAAGAGGTCATGATCGCGGCGCGCGAATTGGACCAGTCGCTTCTGCCTGACACGTCGCGCAGTTTTGTGAATGACCGCCTGGTCTACACGCACGGATTCGGCGTCGTCGCCAATGGCGTCAGCGACTTCTCGACCGAGGGAGCCCCGGTGTACGCGGTGAAGGACATCCCTCCTGTCAGCAACGGCGGGTTCGTCAACATTTCCGAGCCGCGCATCTACTATGGCGAAAGCGCCAACGAGTTTGCCATCGTCAAAGGCAACTCGTCCGAGTTCGACTATCCGCAGGGCGACGCGAACAAGCAGTACCAGTACACGGGCAACGGCGGCATCCGCCTGTCGATGCTCAACCGGCTGGCCTTCTCGTTCGTCAATCAGAACATCAACATCCTGATCTCGGGACAGATCAGCAGCGAATCACGCATCATGGTGTACCGCAACCTCCAGGAACGCGTCAAGCACATCGCACCCTTCCTCGAGGTGGACAGCGATCCCTACATCGTGGTGGACCCGGAGGGCAAGCTCTTCTGGTTCGGTCAGGGGTATACGACCTCACAGTACTTCCCCAACAGCGAGTACTACGACGCTGGCACAGAGTTGAACGGGAAAGTCATCAACTACATCCGCAACAGTTTCATGTACACAGTGAACGCATTTGACGGGACGACGACCTTCTACCTTATCGACAAGACCGATTCCATTGCGGCGACCATCGACCGTGTCTACCCTGGATTGTTCAAGACCCTGGACGAGGCTCCATCATTCGTCAAGGAGCACTACCGGTATCCGTCCGGGCTGGGCGCGCTGCAGAGCCGTGTCTTCTCGAAGTACCACATGACGGACCCCCGCGTGTTCTATGGGCAGGAAGACAAGTGGGCGGTGGAGAAGGAACGCTACCTGGGGACAGATTCCACCATTGAGCCCTATTACATCTTCTTCAGACTGCCGGGGTCGACGAAGCAGGTCTTCTCATTGGTCACTCCGTTCACGCCTGTCGGCAAGGATAACCTTGTGGGGCTCATCGCGATCAGTTCGGACATCACCAGCCCCGACCGCGTGTCCGTCATCAAGTTCAGCAAGGACCGTGTCGTCTACGGCCCCTTCCAGGTCGAGGCCCGCATCGATCAGGATACCGAGATCTCCAAGACGCTGACGCTCTGGAATCAGCAGGGTTCGCAGGTTCTCCGCGGCAACATGCTCATTTTGCCGGTCGACGGATCGCTTCTGTACATCGAGCCTATCTATCTGCAGTCCAGCAGTTCCAAGATGCCGCAGATCAAGAAGATCGTGGCGGCCACCAAAGACAAGCTGGTGTGGGGGGACAACCTGGATCAGGCCCTCAGCAGTCTGCTGGGAACGACGGTGGACATTGGCGGGGTAGGACCAGCAACCACCGAACCTGGGCCGGTGGTTGTGCCACCTGACACGGGGACGACGGGCGGGACCGCAACGCCCGGAACCGTGACTGCCGAGCAGAAGGCGCTCATCGCCGAAGCGGTCGCCACGATGACCCGGTACAAGCAGTACACGTCGACGGGCGACTACGTGAAGGCCGGGGAGGAACTCAAGGCTCTCGAGGCAGTCCTGGCCAAACTGGACGCATTGAAGGCGCCATAGCAGGGAGGTCGGAATGCACGACATGGGCCACGGCGCAAGCTGGCGTATTTGTATATCCTGCTATACTTAGTATCGATAGAGTCTCGCGGTAGGTGGCTGGGAGGGTCATGAAGCAGCCTGAGCACATCGGGAAATATGAGGTGCTGGAGGAGATTGGGCGGGGAGGCATGGGCATCGTTTACAAGGCCCTGCATCCCGTGCTTGAGCGATACGTAGCCATCAAAGTGCTCCCCGAGTATCTTGCCAGGCAAGACCCGGACTTCAGGACCCGCTTTCTGCGAGAAGCCCGCATCATGGTGGACCTCAGCCAATCGGGCATTGTGCGCGTTATCGACGCGGACAGCTGGCAAAGCTCAATGTACCTGGTCATGGAATTCGTGGACGGCTGGACCATACGACAGGTCATGTCAGGAGCTGATGCCAAGGGCAGGAAACCACCTTTTGAATTGACTGTCGACCGGTCCGTCGACATCCTGCAGCAGGTGGCGGGTGCTCTCGGTTATGCGCACGAGAAAGGTATCATCCACCGTGACGTCAAGCCCTCCAACATCCTCATCGACAAGAACGGCCACACGTGGATCACGGACTTCGGCATCGCCAAGTCGCTGAGTTCCGCAACCATGGCAACGCAGGCAGGCGTCTCGCTGGGAACACCGGAATACATGGCACCAGAGCAATTCTCAGAAGGAACCCGCAGCCAGATTGACAGCAGAGCGGACATCTATTCGCTCGGGTGTGTCTTCTATGAGATGGTTACGGGCAAGACTCCCTTCGAGGGAGAGACGCCTCTGGGCGTTGCCTACAAGCACGTGAACCTCCCTTGCCCCCATCCACGCCAGTTCAACCCTGCTGTCAGCCCAGCTCTGGAGCAGGTCATCCTCAAGATGCTCGCCAAGAACAGGGATGAACGATATGAGTCCTGTGAGAGCCTCCGAGAGGACTTGCTCCTGCTGAAACGTGGTGACTTGGATCACATGCTGGCCCACGAAGTTGCTGTGGAGACCCCAGTGCCTGTCGAGTTGATCTTGGGTGCAGTGGAGCTGGCCTCAACGCCTGCCGGAGCACGTGTATACGTCGATGGGAAGTATGTGGGCAAGGCCCCAACTACAAAGGATGGACTATCCCTTGGCTTCCACAATGCAGTGTTCATCCTGCGGGGATGTGAGGAAGTCAGCTCTACCTTCGAACTGACAACCGATAGTCCGAATGTTGTTGTACATGCTTCTCTCAAGGCAGAAGCTCAACCGGAATCCGAGCCGGAGGGCGAGCAGGACATGGTCACCCGACCAGAACCTGATGAGCCCACGCTGACTCTCACCACGGACAGGAAGGCTGAGCCGTCAGAGCAAGCTACATCAAGTGTGGAGCCTGGACCTGACATCACGTCACCCCTGCCCCCTCCTGCGGAAGGCGAGTCGGCAACCGTGATTGTCAGGCCGTCAGGCAACTCGGGCTTGGTCGAGGTAGAGAGCGCGACCGCTATGGAGCCGGCGATAGTTGTCCCGGAGAACGAAGAAGCACCGACGATGGCCATTCACGCCCCCGCGTCACAGCATGAGCCACCCGAACAGGACGCACGGACTCAGCTCGTACCAAGAAACATGCAAGAAGCTCATCGCTCTCCCAAGGCCTTCATTGCCGTGGCGCTCGTGGCAGCGGCACTCATCGCCGTCACGGCCATCGGCCGCTGGATTGAGGCGTCCTCGACGAAACAGCCTGCCCCGCTGGTTGGGAAAGTGACGCTCTCGAACCCCTCCAATGGATCAACCGTGGCTCCCGGCAATGCTGCGTTTGCATGGCAAGCAACAAACAACGCAACGAAGTACGAGTTTGTTCTCTACGATGGCGAAGGAAAGACAGCACTTGACACGACAGTAGACGCAACCACTCTGACCATTACCCTGGATTCCTCGGAGACGATAACCTGGAAGGTACGAGGAGGTGACTCCAGTGGCAACTGGGGCGATTGGTCTCCTTCCTGGGCTCTGACTCTTCAGCCACCGACTGGTACCTCCGGCATAGCCGCTGTTGAGAGCGACCAGTCCGGAACGGTCGTTGCCGTGGACGGCGTGGAGGTTGTGGGGGCACTGCTAGCAGCGCAGCCGCTAAGCATACCACTATCGTCTGATGTGACACATACTCTTGCTTTCAGCAAACCCGGATTCAGGACCCTTCAGCGGCAGGTGACAGTAAAACCGGGCCAGACTTCGAAGGTCTCGGTTGTCATGGAGAAGACGCCTCCGGCCGTAACGTCAAGCACCGGCTCGCTGTATGTATCGTCATCACCCTCGGGGGCACGCATCTATCTGAACGGCAAGGACTCGGGCCATACGACTCCTTGGTCCTTCGAGAAACTGGCTGTCGGAACATACGCCGTCCGATGCAGCACGACTTCCACCTACAGGGACGCATCGCAATCTGCAGCGGTCAATTCTGGTGAGTCCACTTCTGTCTACCTTACGCTCACCAAGCTCACGCCGGTGGCGGCAACCATCGCGCTGTCATCCAGCCCTTCGCAGGCAATCGTCTATGTTGACGGCAATCTCTGGAAGTCGATGACGCCCTGCTCGATTACTGGTCTCGTGTCAGGGAGAACCTATACACTTCGAATCGAAAAAACTGGCTACGTTTCGGCGGAGAGGAAGGTCACCGCGAAGTCTGGCAGCACGGCAGTGTCGGTCCCTCTCCAATCCACGGCAACGGGACACGCTCAGTTGGCGATCACGTCATCCCCGAGCGGCGCCCTCGTTTTTGTCAATGGCATCCTTGCGGGAACCACACCGTATTCAGGACCGAGCCCTGTCATAGGGCCTGTCTCGATTCGAGTGGAGAAGTCGGGTTACGTCGCCGAATCACGAGTGACCGTTCTACAGAACGGTCAACTCTACACGTTGTCGGTTCCTCTTACGCTCGAACCCTGACACTTCTCAGACGAGACAACCGCAGCGGCTGCCTCGTCTCTGTCGTCTGGACATGCAGGGAGCCGCTCTCTCTACCCCTTCCATGTAATAGTGACCGTTCGTGTGATCCCGTCCCAGACCACACCAGCACCCAGCTGCTCGGAGATGAAGCGGAGGGGAACAAGGGTACGGCCACTGACGATCGAGGGAGGAGCATCCAGGGAGATGGCGTCGGTACGGGTCGTGCCGATCCATTCCACG
>JAPLGL010000062.1 GCA_026390155.1 Caldisericota bacterium
GTTGACATCGATGCCGCCTGGGTACCGTTCGGAGTTCAGTGTGCCTTGGGGTGACAGGCGGTATCAATCCCATATCGGTGATGTGAGGAAGGAGTAGAATATGCCCGCTACCGTAGGCGATGTTGTCAAGTGCCTAAGCAAGATGATCGACGTCCTGCACGAGAACAAGGAATACCTGACTGAGCTGGATTCCGCTATCGGCGATGCAGACCACGGTATCAATATGGATCGTGGCTTCCAGGCTATTGCAAAGAAACTGCCCGAGCTCGGGAACATGACAGACGTAGGCGCCATCCTCAAGGCGTGTGGAATGACTCTCATAACCACGGTAGGTGGAGCGAGCGGACCACTCTATGGGACCGCTTTCCTGCAGGCAGGAACGGCGCTTGTAGGAAAACAGGAGCTTGAGCCAGGAGACCTTCTTGTCGCTGGTGAAGCGGCCCTGAAAGGCGTCGTGATGCGCGGCAAAGCGAATCTGGGGGACAAGACGATGGTGGATGCACTGACCCCGGCCATAGCGGCGCTGAAGGAGGCTCTCGCAGCTGGAGCCAACGCAGCAGAGGCGCTGGAAAAGGCGTCGATCGCCGCCGAAACGGGCATGAAGGAGACTATTCCCATTCAGGCACGAAAGGGGCGAGCGAGTTATCTCGGAGAGCGGAGTATTGGGCATCAGGATCCAGGTGCCACATCTTCCTTCCTGCTTATCAGGACCATGGCAGAGATCGCTCACGACACCGGGTTCTAGAGCGTTCGGGCGTACCGATTTGACAAATTTGGTTACAGAACTACATTGGCATAAGAGGTTGCGTCAGAGTCTGGCGAAGTCTCGTGGGTTTCGGTTTTGTTCTGGTCCCAGCGTTTCCGTAGCCTGCTGGTTCCGGGTTCCCATGGCAGGTGATGTCGAAGAGGAAAGGAGGCAAACGGGAGATCGGCGTTGTTGACAGAAAGTCCGTGCTTCAAGAACCATTGTTGACTGGGTTTCTGCAAGTAGTACGATCCCTGAACGCAAAGGAGACAGCAGAATGAAGAAGAATGGTCTGTTTGGAGAATTAATTGGTGAAGTGTTTGGAACCTTTGTCCTGATTCTGCTCGGCGACGGTGTGGTCGCCAACGTTGGTCTTGCACCCCGCGTTGCTGCTGGTGGCTACAACTGGAACACCATTACAATCGGATGGGCAATGGCCGTTATCATCGCTGTGTACGTCTCTGGTGGTGTTTCCGGTGCACACCTGAACCCCGCCGTTACCCTTGCCATGGCCGTAAAGCGCGGCTTCTCATGGGCAAAGGTCATTCCCTTCTGGATCGCTCAGATGGTCGGCGCCTTCCTTGGCGCTTTTGGCGTCTACCTTGTCTACCTTGATGGCCTTAAAGCTGCCGGCATGCCCAACGTATGGGCCACCGGGCCTGGCTCAACCTTTGGCCAGACGTTCTGGGGAGCTGGAGCTGCTGCGTCAGCCGGCCCCTACAGCTTGCTCAATGCCTGCATCGCTGAAATCGTCGGGACCGCCATCCTGCTCTGCGGTATTCTTGCATCTGGTGACTCCAAGAACATGGGTCTCAAAGACAACCTCGGCGTCTTGATCGTCGGTGGTACCGTTCTTGCCGTCGGCCTCTCCCTTGGTGGACCGAGCGGCTATTCGATCAACCCAGCTCGTGACCTTGGTCCCCGTATCTTCGGTGCCCTTGTCGGAACGAAGGATCTCTTCAAGGGGATGTACTGGCTCATTGCACCCGTCCTTATGCCCTTGGTCGGAGGTGTCCTGGGTATCTTTGCGTATGACGCATTCATCACTCCGAATCTCCCCGAGAAGAAGTA
>JAPLGL010000143.1 GCA_026390155.1 Caldisericota bacterium
CCAGAACCCCTTCAAGGAACACATGACGGTGAAGCGATTTGTGCCGACCCTGCTATACTGACACTATGGCTCAAGCTGAGTCTCACTCTGGAAGAAAGGAGTTTGTGTGATGATGGATGAATCAAGACATCGCGCAATATTACAGAGCATTGCTCACCGGGTGATGCTCGAGAGAGGGCTGCTCCCTGACTTTTCGCCTGAGGTCCTGGCTGAACTTGACGGGATCACTGGCCCCGCCGTCCCGGACGGAGCGGTCGACCGTGACCTGAGAAGCCTGCTATGGTGTTCCATCGACAACGACGATTCCATGGATCTGGACCAGTTGACAGCTGCGGAGGCCATGAAGGATGGGGCCACCCGGATCCTGGTCGCTGTTGCAGACGTCGACGTCCTCGTCCCGCTGGGGTCTGCAATCGATGAGCATGCCCGCACCAACACCACATCTGTGTACACCGCCGCCGAGAAGTTCCCCATGCTTCCCGACAAGCTATCCACCAACCTCACTTCGCTGAATCAGGACCAGGACCGCCTCGCCACAATCATCGACATGGTCGTTGCAGCAGGCTGCACCCTGCAGGAGTCCGACGTCTACCAGGCCGTTGTCCGCAGTCATGCGAAATTGACGTACAGTGGGGTCGCAGCCTGGCTGGAGGAGACGGGGCCCATGCCGGAGGCCATCGCGGCCGTTCCCGGCCTTGCCGAGAACCTGCTGCTGCAAGACAAGATTGCCCAGCGCCTGAAAGGCCGCCGCCATGCCCTTGGAGCGCTCAGTCTCCAGACCATCGAGGCACGGCCGCTGTTTGAGGGCGACAGGATTAGCAGTCTTCAGCTGGAAGAGAAGAACCGGGCCACAGAGCTCATCGAAGACTTCATGATTGCAGCCAACGGCGCCACTGTGCGGTTCCTCAACGCTCACAGGTTCCCCATGGTCCGCCGTGTCGTCCACACGCCCAAGACGGGCGAGAGAGCGGCTGACCCCGTGACGTTCCCCGATCTCTCCCTCACGATCATCAAGCTCCTGGGGCCTGGCGAATATGCTGCAGAACTCCCAGGAGCCAATGCCGAGGGGCACTTCGGCCTTGCCGTCCGGGACTACACGCATTCTACTGCCCCAAATCGCCGATATCCGGACCTCATTACCCAGCGCCTGGCGAAAGCGGCGATCGCCAAGAAACCCGTGCCCTACGATATCGACGAACTGACAGGCCTCGCGAGGCACTGCACCGAACAGGAAGATGCCGCCAACAAGGTCGAGCGACAAGTGGGCAAGTCCGCCGCGGCACTCCTCCTCGAATCCCGGATTGGCGAGCAGTTTGACGCCATTGTCACTGGCGCCGCGGACAAGGGGACGTGGGCGCGCCTGCTCACCGTCCCTGTTGAAGGCAGGGTGGTCCAGGGCTTTCAGGGACTGGACGTGGGCCAGCGCACACGGGTCCAGCTTGTCCAGCTCGAGCCGTTCAAGTAGTTGGCTGCGCGTGCGACATGCTTCGCAAGCACCGATGAGGTGACTGCTCCCACGCCGCCCGGCACTGGTGTAACATAAGCAGCCTCTGACGCAACCGCGTCAAAATCAACATCTCCACACAGGTTGCCGGCTTCGTCCACATTGATACCCACGTCCACGACCACCGCGCCGTCAACGACGAAGTCCGCCGTGATCATCTTCGCCTTGCCTGCGGCGGCAATAAGAATTTCGGCATTGTGGCAAGTTCCCGCAAGGTCCACGGTCCGCGTGTGACAGATCGTGACAGTCGCATGCTGCTTGAGGAGGAGCATGGCAAGCGGCTTGCCGACCACCATGCTTCTGCCGACCACGGTCACGCGCTTTCCCTTGAGGGCAATGCCATAGTGCGCCAGCACTTCCATGACCGCCTCGGGCGTGCAGGGTGCAAACCCGCTTTCATCTCCGGAAAACACTTTTGCCATATTGACCGGGCTCATGCAGTCGATGTCCTTCCAGGGGTTGACCATGCTGCGTACCGGCTCTTCGTCCAGTTGTCTCGGCAGCGGACGGAACAGCAGAATTCCGTGCGTTGCAGGGTCATCATTCACCGCGGCGAACGCCTGCTGGAACTCCACCTGGCTGATGTCCTCCGGCAGCTCGGTCACTACACACCGTATGCCGACCGCCTCCATCCTTTTCCGGGCGCTACGCTCATACGCCAGGTCATCCGGCCGCACCCCGACCCGGACAATGCCCACCTGCGGGATGATGCCCCTCTGGACCAGCAAGTCCACCCTGCGCAGCAATTCTTCTTTCATTGCAGCAGCCACTTCGGAACCCTTCATGATGATGCTCATGTGATTACGGCCTCCATCTCCAATTTGGTCCGCCAGACTTACTCTGCCAGGCGACCCTGAATTCTGAACCTCTCGATGAACTTCAGCAGCACCATCAGCAGAGCCGTATTGATGGGAAACATCACCACATTCTTGACGATGCGAGCTGTAAGCAGAACGACAAACGCCTTTCCATACATCATGCTGAGCCAAAGAGAATTCAGCAACAGATTGATCAGGATCGTGATCAGCGCATTCACGATGATCACCCTTTTCAGGGTCACAGGCTTCTTGTACAGGAAGAGACCATAGAGTAACCCTGAAATCAGTGCGTTGAGCGTGAATCCCGGGAAGAAAGGACCGTTCGGCCGGATGAAATAGCCCAGAACGTCGCTCAGAATGCCCATGATTCCACCGACAACGGGCCCATACAACAGTCCACCCGCGGCGAGCGGCAGGAACGCAAAGCTGATTTCCAGCACACTGGAAATGACCACTCTGAGAAACGACAGCACAATGCTGATTGCAACCAGCATGCCCGCCACTGAGACGGTCGAGACACTTTTCAGCTCGTCTGCCGAAGACTTCATGAACCACAGCAACTTCTTCACTGAACATCCTCCCTTTACTGGCGCGTATGCCACACAAAGAGAAGACTCTCTTGTGGCAA
Source organism: Caldisericota bacterium (assembly GCA_026390155.1). Classification (GTDB taxonomy): domain Bacteria; phylum Caldisericota; class Caldisericia; order Cryosericales; family Cryosericaceae; genus Cryosericum. Next base: position 2,951 of record JAPLGL010000143.1, read on the forward strand.
CGGAATGCGGAATAAGCACCGCGAATCTCCGTCCACAGCTTTCGTTGTGTGCAGGATTCTTCGTCCAGCGGCAACTTCCCGTCCGACTGGCACTTGACGCGCTTACTCCTACTTTGCCTTGCTTCAATAGTATATCCGTTCTTTGATACGAATCGTGTCCAATCCCTGCAACGAAAGTCACCCCGACACAAATGTTCACGCTTGACCCCATGGGCAGTTGTTGTAACATCCAATGGAGGATGCCATGACAACAGAAGAACTCGTCATGAACGAACTCAAGGAAACCGGAGCCTTGCTTGAAGGTCACTTCCTGCTCTCGTCCGGCAGGCACAGCGAC
>JAPLGL010000034.1 GCA_026390155.1 Caldisericota bacterium
GGAGGAATAGTATGAAGAGAGTCACCGCAGTTCTGCTCGTCCTCAGTCTACTGCTCGTCGCAGGTTGTGGCAAGCCGGCTCCGACCTCACAGCAGGGAAAGGTGAGCATTTTGGTCGCTGATGACACCGGGGCTTCCATAGAGGGAGTTGCTGTCACGTTGACAGACGGCGACGGCAAGGTACTGAGCACTACATCCAGTGCCGGCGGGGCAGCCGTGTTCAACGCGGTGGCCTATGGCGACTACGATGTTGCGTCGTCCATGAATGGGTATGCCGACGGAACAGACACGATCACCGTCGACTCCAGCAGCCAGGATCTCTCCCTGAGCATGACCTCTACCGCAGCGAACCCCAGTGGTTCCGGCGAGGATACCAGCGCCATTGGCGATGCCACTCTCATTGACTCGCGCACCAGCTCCCGCTACAAGTGGACGACACTTTCGGAAGGAGACACGACAGCCTCGGTCATAGAAGGAGGCATGGAGAAGCCTTCCAGTGAGTACTACCTGATGCGCGACAAGGACGGGAAAACCCAGATCGAATTCTACAAGGTCGACGGGACCGTCAAGATGGGCAGTGGAAACAGTTGGCAGACGCTGACTGGTGACGAAGCCAAGAACTTCGGCTATGGCGACACATTTGTCAGCGGTCTCACTGGAAGCTATTCGGACATGAAGAGCAAATCGTCAGATTATAAGAAGTCCGATGGAGGTTCGGTCAATGGGTACGACACGGACAAGTTCACCTACAGTATCGACGTCAACGGAACAACGCTCACCTCGGTCGGCTATTTCATCAGGAGCGGGGAGTTCAAGGGGGTCATGACCCGCTACGACATCTCCTATCAGAACGACAAGGACGTCACCAAGCGCAGTGGGTTTACCATCGACACCTACGACCTCAACAAGTCACTTGGGATAAAGCTGCCCTGACCGAGTAGGCATCGGAGGTGGCGCGGTCGCGGCGTTTCCGGGCTGGTGGAGCCGGCGCAGAGTGGGAATGAAGAAGCGGGGGGCTTGCGCCCCCCGCGATTGTCGTACGGTGGCTGGAGAAAGAAAGTCGGAACCTTCTCATCTAACACGTTGCATATGGTATCCTGCTCATCAAACTGCGCAAGGGGCTGTCCAAGGCAGGATCCTTCACAATTCAGATGGATCAGTGCCGCGAAAGTGCCATTCAGGCCTCGACGTGCACCCCTTTCCAGAATGCCACATACCTGGTGATGTTGACTGCTTTGGGTTTGGGTTCGAGATACGACCATGCCGCATCCGCGTTGATTTGTCCGTCCACGATGACGTCGTAGTAGCTGGCCGTTCCTTTCCATGGACACTGTGTATGGTATCCGGCATGCTCTTGGAGGAACTCGAAGTGCACCGCCTCCGGAGGAAAGTAGTAATTGTTCTCTACCACAATGAACTTGTCGCTGTCTGCAAGCGTCATATTGTTCCAAATTGCTCGCGCCATGTTTGCCACCCCCTTTGCGGATTGAGTGGAGTATACCACGGACGGGTTGTGTCGCAATGCATGATCCACCCCAGCTCACTAAGGCAGGCACGTCGTCGACACTACCATCACCATCAACAGCTTCCGCCACCTGCACCATTTAGAACAGTCCTCAATGCTGCACTGGTCACAGGGAGCGAACTGCATAGAATGAAACTCCAGTTCTGCGCATTCGACGTAAGCAGACGGGGCACTCCGTGTGAGAGGATGAACATGGTGTCGGAAGGAAGCTTGGAGACTTCTGGAGCTCTCAGACTGAGCCGGGAACAGGTACGTGAGCTCCTGCCCCAGAGAGAGCCGTTTCTTTTTGTCAACGGACCAGCAGAGGTCGTTCCCGGGGTCCGCGTGGCAGCGCAGGCGACGTATGCAGAGGACAGTTTCTTTTACGGCGGGCACTTTCCGGGATTCCCGGTGACACCCGGTGTGATCATTGTCGAGACAATGGCCCAGGCATCCTCACTGATGATGCTGACGACACCGCGCTACTCGGGTCAGATCGCCTACTTTGTCGGCATCAGGGAGGCTCGGTTCTTCAGGGCGGTCTTCCCCGGCGAAGTCGTCACACTCACGGGAAGTGTCGTCTCGACACGGCACGGGGTCATCGAAAGCAGAATGGAGGCATGGATGGGCGGCATCCGCGCAGCCGTTGCGATAGTGACATGTACGTTCCGCCCTCATCGTTCTTCTTCCAAACAGGAGGGCGATGTTGGAGGTTGATGGAGGTCTGTCGATGAAATTGGCTCACAACAGGGAACGCAAGGGCAGCGTCAAGAACCAACAAGAGGTCTGGACATGGCAGCACGGCGCAGCGGCACAGATCGACTGACCGCCATCATCACCGTCGCCGACCGCATGTGGCGGGGGTTCTTCATCAACTGGCTGGCTGCCAGCTCGCTGCTTGTGAACCCGGTGAGAGCATCATTGATGCGTCTGTACGGCATACGGACCAAAACAAACGGAATCCGTCCGGGCTGCTACTTTGCCGGCCGTGACATCGTCATTGGAGCAGGCACGTTCGTCAATTACCGCTGCTTCTTTGACGGTTCGGCTCCAATCCGTATCGGGAAGAAGTGCGGGTTGGGCATGGAAGTGCTGTTCTGCACGTCGACGCACTTTCCAGGACCGGCGACCGAGAGGGCGGGGCGCGTCCATCCACAGCCCATCACCGTGGGAGACGGCTGCTGGATCGGCACTCGTGCCGTCATTCTGCCAGGCGTAACGATCGGGAACGGCTGTGTCATAGCGGCAGGAGCCGTCGTCAACAGGGACTGCGCCGCCAATGGCATGTACGCCGGCGTCCCCGCTCGGCGCATCAAGGAGTTGCCCATAGAGGTTGATGCTGGGGCACGAACGTGATTGGCAGTTCAGGAGGTCACATGATGGAGCAGCTGGATAAGGGATACCTTTTCACGGACATTGGAGCTGTGGAGGTCACGGGCACGGAGCAGGGCATCGTGTCGGTCGCGTTTGTGGAAAGCATTGACACTGAGGCTTCCTGCAGGACAAAGGCAGTCCAGCGCTGTATCACGGAGCTCAGCCAGTACTTCGGTGGCAGGAGGACGCGGTTCTCCGTCCCGCTGAGCCCGGAAGGCACGGAGTTCAGACTGCTCGTCTGGAAGGCTTTGAAGAAAGTACCATTTGGCAGGACAGCCAGCTATAGCAAGATTGCGCGGGCGATTGGCCGTCCACGCTCGGCGCGCCCGGTGGGTGGGGCAGTGGGGCACAACCCCATTGCTATCATCGTTCCCTGCCATCGTGTGATTGGCAGCGACGGCTCGCTCACCGGCTACGCAGGGGGGCTCGACCGCAAGCGCTGGCTGCTGGAGCACGAGCGGAGGGTTCTGGCTACTAGAGGCTGAGCACTTCCCGCAGAGGACCGACGTGGACACCGGCGCCGTCCAGCGCCAGCCGCACCGTCTTTACGATTGCAAGCGCGGCAGGGTTGTCACCGTGGACGCAGACCGAGTCGGCGTGGACACTGACGACCTCTCCTTGCGCCGTCCCGACAGTTCTCTCCGTCACCATCCTGATGACACGAGCCGCGATCACTTCTGGGTCATGTAGAACAGAACCCGCACGGGAGCGAGCGACCAGCGAACCATCCGCCCGGTAGGCGCGGTCGGCGAATACCTCGGCTGCAAAAGGAACGCCCAGTTCGCGTGCAGCAGCCTCGTGCCGGGACCCCGGCAGGCCCAGCAGGATCAGACCGGGCGCCGCATCACGCGTTGCCTGTGCAAGTGCACGGGCAATATTCGTGTTTCTGGCCGACTGGTTGTACAACGCTCCATGCGCCTTGACATGGCACAGGGAGACCCCTTCGGCATGGCACAGAGCCACCAGCGCTCCAATCTGGTACAGGCAGAAGGCATAGACTTCATCGGGAGTGCACGTCATGGCGCGGCGGCCGAACCCGGCCAGATCCGGATACCCCGGGTGCGCTCCGACGGCCACGTCGCGGTCATGGGCCAATCGTACCGTCTGCAGCATGACCTGTGGATCGCCTGCGTGAAAGCCGCAGGCGATGTTGGCACTGCTGACATAGTCCAGGACATGGCCATCATCGCCGAGCGTCCACGTTCCAAAGCTTTCACCGACGTCACTGTTGAGATCAACCAGCATGCTCATCGTTCACCTCCAGAGGAGTCACGTCCTGCCATTCAACTATGCGCTCTGCACCGTTGACGGTCACCCGCAGTGTACCACCTGTTCGGGACTGGCACCAGACGGCTTGTAGGAGGGTCAATTCCTTCCTTGCAGAGGACTGCTTCTCCAACAGGTCTCGTGCCTCATCGAGGGAGCAGATGCGAAAGCGGACGGTGTCACCCGGCTGGCACTGCGCCAGCCATCCGATTGCCGCCGACGCGACGATGAAGGGCTTGACGTATCCCCCGGTCGTCTGGCGATCTGCCAGCATGATGATGGGCAGACCCGAGCCGGTTACTTCGACGGCTCCCTCAGGGACGATCTCCGAGATGACGTCCGCACTGCCTGCCAGGGTCAGCCGCGGTCCCTCCAGCCGGTAGCCCATGCGATCGCTTGAATTGCTCACTGTCCACGACCCATCTAGGAAGGCCTCTCGTGCAGCGGGCGTCAGCGCTTCAGCCTGTGGACCCGGAAGGACAGGAACCGACGTGTCCACGGCAGAGGACGGTCGCAACCCGACCGGACAGGAGAATCCCTCCAGACACCTTGCCTCTTGGGCCAGAGGATGCAGAGACAAGTGGTCTCCCATATGCAGTGCTCGTCCTTCGTATCCTCCCAAGACAGACCGCAGCAGCGTCGAGCGACTGCCCAGCACCTCCGGAACGTCGATCCCGCCGGCGATGCACAGCCAGGCGCGGCACCCAGGTCCGGTGGGACCGGCCATGGAGAGGACGCTGCCGGCCCGTACCAGGATTGCAGTCCACGCCGGGGCATCTCGCCCGTCGACCTGCAGTCCCGTGTTCACGCCCGTCAGGGCCACTAGAACGTCTATAGTGAACACCAGGCAGGGCCCGGAAAGGGTTATCTCCAGCGCCGCTGCCCCTTCCTCGTTGCCGACCAGCAAGTTCCCGAGCGCCAGTGCCTGGCGGTCCATGGC
>JAPLGL010000158.1 GCA_026390155.1 Caldisericota bacterium
GGCTTGATGTGGGTGAACTGAATGACGGCAAAAGCCTGGCCGTCTATCTCAAACGTGACACCCGTGCGCAATTCATTGGCAGAAATCAACGTCTAACCTCCTGGTACCAGGTTGTCAATCGCGGCTATTGTACACGGCAACCAGGGTTGCGTCAAGCATTCACCGACACTGCGCCGCCACACTCCGGAACACTCAGGGAAGCACAAGCTCCTTGGGCAGCTCCGTCAATGGCTCGAACCCGGTCGCTGTCACGATGACCGAATCCTCGATGCGCATGCCGTAACGTCCAGGAAGGTAAACACCGGGCTCGCAGGTGACGACCTGTCCCGGTTCCAGCACGGTGTCGGTCCCCTGGGACAGGCGAGGCGCCTCATGAATCTCGAGTCCGACGCCATGGCCCAGGCCGTGCGTGAAGTACTGCGCCAGTCCGCTCTCGCCGAGATTGCCTCTCACGGCAGTGTCGACGGACCGCGAACTCACGCCCGCCTTGATGCAGTCAAGACCCAATTGCTGTGCTCCGCGTAGTTTCGCGTAGACGTCCAGCACCTCGGAGGGCTGTTCGCCGAGTGCCACAGTCCTGGTACAGTCACTCATGTACCCCTCATAGCTGACACCGAAGTCGATCACAATCACGTCGCCACGCTCAATGACCTTGCCCGAGGCCACTCCATGTGGCATTGCCCCGCGAGCGCCTGACCCTACGATGGTCGAGAAACTGCTGCCCTGGGCCCCCGCTTTGCGCATCTCGTATTCTAGCAGAGCGGCTACGTCGTTCTCAGTCATGCCGGCCTTCAACCGGCCGATCATCGCGTTGAACGCCCTGTCCGCGACACGCCCCGCAGCTCGCATCATGTCGAGCTCGTGGCTGTCCTTGACGACACGCATGCCCTCGACCACGCTCTCGGTCGGTACCATCGTAACCGAGGGAAACGCAGCACGCATCTGCTCCGCCTGGACAAAGGAGACGCGTTCCTTCTCAAACCCCAGCCAATGGGCATGGCTTGCAACAAGCAGGCTCGCAATCGACCCGCTGAAGTGCCCAGTGTATTCAATGACGTCTACCCAGGGGCACTCTTCACGGGCCTGCGTCGTGAATCGGCCGTCGACGACAAGGTGCACGCCGCCCTGGAGCGCCAGGAGGTACCCTTCTTCGCCCGTGAAGCCAGTGAGATACCGCATGGTGGGGGCGGCAAGCGTAAAGAACGCGTCCACGTTTGCTCTGGTCATGCGCTCCTGCAGCAATTCAATCCTGCGTTCGTAATACGAATTTCCCATCGTGCCTCTCCTTGAAACCTGCTTATTCGAATGGATTGGCCTTGCCCGTCTCAGCCGGAATCGGCTGAGGAGTCACGGTCAGGAACGTCTGTCTCGTCTTGAGCTGGGTGTTGACCACGTCCAGATTCGTGTGCTGAGCTACTTGGAACACCTGAGGCGAAGGAGGTGTGATGTCTGTTTGCCCCATGCGAGGAAGGAAATAGAAATTCCAGACAGAGAAGCCAGCCAGAAGGACCACGATGAAGATCCATGTCCCCGCCGAAATCTTGACTCTGGGCTGCTTCCGTGGGCGCGGCGCCACCTTCTTGCCCGCCGGAACCGCCTGAACTTTGGTCTTTGCTACTGCTTTCTGAGCCATCACACGCCTCCTATTGCAGCCCGTCCGGCTGAGGAACAACCGCCGCTGCAGGGACCGGCGCACCAACAATCGTCGCGTCAGGACTCAGGACCATCCACGCCGTCATGGAGCATGTATACGGGTTGCCCTGACCGGCCAGTGCGACGGTGCCGTGCGAGACAGTCAGGTTCGAGGACACCATGATGTACTTGAATTTCGTGCGGAACGTTTCCTCAAACCGTCGCATGGTCGCGTAATCCTTGGCAGTGAAATTCATCGTAACACCGACGGTCTTGGCAAGCTTCAGCTCTGCCGGCTGAGCGGTTCCGCCCTGACCCATGGAAGCATCGGAAATCTGAATACTGGTATAGGCGATGCCACTGGCCTTCCCAACCGCCTGGAGGTCAAGCAGAAAGCGTGTGTGCTCATGCTGGTCAAACAGCACAGGCGTGACCTGTGCAAGCTGGTCGATCCAGGCTGAATACGACTCGTTCTGCCTCACAAAGGCGTCGTGCAGCCGCTGGACCTCCTTAAGCGTAGACAACTTCGCATCCGCCTGCGTGACCTGGTCACGCAGGTCGCGGAGCTGGACCAGCTGAGGGCTGAGCCCGTAACGGTAATAGAAGAAACAGATGATGCCGAGCAGAAGGATGACGACGACAAGCTTGATTGAAATACTTCTACCCATTCTTGCCTCCCCCTACCCACGTCAGCGTCAGATTCATGGTCGCCTTGGGCTGCGGCCCCTGGACTGCCGTGCCCGTCGCATAAGGCACTTGGTAGCCAGCAATCTTGACGTCCCTGAACTTCGGGTCGACGCTGAGCGCATTGAAGAAGCGCACCAAATCGACAAACTGACTGCTGTTGACCGAGAGTGCGACGGTGCCAGCGATGGCAGTGATATCTGTCTGAGTCAGGATGCATGCCTTGGGAAGGTCCTTTCCAAGATCATCCAGGACCTGGTTGGTATTGACCTGCAGCTGCACGGCCGTGGCGAGGTTAGTCTCCATCGCCAGCGAACGCTGGGCGAGCGACCGGTTGAGGTCGAGCAATTTCTGCTCGCTGTCGAGCGCGGCAATCTTGCCGTTGAGATCAGCGAGATCGGTTGTCGTCTGCCCGACCATCCATCTCGCGTAGCCATATGATGCGGCTAGGACCGCCAAAACAGCAACTACAACGAAGATAAGTGTCTTGTCCTCGCGGCCGAGTTGTGTCTGCCTTCGTTTCCGTGCATGTGGAAGAAGATTAATGGTAATCATCAGAGTCCCTCCGAACCAGGGCGATACGTCAGAAGGTTTTCGCCGGATTCAACAGGCACGGACAGCTTCCGGCCAGACCGCTTCCTGACAGCCGTTGCCTCGAATTCGCGGAGCGAGAGCCCAGTAGCCACGCTGAACATGGGAGACATCTCGTTGAGATAGGATTCGGCAAACATGCTCGGGTCATACTTGGCAACATCAAGCAGCAGGCGGTTCATCTCAACCGTGAAGCCTGTCGACAATTCGATGTAGTCGGCGATGCCCTTCAGGTTGGCCGTTCCGCCCGATAAAATCAGGTGAAGCGGTCGG
>JAPLGL010000112.1 GCA_026390155.1 Caldisericota bacterium
AACATTCGCAGGCTCATGGAGATCAACTGCTACCGTGGTGTCCGTCACAAGAGAGGACTACCCGTTCGCGGTCAACGCACAAGGACGAATGCCCGCACACGCAAGGGACCGAAGAAGACCGTCGGTTCCAAGGCATCCAAGGTATAGGCAAAGGGGACCGTATGGCAGACATCAAGAAGAAAGTAGTCAAGCGCAAGAAAGAGAAACGGGTTGTTGGCGAGGGTAAGGCGTATGTCTTCTCGTCTTTCAACAACACGCTTGTAACAATTACCGATGCCCAGGGTGACACCGTATGCTGGGGTTCGTCTGGAAGCAGCGGTTTCAAGGGTTCCAAGAAGGGTACCCCATTTGCTGCCCAGGTTGCAGCACAGAAAGCAGCCGAGAAGGCTATCGCCATGGGAATGTCCAGGGTGAACGTGTTTGTGAAGGGCGCCGGTTCGGGTCGTGAGATCGCCGTCCGTGCTCTGCAGTCTGCTGGCCTCAACGTTTCGTCCATCAAGGACGTTACGCCCATCCCGCACAACGGGTGCAGACCACGCAAGATCAGAAGGGTATAGGAGGCGACTATGTCTAGATACATTGATGCTTCGTGCCGGAAGTGCCGTGCACTGAATACGAAGTTGTTCCTCAAGGGCTCTCGTTGCTCCAGCAGCAAGTGCGCGATCGAGCGCGGGAAGATGGGGCCCGGCCAACATGGAGTCGACCAGAAGTTTCGCAAGGACAGTGACTACGAGCTCCACCTCAAGGAAAAGCAGCGTCTTCGCCTTGCCTACGGTCTGGCAGAGCGCCAGTTCAGGGGCTACTTCAGTCTTGCGAACTCCCAGAAGGCTATTCCCACTGGCGGGAAGCTGCTCGAACTGCTGGAACGGCGTCTCGACAACGTCGTTTTCCGGATGGGGATCCAGCCGGGTCGCAAGTCCGCCCGTCAGCTGGTATGCCATGGCAACGTGTTTGTCAATGGGCACCGTGTGGATATTCCCTCGTACCAGGTCCGAGTGGGGGATACTCTGACACTGACTGACACCGGAAAGTCCATGATCAGCGTACAGGAGTCCGTGGCCAGCAAGCCGGCCACGCCGCAGTGGCTTTCGTTCAGCGCTGACAAGTTCGAGGGTACTGTGCTTACAATTCCGACGGCTGAGCAGATTGGAGTCCCGATCAACACCCGTCTTGTCATCGAGTACTACTCGAAGTAGGAGCTTGCCATGATCGAAGGGCTTGAAGGTATCAGATTGACATCTGCTGAAGAGACCGCAGAACACGGCAAGTTCGTCTTCGAACCATTGCAGCATGGATATGGCACGACGATGGGCAATGCGCTTCGCCGCGCTCTCCTGTCCTCCATCCCTGGGAGTGCCCCAGTTGCCATCAAGATAAACGGCGCACTTCACGAGTTCACCTCACTGCCTGGCATCAAGGAAGATCTCCAGGAACTCATCTTCAATATCAGGAACCTCCAAGTCTCCGTTGTCGATGGCAGTGAAGCAACCCTCTCTCTCAAACGACAGGGAAGGAGCGTCGTGAAGGCCGAGGACTTTGAGAAGAATTCCTTGGTGAAGATTTTCAATCCGGGCCTGAGGATCGCAGAACTCTCAGCAGATGACAGTGTCATCGATCTTCAGGTATTCTTGCGCACTGGCGTGGGGTATGTCAGCAATGAGGAGAACCATGAGCTGCTGAGCGGTACAGTTGATACAATTGCGATCGACAGCATCTACTCTCCCGTTCGGACGGCCAATTTCACAGTCGAACCCGTAAGAATCAAGCAGAAAGCTGACTACGAGCGCCTGATCATTGAGATTGCCCACTTTCCGACAATCAGAGCTCGCGACGCGCTTGAAGAAGCACTTGACATTGTTGATCGCCACGCGCGACAGTTGCTGGCGTGCCTGACGACTCAGAATCCCATGGAGAGTGCTTTGGAAGCGACGACGATGAACGATAACGCCATGTCGAAGGACCTTGGGACCGTTGATGGAGTCAAGAGCCGCTGGGCAGAGGTTCTCAGGGAGTCGGGTGTCGAGACGGTGGCCGACTATCTGGAACATCGTGGAGAAGCCATCCACGGTTTCGGCGACGCAGGTCGCAAGAGCGTCGACGAAGCCCTCAGGGACGTCGGCATTAGCGTCCCAGAAGAATAGCGCGCAGCAGATGGTAAGCGCGAACGTGACGAGAGGAGTATCCTTGCTATGAGACATGGAAGAAAACTGAAGAAGCTTGGCGTATACAGTGGCCTGCGCAGCATGATGCTGCGCAACCTCTCGACCTCAGTGATCGAGAAAGGCCGTATTGAGACGACACTTACTCGGGCAAAGTCAGTGAAGCGTGTAGTGGAGAAACTTATCACGACTGCAAAGGTCGATGATTTGACGACGCGGCGCAAGTTGCACGCCTACCTTCTGACGCCCGAAGCAGTCGATGAAGCCTTCAAGTTGACCAAAGATCGCTACATCACACGTCCCGGGGGCTACCTGCGTATCATCAAGGCAGGGTATCGGAAGGGTGATGCAGCGAACATGGCCGTCCTGGAGTTTGTAGAGAAGTAGATGATCCGCCTCGACAAGGTCTCGTATCAAATCGAGACCTCCGCGGGGGCAGTCCAGGTCCTTCGTGACATTGACCTGGAACTGCCAGATGGCTCAATCTCCGCAATTGTCGGTCCCAACGGATCCGGCAAGACCACACTAGCCCGCCTTGTCAGCGGGCTTTTGCGTCCGACGTCCGGTAATGTGCATCTGCTGTCGAACGATGACATTCATACTGCGAAGGACGTGCGACCAGGGGTTGACGTGGGCCTGGTGTTCCAGAATCCGGACAACCAGCTGGTAGCGACTACAGTGGAGGATGACATTGCGTTTGGACTGGAGAACCTCCAGCTTTCCCATGCTGAGATGGTTCGGCGTGTCGAGGATGTATTGCGCCTCCTCGGGCTGCAGCTGTTCCGCGATTATCCTCCGCATCGTCTTTCCGGCGGACAGAAGCAGAAAGTAGCTATTGCCGGAGTGCTTGCCATGAAGCCTTCGTTCTTGATTCTGGACGAGGCAACTTCTCTCCTGGATCCGACTAATCGCCGCGAGGTGATGCAAACTGTGCTGCGCCTGAACAACGAGCTGGGAATCGGTATCGTCATTGTTACTCATCTCCTGGACGAAGTGCTCGTTGCATCGCGCGTCGGCGTACTGGCAGATGGAGTGCTTGCAGCTTGGGACTCGCCGCGTGCGATCTTCTCGAATCCGGCGGTTGTGAAGCAGGGAGATCTTGTACTTCCTCTCAGCGCCAGGGCTTCGTTCCTCATGCAAGAGCACTGGACGGACTTTCCGCTGTGCCTGACCCCTGAGGAGTTTGCGAGAGCGACATGTCAATTGACCTGAAGAATGTCGACTATGTGTACGACAGTGGCGAGCCCTTTGAGTACTTCGCTCTTCGGGGAATCAGCTTGCATATCGACGAAGGTGCCTTCGTGGGCATCGTGGGAAGAACGGGCTCGGGCAAGTCGACATTGGTTGAACATCTGAATGGGCTCCTGTTTCCGACGCACGGGGATGTTGTCGTCGATGATGAGATTGTATCTGGTGACCGGAAAGTGCTTGCCAAGGTACGTCGCAGAGTGGGCATCGTGTTCCAGTATCCCGAGGACCAGTTCTTTGCCGAGACCATCTTTGAAGAGGTGGCCTTTGGATGCCGCAACTATGGGTTCGGCAAAGAGCAGGTCGACGACAGCGTTCACAGAGCAATGAAGACAGTCGGTCTTGATCCAGACCGTTTTTTGTCGTTGTCCCCTTTTCAGCTCAGCGGTGGAGAACAGCGTCGCGTCGCAATCGCCTCGATCATCGCCATGGGTCAGAAGTACATCGTTCTCGATGAGCCAACCGCGGGGCTCGACTCTGGCTCCAAGCTGGCGGTCCTGGCCGAGCTGGAGTCACTGCGCCAGACAACTCATGTCACCGTCATTCTTGTGTCCCACAACATGGACGAGGTTGCCGAGTTCTGCAAACAGGTGATCGTCCTTGACGACGGAGCGGTGGCGTTTCAGGGGCCAACTGACACTTTCTTCACTGACGCCGCTCTAGTCGACAGAACTGGTCTGGAGCTTCCGGAGAGCTATCGTCTTGCGCGCGCTCTTAAGGCTTGTGGGAGCATCCTGACGCTGAATGAGGCATCGACGGAGCGGATGCTGGAATCGTTGAAGCTGAGTGTCTCCGATCTTGGAGGAACATAGTGGCGCTCTCTCGCAGTTTCGTTCTTGGACAGCACTACCCTGGATCTTCGGTTGTCCATCGATCTGGCGCCTTGGTGAAGCTTGTGTCGACGATTGCTCTCATGATTGGGGTCTTTGTCGCGACGAAGACAGCACAGTATGTTCCTATTGCCGTTCTCCTGGTCGTTGGCATCCTGGTTTCGAGAATACCTCTGCGTTTCTTTGCCCGTGGCCTCAAACCTATCTTGTTCCTCATAGTGCTCACGGTCGTCGTGCAGATATTCTTCACTCCCGGCAAGATCATCTGGCAATTCTGGTTTGTTCGAGTCACGCGTGAGGGCTTGGGATTGGCCGGTTTCATACTCTGCAGGCTGGTCCTGCTGACACTGGTGAGCGTCCTGCTTACGGCCAGCACTTCGCCCATAGAGCTGACTGACGCTGTGTCGGATCTGTTGAAACCCCTGAGCCACGTTGGTGTGCCTTCCGCCGAAATTGCTCTTGTGATGAGCATCGCCATGCGGTTTGTGCCCACGATTCTCGAGGAGACCGAACGCATCATACGTGCTCAGGTTTCGCGCGGGGCCCGGATCGGGGAAGGCAGCCTTGTCATGCGAATGAAGAGCTTCATTCCCATCCTGATACCCTTGTTTGTTTCCTCCTTTCGCCGGGCGGACGACCTGGCCGTCGCGATGGAAGCGAGAGGTTTTCGCGTGGGGGACCCCCGGACAAGATACCATGCTCGCCACTTCCGGTCCATTGATGCACTCACTCTTCTTGGAACAGCGGTTGCTGTGTCTGGGGTCGTCCTATGGCGCCTGTTCCTGTAACCGTGCGCATGGACATAGCATACGACGGTTCTTTTGCGTATGGCTTCCAGAAACAGCAGTCCCTGCCTAGCGTGCAGGGCACTGTCGAAGGGGCGCTGAAGGCCGTGTCTGGATCATTCATCCCCGTTGTCGGAGCTTCAAGGACCGACAGAGGTGTCCACGCGCTTCACAATGTCGTGAGTTTTGTCCTGCGCGATGATGCTCTCTTCGAGCGCGTCACACGGCGGCTCCCCATCATGATGCCTGAGTGGCTCACCATTCGCAGTTGCGTTCGAGAGAGTGCCAACTTCAGCGCCCGATTCTCTGCAGTTGGAAAGACGTACGCTTACGTATTCATCAAGGAAGGGCATTGGACGCCATTCCTCGCTCGCTATGCGTATCGACTCGAGTATTCGGTCAAGACTGCTGCAATGAATGATGCCGCGCATGCGATGCTCGGAACCCATGACTTCAAGGGGTTTGGGAGTATCGATCCGAGCAGGCGGCATCGGGATACGACATGTACGCTGAGCGCGGCTGATGTCGTCGAAACGGACAATGTGGTCATCTTCACGGTCTCGGGCGATCATTTCCTGTATCATATGGCGCGCCGCATGGCGTACTTCGTCCTCAAGGCCGGACAGGGGAGGATCGGTGCCGAAACGTGGAACGATGCGTTTAGGGGACCTTACGTTCCGTACACGCGGCAGGTGATGGCGCCTGGCGGTCTCTACCTGGTTGCCGTCGATTACCCTTGATTACTGATTCTCAGTGCATGTTGCCGTCTGCCCGCACCCTCTCCGGACAAGCGCGTCTTGTGCTGTTTGCGGCCTCAAGGCGTTGACTAATCGCGGGTTTGTGGTAATCTACATAGGAATTCACCAGGAGGATATGAATGAAGACAACGTTCTTTAGACCAGAAACGGTTACCCGTCGATGGATACTGATTGATGCTACGGACCAGAGCGTTGGGCGGCTCTCGGTGATTATTGCCAACATTCTTCGTGGCAAGGACAGACCGGAGTTCACGCCGAATGCCATGGTTGGCGACAATGTCATCGTCATCAACGCTTCGAAGTTGGCAATCGATCCCAAGAAGGGTACGCAGACGATGCACTATCATCACTCGTTCTACCCGGGTGGCCTTAAGGCCACAAATTGGAACAAGATGCTAGAGACGCGGTCGGACTTCCTTCTCAAGCGTGTGGTTCGTGGCATGTTGCCCAAGAACACGCTTGGCAAGGAGCTGCTCAGCAACCTGCGCGTCTATCAGGGACCCGAGCATCCTCACCAGGCCCAGAAGCCTGTTGAGTTCAAGGCAAACTAGGGAGGATGTCGTGGCAACCACTCAGATTTGGGGAACGGGCAAGAGGAAGACCGCAATTGCGCGCGTTCATCTTGTTGCTGGGACTGGCAAGATTGTCGTGAATGGCAAGCCGGTCGAGATGTACTTTCCGGTTCAGACGGTTTCCATGAAGACCATGGCTGCTTTCACGGTTATGGGGGGTACACCTGTGTTCGATGCTATCGTGAGCGTCGCCGGTGGCGGATTCAACGGCCAAGCCGAGGCTGTGCGTCATGGAATCGCCCGCGCGCTGGTTGAGCAGAACCCGGAAAACAAGCCGGTTCTGAAGAAGGCCAAGCTTCTGACCCGTGATGCTCGTATCAAGGAGCGCAAGAAGTACGGTCTGCTTGGTGCGCGCAAAGCTACTCAGTACAGGAAACGTTAGACAGGCTTCTTCGCAATTCTGCTGGGCAGCGGGACATTGTGCCCGCTGCCTTTTTTGATACCCTGTAGATAGGTTCAAGCAGTGGAGGAAACCAACGATGAGGATTCATGATACCCTGACGCGCAGGACAGTCGAACTGGTACCCCGTGAGCCAGGCAAGGTCACGATGTATGTTTGTGGAGTCACCCCGTATGCCTCGGCACACATTGGGCATGCGCGAACGGCCGTTGTCTATGACCTTCTCAGACGCTATCTCCAGCATGCAGGGTATGCTGTCACGTTTGTCAGCAACTACACAGACATCGACGACAAGATCATCCAGCGGGCTCAGGACCAGGGAATCCCACCGCTTGATCTTTCTGCACGCTATATCGACGAGTATCTTGAGGACATGGTGGCTCTGAACGTCCTTCCTCCCGATGTCACGCCGAGGGTATCCGAAAGCATCCCGGACATCATTGATCTCATTGGTCGTATCATTGCAAATGACTATGCCTACGTCTCATCAGATGGAGTCTACTTTGCTGTTCGCAAGTTCAGTCGCTATGGTCGACTTTCAGGCCGTTCTGTCGACGAGATGCGCAGCGGAGCCCGGGTAGAGGTGAACGAAGCAAAGGAGGACCCGCTGGATTTCGCTCTGTGGAAACTTGCCAAGCCCGGTGAGATCTCATGGGACAGTCCTTGGGGAAGGGGTCGGCCCGGATGGCACATCGAGTGCTCGGCGATGAGCCTGAGGCATCTCGGGGCAGGCTTCGACATTCATGGGGGCGGCGAGGACCTTATCTTTCCTCACCATGAGAATGAGATAGCGCAAAGTGAAGCAGCCTTGGACGGACAGCAGTTTGTTCGCTACTGGATGCACTCCGGAATGGTCAATATGGGTGGCGAGAAGATGTCGAAGTCACTCGGCAATGTCATGACCGTTCGTGAGCTGCTGGAGCAGTATCCGGGGCAGGTGATCCGGCTCTATCTGCTGCAGACATCATACGAGAAGCCTCTGAAGTTGAACCTCTCGGGGTTTGGGCAGGCATTCGCCAGCTATGAGCGCATGGCAGAGTTCGAGGCGTTTCTGCAGGAGTTGGGTCAAGCCTCCCATGACGGCGTCGAGCCAGAGTTTGAGAGAACATGTTCCGGCTTTCTCGGCGAGTTTGACGCTTCGCTGGCAGACAATCTCAACACGTCCCGTGCGCTTGCGTCTGTCTATGAGTTCATGACGCGAGTGCGCTACACGGCTTCAGAGCGGACTCTCGGTGGATCGGAGACTGCTCGTGCACTTGAGACTTTCCGGTCCGCACTCTGTGTGCTGGGACTCGACCAGACAAACGAGTATGTGAGACACAAGACCAGTCTTCTTGCGGGTAGGCAGCATGAGCTCGAGGCAGTAGCTGCAGAGGTTGGAGCTACTGCTAACGATCACGACTCCTCGGGCCATCTTCTCGACATGATCGTCGCGAAGCGTCGGGCTGCTCGCGAGACAGGACAGTACGACCTGGCTGACCAGATCAGGGAGCGCCTCAGGAGCATTGGTGTCGCTCTGGAGGACGGCGTTGATGGAGTGAGGTATCGCATCCGTGGCTAATACTGATAGAACGAAACCAACTGGTATGCTCATTTATGGCAAGAACTCGGTTCTGGGTGCACTGTCCGCTGAGCACCCGATCGAGAAGATCATCTTCGAGGCTGGTTCCGAGAAGGATGAACGCATCCGGATGATCAAGGATGAGGCGTCGCGGCAGAAGGTGCCGATGGAGTACAAGGTCGGGTCATGGTTCCAGAAGGGTCTGGGCGATGTCCCTCATCAGGGTATAGCAGCTCAGTGTTCGCGAGTGCGGCTTCTGGACATGAACGCCCTTATGGGGGCGATGCCTCCCGAGCCAGCACGCCGTTCGCTCGTTCTTGTGGACCAGGTTACCGATCCCCACAATCTGGGAGCGATCATTCGTGTGGTCGCTGCGTCGAGGGCCGGGGGACTTATCGTCACAAAGGACCGAACAAGTCCATTCTCGCCAGCCGCAGTATCTGCGTCGGCCGGGACAGTATTCGGTCTTCCGATTGCCGTGGTAGCGAATCTGGCCTATGCGATGGAACGACTCAAGAAGGACGGGTATTGGCTGTACGGGCTGGATGCTTCCGACGGCCACGATTATCGGAAGGAGAAGTACGCCTGCCCATCGGCTTTCATAGTGGGTAGTGAGGGCGCCGGCATGCGTGAACTCACCAGGAAGAATGCGGACTTCTTTATCACCATTCCGATGAGGCCCGGCGTTGACTCGTTGAACGTCTCGACGGCGCTCGCGGTCGTGCTCTTCCGTGCCATCGAGTCCTAGAGGTGGTCGGTCACCGGAACGCGTCGAATCGCTGAGACAGCGCTTTCTGGCGGGCGACAACGCGGCATTTGAGGAACTGCTCGGCATGTACATGCCTCTCCTGAAGTTCGTTGCTCGCAAGTACTGTGCTGGGCGAGACGAACGCGACGATTGTCTCGCTGAGGCCGTGCTGGGCTTTCTCCGTGCCATTCGCACCTACAATGTCCAGCGAGGCAGCCTCGATGGATACATAGCTACCGTCGCCTCGCACAGGCTTGTCGACATGGCACGACGAGCCGCAGGCCGACATGTTGAGCTGTCAGACGATCTCGATGGATGGGGGAGCTCCCTCGGCGACCCCGCAGAGGCTGGAGTCTTGGACATGAGAGCACTGACTGCTACACTGAGCGATCATGAACGGGTGTGCTTCGAGAGACGTTTCCGAGGCGAGACTCTCGAAGTCATCGCAGCAGGATTGAACGTCTCGAAGGCGTCCGTCTCAAATGCACTCGCCAGAGCAAAGCGGAAGCTGGGGAAAGCGCTCTCATAGGTCTGCCCCGCTCTGCAGCTTGACAGACACGGCTTTGCACCTATACTAACTGCGATGCAGGCCGACGTAGCTCAGCTGGTAGAGCGGTTGATTTGTAATCAACTGGTCACCCGTTCAATTCGGGTCGTCGGCTCCAGTGTGGGTAGGTGGCCGAGCGGTTAATGGCGGCAGACTGTAAATCTGTTGGCAATGCCTACG
>JAPLGL010000124.1 GCA_026390155.1 Caldisericota bacterium
CTGGAGAACGTGCTGAAGATGATGCGGCCCCTGGATTCGCGTACTATGCTGTCGAACGTGGAACGAAGATCGCGTTCCGAACCCGCGAAGCCGGATTCCTCCGCATTCGTCGAATCGGACAGAAGCAGGAGTATTCCCTCGTGGCCCAGGGCGCTGAATTTCTGGAGTTCGATGGGTTTGTCGTCGACGGGAGTCTGATAAATCTTGTAATCGCCCGTGTGGAGGATGATCCCCTCACTTGTACGGATGGCAATTGCCATGCTCTCGGGGACTGAGTGGGTAACACGGACGAACTCGACGTCCATGTTGCCTATCTTGATACGGTCGCCTGCTTGTACCGCCCTGGTTTCGTATGGCTTCATGCGGCCTGGAATGACATCCTCGATGATGCCAAGGGCGAACTTGCTTGCATAGATCGGTGCGCGGACGTGCTCCAAGGTGTAGCCCAGCGCTCCGATATGGTCCATGTGCGAATGGGTGATGAGGATTCCGCGGACCTTGTCTTTGATCTGGTCGAGGTAATCCATGTTGGGAATGACATAGTCGATGCCCTGCATATCGTATTCTGGGAACTTGAAGCCAGCATCGATAATTACTGCATCGTCATTGACCTCGTAGACGGTCATGTTCTTGCCAATCTCCCCGAGACCTCCAAGGGGAGTGATGCGGATGATGTCGTGGTGTTGCGTCGTTCGTTCAGTGTGTTGTGATTGTGTTTTAGTCATGTGCATAGTGTAGCCACTTTGTTAGCGTTGAAAAGCAATACATTGTGGAGAGGGTATCAAGCGTCGGACTCTCCCGTGTCCTGAGTTGTTTCATCGAGTGTTTCCGACTGCTGAGAAGGTGCGGGACTGACCACAGGCCGGCGCCTGAGGATCAACGAGGCGATGGTTCCCGCTGCGATGATCGTGACGTCCGTCCACTGGTTTGGGGTCAGTCCGGCCACGTGCACAGGAATGTAGCGGAAGAACTCCACGACGAAGCTGGTGGTGCCATACAGGTACAAGTACCAGATGAAGACTTGGCCATCGAAATGCTTTCGCTTCCGCACGACCCAGAACAGAACGGCGAACGCGAGAAAACCGGAAGCCGAATTGAACAGTTGAGCCGGCCAGATCCTCTGATTGAGCAGATCACACTCGGACAAGGGGTTGGTGAAGATGACGCCAAGCCAGGATGTCGTAGTGGTTCCTCCGCAGCAGCCGTTGAGCCAGCATCCGATTTTGCCGATACCGAAGGAGAGAGCAAGCAGAGGCGCGACGATATCGGCCATCCGCCAGAATCCCATCCGCCGACGCCGGACCATGAAGTGGGCGGCGATGACACCGCCGAGGATGCCTCCAAAATACGAGAGGCCCCCTTCCCAGATAGCAAGGATGCGGAGGGGGTGAGCGAGATACCACAGGACGTCCGGAGATGTCAGAATCCAGCCGATGCGAGCGCCCAGAATGCCGCCGATAACGGCAACGATCGCCAGGTCCAGCACGTCGTCGGTGTTGATGCCCTGGCGTCGTGACTCAAAGTACACGACGGTGATGCTGATGGCGATTGAAGCGGCAATCATTACACCATACCAACGAACAGCGAGGCTTCCAATGACAAGAGCTATGGGGTGCATCAGTTCTCCTTTGTTGGCTGTGAACCTGCAGCATAGGGATTATAGTGCAAAACATTGGAGTTGCCAGTCTGGTTCGCTTCGGTGCATGATGACACAACAGGCGATCGAAAAGGACGGGCTATCCAGGGCTATTGGGAGTTCGTACTGGAATTCGGGAGGTTGCCGCCATGAGTGAGACGGACAGAGTCATTGCGGCCCTGAAACGGGTGTAGACATTGTGACCGAAGGAGTAGTCTATGGGTCAGGATAGTCGGGGCACTCAATCCAATCGCCTATTACAAGAGCGCTTGACGCGACTCGCGCCTTCGCGTTGCGTTGAATGCTCTGCGGTGCTATAACCTTGTTCATGGAAGACACGCAACGCATATTGCAGGGGTTTGAGCCGTCGAGTCTGGACGAATTCGTGGGCCAGGTCGCGGTTGCAGGGCCGGGCTCACCGCTTCGCAAGTTCGTCGGTGATCGCGCCCCGTTCAGTGCGATCATCTGGGGTCCTCCGGGGTGTGGAAAGACGACGTTCGCACGGCTTGTGGCCAAACAGCTGGGCGAAGAGATGGAGTACGTGACGGCCGTCTCAGCGGGCTTGCCTGAGTTGCGTCAACTTGTGGCTCGCCACGTTGGGCGTCCTTTCCTCCTGGTTGTGGACGAAGTTCACCGATTCAACCGGATTCAGCAGGATTTCCTTCTGCCGATGCTGGAGAACCGGTTAATGACGTTCGTAGGCCTGACAACAGAGAGTCCATATGCAGCACTGTCGCCTGCGTTGCGTTCGAGAATCTTCATGCTGCGGTTTTCGCCGCTGACCACGGCCGAGATCACGCATGTTCTTACCAAGGGGTGTGAGAAAGCGGGCATACAGGTCAGCGGGACCGTGTTGAATCGCGTGGCCGCCTTCAGTTCCGGGGATGCTCGCGTCGCTGTCAATGCGCTCGTGTGGCTGTACCAGTCAGGGAGTCTGATAGAGGGAGCAGACCTCAGCGAACTGCTCAAAGAAGTCCCGGTAGCCAAGAACTTTGAGCAGGAACACTATGACCTTGCCTCGGCATTCATCAAGTCGATGCGCGGATCCGATCCGGATGCCGCACTGTACTACCTGGCGCGTATGATCGACGCAGGAGACGATCCTTTGTTCGTCGCTCGACGCATGATCATCTTTGCGGCCGAAGATGTCGGTCTGGCGAATCCCTTTGCTATTGTGATGGCGATGGCTGCGTATGATGCAGTGCATGCTGTTGGGCTGCCTGAAGCGATGCTGAACTTGACAGAGGTCGTCATCTATCTTGCTGGGAGCCACAAGAACAATTCGGTGTTGGGGGCGATGCGCCGTGCGCGGGACCTCGCCCAGCAGACGAAGAACGTCGACACACCGATTCAGCTTAAGAACAGCCGTACTGGACAGGCATTGTACAAGTATCCACACAGTTTTCCCGGGAACTGGGTGGCTCAGGAGTACTTTCCCGACGAGGTGCATGACCGGGCTGTCTATTTGCCCACTGGGGCCGGGTATGAGCATGTGATCGTAGGGTACTTGAAGTCGCTTCGTTCGAAAAAGCCGGAGTAGAGGTAGAGGAGTCCGCTGTGCAGAAAGGGTACTGGGAGGACGGCCGCAAGCTTGAGTTCGATGGAATCGTTGTCGGTACGGCGAAGACAGAACGGGGCCTCGTCGTGCGATTCAAAACCACATATTTCTATCCTGAGTCCGGTGGACAGTTGGCAGATGGAGGGACGGTGGCTGGAACGAGGATCCTGGACACTCTACAGGATGAAGGGGGCCCATATGTTCTCTTGCCTCACGGATCTTCTATTGACATTGGCCAGCACCTGCTTTGCATAGTCGACGCTGAGAGACGGGGCCGTCATACTCAACTGCATTCGGCCCAGCATATTCTGAGCAGGTTGCTGGACGACAGGGGCACCCCCACACTGTCCTTCCACATGACCGAGGAGGAAGCCAGCATCGAGATCAGGGCCTCAGCGGTCAGCGATGGCATCCTGCTGGAGGTCGAAGATGCCGTGGAACGAATTATCTGGCGGTGTCTACCGGTCGAGACGCTATTCGTCGACACGGGAGATATTGCTTCCTACGATGTGCGCAAGGTGCCCGAACTTGCAGGTGGAACACTGCGTCTTGTCCGGATAGGCGATTTTGACACAAATCCGTGTGGCGGGACCCATGTTGCCTCGACTGGGGAGATCGGTGGGTTCGCCATCCTGCGAACGGACAAGGTGCGCGGCAATGTCCGTCTCTATTTCGTCGCGGGCCGAACGGCGACGGCGCACCGAAGGCACTGTGATGGAGTGCTTCAGGACATCGAACGGCGGCTGACCTGCGGAATCGGCGATATCTCTGCCTCGATCGCAAAGTTGCAGCAACGCGACCGTGATGCGGCCAGGCAGGTCAAGGGCCTGTTGGCAATGGCTGTGGATGATCTTGCTCGCCAGGCCCTGAACGAAATTGTCTCATGTGGTATTGCCGCTATCGTTCTCGATGATGTCCCAGGGGAGCTTGCTCGTATGCTTGTGGCCAAGTTGACGTCGGCTCCGGGTCCACTCTGCGTCCTGGTCTATCCCGGTGGTGGATCTGACGGTCAGTTTGTCTGCTCCGTCCCGGCAGGAAGCGAGGCGTTGCTGGCGAACTTCGGTGCGCGGATGAAGGACTCCTTCGGAGCCAAGTCAGGGGGCGCTGGAAGAGTCATTCAGGGGAGGGTCGAAGTGCGCATGACGTCGGATCAGCTGGAGTCTCTTCTGACCGCAGAATAGGCGTGGCCGATAGGCAAGCGGCAGTTTGTTGATTGCATCGGCGTTCCAACTACACTGGTGACGGAGGTGGTTCTTGCGGAGATGTAGCGTTGCACTGTTTGCGGGCTTCTGCATGATTGGGATATTCCACTTTCGACAGTCCTCCATCGCAGAGGTCAGGGTACACGTGGACAAGAACAAGTGGGGATGAAAGAGCTTCTCCCGGTGTCGACTTACTGCCTGAATGTGGCTGGTAAACACTACACTCCCGCACCGGTCGCTTAGCCGGCGGGTCACGTCGAAAAGGAGACGGACATGGGATCCATCATGGAAGCATCGCTATTCACGCGCAAGATCGAAGCTGAGATCACGAAGGAGGTTGAACGCCTGAAGTCGGAAGGACACAACCCCTCTTTGAGCGTTGTTGTTGTAGGCAACAGCCCGTCGACCATGGTCTACTTCAAGAACATGTCACACAAGGGAGTGGAGCTCGGGTTCTACGTTGAACTCAGGAAGATCGATGAGTCTATTGGGGCTGCTGACGTACTTGAGCTCATCCACCAGCTGAACGACTCCAAGGACGTCGATGGCATCCTGGTTGGGCTTCCTTTGCCAAAGGAATATGATGTGGATTCGATCTTGCACGCCATCAGTCCCGACAAGGACGTCGATGCCTTCCACCCTTTCAACATGGGGCAGCTGATGATTGGCAGGCCTCGTTTTGTTCCTGCCACTGCAAGATCGATCATCTCTCTCCTGGAGAACTACGGTGTTCGCATCCAGGGCAAGAACGCAGTCGTTGTGGGTCGGAGCAACATTGTGGGCAAGCCAGTCGCCTCCCTGTTGCTTCAGCGTGACGCTACAGTTACCGTGTGCCACTCCAAGACCGTTGACTTGGCCAAGTACACGCGCGAGGCAGACATCTTGATCGTCTCGATGGGGAGACCCAGGGCGATTACCGCTGACTATGTCAAAGAAGGCGCCGTCGTAATCGACGTAGGCATCAACGACGTCAATGGGAAGATCGTGGGTGACGTCGACTTCGATGGCGTTCGCCCAAAAGCCTCGCTCATCACCCCGGTCCCTGGTGGCGTCGGCGTACTGACAACCCTGATGCTGTTTGACAATGTCCTCAAGGCGGCGCGGTTCAACAGCGACAAGAACTGAGTCGGCGAGAGCTGACTACCAGTCGCAGATGCTGCCGGCGTCCACCTGCTTGACTGACCCGTCAGGGTTCTCGAGAAGGAGGGCGCCGGTTCTTGATAGTCCAGCCACCCGGCCCGACTCGCGCTGATCGTTGAATTCGACGGTGACCAGCTCATCAAGCAGGGCCAGATTGGCATTCATCCAGGGGACGAACGTGTCAAAACCAAGCAGAATGAGCGTTCTCAGGTCTTGCTCTATCATGCTTAGGATGATCGCGCGGAGGCGCTGCACATCGAGGCTGTGTCCCAGTTCTCCGCTGAGTGAAGACGCGCGTGGCAATTGATCGTGCACTATGATGTTGTTGACGTTGACGCCGATCCCCACCAGTAAGGTCGTCGCTTCACACTGAACGAGCGTCTCAGCAAGGATGCCGCAGACCTTGCGACGTTTGACAAGCAGATCATTGGGCCATTTCACGAGCATGCGAATGCCGGTTTCGTTCAACACGACGCTTGCCACTGCATGCGCAGTCACCATTGCGGACTGACGGACCGCCTCGGCCGACGGTACTGCCAGTGCAAGTGTAAGCCACAGACCCCCTGCAGGTGAGTCCCAGTCCTTGCCCCGTCGTCCTCTTCCCCTGGACTGAACTTCGGCGATGACGGCGAATGGCAGCAAGTGGCCATCGAGCGCAATCTGGCGTGCAGTGTCCTGGGTTGACGCTATGTTCGAATAGGTGAGGAGTTCCATGGGTCCCTGGAGAGGGCGTCCAGGAGTTCACGGACGTGGCGGGGCGCGTTTGTGATGAAGACGCTTACTCCACGGTCGACAAGGCGAGTCAGGACACTCGCTCTGGTACTCACGGGAAGCATGGCGATGGCTTGTTGTCGTACAAGGACGGCATCCAGTCGAAAAAGACCGGCCGGGATTGGATGCGCTGAGACGTTGTCAGAGGGGCCGTACCGAAGGTTGGCCGTCAGGAAAAGCCGTTTGGCGGGGACACCAGCCAGCACGAGTTGCCCGATGAAATCCGCGGACCCTTCGTCGGCGCACATGGCCAGCACAGGTCCATCGGTACTCAGTAGGCCATAGCCTTGCTGGATGACAACGGGCATTGCAGGCGCAAGGCTTATGGATGGGCTGTTTGGCACCCAGGCTGCGACGGGGCAGGCGGCAGTGCCGACAAGTTGCTGAGCTACGTCCTTCACCATGGAGACGTTGGAACCAACTACCACAAGAAAGTCCGATCGCTGCTCGAGAAGGTTCCACGCGAGAGCAACGGCGTTGACCACGTGATCGTCGACCCCCGGCGGCCGCAAGTCGCAGTCGACCAGCCCCCCTACAGCTGCACCGGCGCCTCGGCTGAACCAGCTTCTATCAGGGCGGGTGGCCGCAAGTCCTGCAAACAGCCGCAGCCGCCTTGCAAGGTCTGACAGCTCGAATGGCTGCTGTATCAGGATGTCGACAAGGCGGGCATATTGCTCCAGCGTCCCCATCACAAGGCAGTCGACCCGCCCTGCTTCCATGTGCAAAGCCCCGGCGGGAATGGCAACCTCCCCCCCTTTGGACAGCATCTCCTGCTTCAGGATGTTGGCAGCCTGCGTGAGCAGGCCATTCACTCGTATCACAAGGAACAGTGCTTTGGCCGCCATGATATCGACACCGACCGGATAGCACCCGAGACAAGTCAGAAGGTCTTGGGACTGCTGAGTGTCGGATACATGCAAGAGTGAGAGTTCCACAGTAGCTCCTTTCCGTCCCGACTGCGAGCTTCCCGTTCAAGGCAGCCAAGG
This sequence comes from Caldisericota bacterium, assembly GCA_026390155.1. Lineage (GTDB taxonomy): Bacteria > Caldisericota > Caldisericia > Cryosericales > Cryosericaceae > Cryosericum. The sequence continues at coordinate 7,294 of JAPLGL010000124.1, forward strand.
CTGCCACGACGGTGAAGATAACCTTGCTCGAGACAAGTGACGTCCATGGTGTCATCTACCCGTATGATTACTTTAAGGACGCGCCCGCGAATGGCGGACTGGCAAAGTTGTCCACGCTGGTCAAGAGTGTCAGGGCCGATAACCCCAACACGCTTCTCCTGGACGACGGAGACAACCAGCAGGGCACGCCGCTGACGTACTATTTCAACAAGGTGGACACGACCGCGAAGAACCCGATGATGGCAGCCATGAACATCATGGGATACGATGCCATGACGCTTGGCAACCATGAGTTCAACTACGGGATGTCCATTGTCGACAAGGCGCGGTCAGAAGCGAATTTCCCTTGGCTTGACGCCAACATCTACAAGGAAGACGGCACCAACTACTTCACGCCCTACATCGTCAAGACGGTCGCCGGTGTCAAGGTTGGCATTCTCGGCCTGACGACCAAGAACATCCCCAACTGGGAAGTGCCCGCCAACATCAAGGGTCTCGTCTTCAAGGATACTGTCGAAGAGGCCCAGAAGTGGGTCAAGGTCCTCAAGGAGACCGAGAAGGTCGATCTAGTCGTGCTCCTGGCCCACGAAGGGCTTGAGAATGACATCGATACGGGCAAGGATCTTGGCACTGCAATTGAGAACCAGGCCTATGCTATTGCGACGAAGGTCTCCGGTGTCGACGTACTGTTGACGGGACACACGCACCTTTCCATCCCGGGCAAGACGCTAAACGGCGTTCTCGTCATGCAGCCAAAGAACGCAGGCGTGGAGATCTGCAAGGCAGACATCACGATGGAACAGACCGCCACTGGCTGGAAGGTTGTCACAAAAACCGGAGCCAATCTCCCCGTGACTGCGGATACCGTGGCTGACCAGGCCATTCTCGATGCAACCAAGACGCAGCATGAGACAGCTGTCAACTACATGAAGCAGCCGCTTGGCGAAGCCACGGGGGATTTCCCTGGCGCGGCGTCTCGGACGGAGGACAGCGCCATCATGGACCTGATTCAGAAGGTCCAGATGAAGTATGCCAACACCGATCTCTCACTCGCGGCCATGCTGCCAGGTGTCGCTCCCAGTTTCAAGAAGGGGTCACTGACGGTCCGCGATATGTATTCGCTCTATATCTACGAGAATACACTGTTTGCCATCAAGGTGACCGGACAGCAGATCAAGGATGAGCTTGAGTGGTCAGCAAACTACTTCAACAGATACACCTACAACAAGACGGCGACCAGTCTAGTCAACGCCAGTGTGGCTGGCTACAACTACGATATGCTGCAGGGAGCCGACTACGTCATCGACGTTACCAAGCCGGTTGGGCAGCGCATCAGTGGCCTGATGTATCATGGCCAGCCCATGGACATGGCTGCATCGTATACGCTGGCTCTCAACAACTACCGCGCTGGCGGCGGCGGATTCCTTGGGTTCAAGGGTTCACCGATCATCTACCAGTCCAGCGACGAGATCCGCAATCTGATGATCCAGTATGTCAAGGATGCTGGGAAGATTGACGCAACAGCCGACGGCAACTGGCACCTCGTACCGGACTATCTCAACTCTCAGTATCGCGCGGCCATTGATACACTGAACAGGCAGAGCGCGCTCAGCGAGTTCCCAGTGGGGGCATTCTCCCCCGATTCCACAGCTTCTCGCGGCGATCTCGCGGCGATCATCACGGGGTCGTACACGTCTATCGGCAGCCGCAATCACGGAAGCTCGTTCCTCGACGTAGCCAGCGGCAGCTGGTACGCCCGGGCTATCGGGACAGTAGAAGCTCTCAAGTTGATGAATGGCACGTCGGCCAGGACGTTTGCGCCTGATGCTCCAGTGACGACGGAACAGGCAGTCACTGCCCTCATGAGAGCAATCGGATTTGGGTATGAGGCTTCCAAGTACGATCTTTGCGCGCAGCCTCTCGACAAGGTTCCCAATCTGTTCCGTAACGCTGACGGCACGTGGGATTGGGAAGCACTTGCAGCAGATACCAAGAAGAACGGCGGGGCAACCAT
>JAPLGL010000040.1 GCA_026390155.1 Caldisericota bacterium
GTGCAACAAACTGCGACGCCTGGTCGACCGACATGTCGGTGACCTCGCTGATGTTGAGGCCCGCCAGCTTGACAGCCAGCGCCTCGGGCTTCAGGCGCCTGCCGTGACAGGTCGGACAATCCTTCTGCAGCATGAAGCGCTCATATTCGTCCTTCATGGCGTCCGAGGTCGTCTCTTCATACCTGCGTGCCAGGAGGTTGATGAGCCCTTCCCAGTGGAATTTGTAGACGTGGTCGAGCCCTTCGCCGTCCTCCCAGTGTACCGGGATGCGTTCCTTCTCCCCGTGCAGGACAATGTCCATGGCACCCGCCGGCAGGTCCCGCACCTTCTGGTCCGGGTCGTACCCTCGAAAACGGAGCGCCTGCACGACGAAGTCCTTGCTGAAGGTCGACGCGGCAAGGAAGCCGGGGATCTGGATGGCCCCCTCAGCCAGCGACTTGTCGTGATCGACGATCATGTCGATGTCCGGCTCCAGCTGGAAGCCGAGACCCGTACACGTCGGGCACGCGCCGTAGGGCGAGTTGAACGAGAACAGGCGCGGCTCGATCTCCTGGATGCTGTAGCCGCAGATGGGGCAGGCGAAGGTGCTCGAGAAGAAGTCGAGCTTGCCCGTCGCGAGGTCCAGAACCTTGAGGACGCTGTTCCCTTCCTTGAGCGCCAGTTCCACCGAGTCGAACAGGCGCGTCCGTTCGTCCGCGGTGACCAGAAGCTTGTCCACGATGAGCTCGATCGTGTGCGTGCGTTTCTTGTCGATGCTCGGGACCAGGTCGTCGACGCTGTACTCCGTGCCGTCGACACGGTAGCTCTCGAACCCCTTGCGCTGGACGTCCTCGATGAGCTTGCGGTACTCGCCCTTGCGCCCCTCCACCGCAGGCGCTAGCAGGGCAACGGTGCGCCCTGTGTACTCCGCCAGCAGGTGCTCGACGATTTCCTGGGGCGACTGCTTCGTGATAGGGATATCGTGGTTGGGACAGTACGGAACGCCGGCGCGTGCGAACAGCAGGCGCAGGTAATCATAGATCTCGGTCAGCGTACCGACCGTGGACCGGGGGTTCTTGCTGGCTGACCTCTGGTCGATGGCGATGGCGGGGGACAGCCCTTCGATGAGGTCGACGTCCGGTTTCTGCATCAGGCCGATGAATTGCCGGGCATACGCAGAGAGAGATTCGACATACCGGCGCTGCCCCTCGGCGTAGAGGGTGTCGAACGCCAGCGAGGACTTGCCCGAGCCGGAGACGCCGGTGATGACAATGATCTTATTGCGCGGGAGGCGCACGCTTACGTCTTTCAGGTTGTGGACACGCGCACCCTTGATGAAAATGCTTTCTTCAGCCATTCATCGACCTCTCATTTCGAATTGTGAATGCCCATAGTGCCTGACACCAAGGGTATTCACATTTGCAGGTTACTGCTTGTGGAAGACGACACGGTCAGCTTCATAGTCGGCCAGGACCTTGTCGCCAGACTTGACCTCGCCAGACAGCAAGGCATCGGCCAGGCGGTCTTCCAGGACCTTCTGGACCGTGCGCTTAAGCGGACGGGCGCAATAGACCGGGTCAAAACCGATGGTCACGAGATGCCTGCGCAGTTCGTCGGACACCGTCAGCTCGATGTCGCGCTCGCGCACCTTCGCCACTGTCTTGTCAATGACAAGCTGAAGGATGCTGGCCAGCTCTACCTGACCCAGCGGGTTGAAGACGACCACCTCGTCCACGCGGTTCAGGAACTCCGGACGGAACACCGTTCTCATGTGCTCCAGCACCGCGGTGGTGACACGCGAGTATTCCTCT
>JAPLGL010000025.1 GCA_026390155.1 Caldisericota bacterium
GGCGATCATGACAGGGACGGAAGCGACTGTCCCGGCAAGGCCGAGAAGAGCAACCAGCGTGACAGCCAGCTGTGCCCCTCCCGAGACGCCGAGGAGATAGCTGTCGGCCAGAGGGTTCCGGAAGGCCGTTTGCATAAGGAACCCGGACAGCCCCAGCGACGCGCCAACCAGGACTCCCAGCCCGATGCGCACGAGTCTCAGCACCACGATCTGGCCTTCCGGCGTCCCCGTGGGTACGCCGGCGATAGCAAGGCGCAGTCCATGCAGTACCTGGATGGGCGTCAGACCTGCACTGCCAAAGAACACACTGATGCCCGTAACGACCAGCAGGACCGCGGCCGTGCCCACAAGCACAGCCGCATCGTGTCGTCTGGCTCCGACGTCAGGGACGGGAAGCGCGCTGGACATAGTCTGCGATCAGCTCGAGACCTTTGACGATGCGGGGAGACGGGCGGAAGATGTAGTCGCCCACCATTTCGTAGACGTTCCCCTGCTTCACGGCGTTGACCGTGGCAAACGCCGCCCTCCCCAGGACGTCTCCAACTCCCATGCCGGATGCCACGACGATGACGTCCGGGTTGTGGCTGATGACATATTCCTCGGACAGCACCGGCCATGCTGTCTTCGCCTCGTCAGCAATGTTGGATCCGCCGGCGATGGAGATGAGGTCCGACACAAACGTCCCCTTGCCGGCACTCATCAGCGGGCTGTTCCAGATCTCGATGTACACTGCCGGCTTGCTGGTCAGCTTCTTCGCTGCAGCGGATACCCGCGCAATGGACCGGTGCATCGACAGTGCCACCTCGAACCCTCTGTCCGGAACCCCGAGCACAACGGACAACGAGCGTATGGCATCGACAATCTCCGACAGAGACTTTGGGTCGTCGGCAAAGACCTTGCGACCCATCCTGCGCAGACGCTCCACCACCGCAAGCGGCGTGCCATCCGTCACCAGGATGAGGTCGGGCGACAGGACGAGCAGTTTCTCCAGAGACGGGTTGCTGAACGCGCCGACGGTCGGGATCTTCTTCGCCTGCTCAGGGTAGTCCGTGTACTCGGACGCAGCGATGATGTTGCTGCCCTGGCCAAGCGCGAAGCAGTTCTCTGCAAGGTTTGGCGCGAGGGTCACGATCCGCATCCTGCCGGCCTTGGCAGGGAAGGTCTCATGCTCATAGCCAAGAACGTCTTTCATGACAGACGGAATCTGGAGGACGATCGACGTCAGCCCGTTGCTGGCTGACGATGTCATCGTACCACCGACAGCAGTCACCAGGCTCTTGAGGACAGCTTCCGTGAGGAACAGTGTCCCAATCTTGCCAGAGACAAGCAGCAGGTCTTTCCGCACCGACACATCGTAGGAACCGTCCACGAGCGTCCTGGTACCAAACTCGTACGCGCCGGCAACAGGTCCCAGCGCAAAGTAGACGTTGTTCTGTGACGGCTCGAACCGCACGATGCCGTCCGCTGCCTCGATGACGGCCCGCATCGGAAAGGCAAGGCCGGCACCGGTTCCGATGGGAACGAACCCCCTGGGGAAACTGCCTGCAACACGCTTTGAGTCTATAGTAACGACGAAGCTGGACTGGCCTGCGCGGAGTTCAAAGGAGACGCGACGCATCGAAGCAGCCAAGGCGACACTCCGGGCCTGTCTGCTGGGGACAGGAACCAGCATCGATACCATGATGACGGCAAGCACGAGCGATACGCTCGGTCTTCCACTTGCCAGCCTGTGGCCTGCCACCGGCTCAACATGTCTCCCGATCCGGTCCCTGGATCCTTTCCTGAACATCGTCGTTCCTCCATGTCCTTGAGTTTCTGGTCCGGCCGCCTGCGGTGAATCGCAGAGGACTCCCACTCGGCCACCGGTTGCATCCGCTTCTGAGGGCGGACCGCACTTCTAGTACCAGACAAGCGATCCAGCATACAGACCGGTCGTCTCGTGCCCTGGCAGGCTCCAGTATATGGGTTCCTGACGTCTGTCAACGTTGCCGCTTCCCAGGGGTGGCAGCTCGCTGTCTTTGCCATATACTGAACAGGTACGGAGATGGGGGAGACGAAGACGTGATACGCGCGATAAGCCTGGACTTGTGGAAGACGCTTATTCTGGACCATGACGCGGATGAGGCACTGCGCGACAACGTCCGGGCTCGAGCCATGCGTGAAGTCCTTGGCGAGCATGGCGTGGCTGCTTCCGAAGAGGGACTCTACGAGAGCCTTCGTTGCATCGACGTCCTGCGCAGAGACGTCCGCGAGATGCGCGACTGGACTCTGACCACCTCCAACCAGATCGCTTTCGTTCTGACGCAGGCCAGCGTGTACCCTTCCAGGGACCTGGTCGATGCCGTCCTTCCCCGATATGAGGCCGCGATCTTCCAGCTGATGCCTGCTCTCGTCGAGCCAGATGCACCACAGCTGCTTGCAGAACTTGCCCTGCATTACCCTCTGTCCCTGACCTCCAATACGGGAAAGACGCCGGGGCACGTGTTGCTGAACGTCCTTGACACGCTGAATATCCGCATGCCTTTCACGCATTTCGTATTCTCGGACGAAGCCCTGTACCTGAAACCCGACAGGGGCATCTGGCAGTTGCTGGTCGACACCAACGAACTGAAGCCGGAGGAGATCGTCCATGTGGGGGACTCATACCGCATGGACTACAAAGGAGCCCGCACGGCCGGCCTCCAGGCTGTTCTCTTTGGACGCCAGGAGTCGCTGCCCGCAGAAACCCTCGCGATCGATTCACTCAGTGAACTCGCACCAATGATCGAGGAGATGAACAGATGAACATATGTCTTACTGGTTCCAGCCTGACATCCAGTGAAGTCGTCCGTGTCGCTCGCCAGAACGCCGTCGTCGAACTCAGCGAGGGAGCCGTCGAACAGATCGGTGCTGCCTCTTCATTCGTCAGGCACATCGTCGAGGATGAAGCTCCTGTCTATGGCATCAATACGGGGTTTGGCTCTCTGTGCAACGCACGTATCGGTCTCCAGGACCTGGGAAAGCTGCAGGAGAACCTTATCCTCTCACACGCGGTCGGCGTCGGCCGCTGTTTCAATGAGGATGAGGCACGGGCAACCATGGTCGTGCGGGCCAATACGCTGGCCAGCGGACACTCGGGTGTCCGTCTCGAGGTGGAACAGCTGCTGCTTGAGCTGCTCAACAAGCATGTGTACCCCATGATCCCGTCACAGGGGTCTCTCGGCGCATCCGGCGATCTGGCCCCCCTTGCCTCCCTGGCACTTGTGCTCATCGGCAGGGGAACGGCGAAAGTACATGGCGAAATCCTCCAAGGCCGTGCCATCCTCGACGCCATCGGAGCCAAGCCGGTCGTCCTGGAAGCCAAGGAAGGCCTTGCCCTCATCAATGGCACCGCTGTCATGACCGGTGTCGCCGCTCTCGTCTTCTCCGATGCACGCATGCTCCTTCGTATCGCCAACCTGGCGGCCGCCATGACCATGGAAGCGCTCCGTGCCCGTCTCGAACCATTCGATGAACGCATCCACGATCTGCGCCGACACGCTGGACAGGGCGCTGTCGCCAAAGACATTCTGAGCTACCTTGCCGGCAGCAGGCTCGTTGGCACATGCGATGAAGTTCAGGACGCCTACAGTATCCGCTGTATGCCGCAGGTCCATGGTGCCGTCTCCGATACCGTCGATTTCGTGGAGAATGTACTGCTCAACGAGCTCAATGCGGTCACGGACAATCCACTCCTGTTTCCTGCCGATGGGGATGTGCTGTCGGGCGGGAACTTCCACGGCGAACCCGTCGGGTTGGCCATGGACTACCTCGGCATCGCGCTTTCAGAGCTGGCCAGCATCAGCGAACGACGTACCAACCGCCTGCTGAATCCCGCTCTCAACCGGGGACTGCCGGCATTCCTGGCACGCGACGCGGGTCTCAACTCCGGCCTCATGATCGCACAGTACACACAGGCCGCCCTGGTCTCCGAGAACAAAGTCCTGGCACATCCAGCTTCGGTCGACAACATACCAGTATCCGCTGACCAGGAGGATCATGTGAGCATGGGCACCATCGCTGCGCGCAAAGCGCGCTCCATTGCAGACAATGTAGCCACCGTAGTCGCGATCGAACTGCTGACCGCCTATCAGGCTGTCGATATCCTTGGCGGCGAGGACAAGCTCGGTCTGGCAACTGGCAAGCTCTTCGCACAGCTCAGAACATGCATTCCACCGATGAGTGGCGACCGCATGTTCATCGAAGACATCAACGCCGTACGAGCCCTGGTTCACAGCAACGCAGTCTGACGGGAGGCACATCATGGAACCGATCCATGCACCACACGGAACGACCCTGACATGCAAGAGCTGGCAGCTAGAAGCTCCCATGCGCATGCTGATGAACAACCTGGACCCGGACGTCGCAGAGCGGCCTGAAGACCTGATCGTCTATGGCGGCAAAGGGAAGGCCGCTCGCAACTGGCAGGCCTACGCCGATATCATCGCGACGCTCCAGAGCATGGACGTCGACGATACGCTGGTCGTCCAGTCCGGAAAGCCTGTTGCCGTCTGGAAGACACACATCGACGCGCCGCGTGTCATCATCAGCAATTCGATGCTGGTCCCGCACTGGGCCACCTGGGACGAGTTTCACAAGCTGGAAGACAAGGGACTGATCATGTACGGCCAGATGACCGCCGGCTCCTGGATCTACATCGGCGCCCAGGGCATCCTGCAGGGCACCTATGAGACGCTGGCCGCTGCCGCCCGGCAAGCCGGCTGGGAAGACCTGAGCGGACGGTTCGTCCTCACGGGCGGATGCGGCGGCATGAGCGGCGCACAGCCTCTGGCCATCACCATGAACGGGGGAGTGGGACTGATCGTCGAATGCGATCCCGACCGCATCCAGAAACGTCTCGACACCAAGTACATCGATACGATGACGACTGATTTGAACGAGGCCCTGCAGATGGTCCAGGAGGCCGTCGCCGAGAAGCGGCCGCTTTCCATAGGACTAGTCGCCAACGCAGCCGACGTGTTCCCTGAACTGCTGCGGCGCGGGATCATCCCAGATGTCGTCACCGACCAGACGTCTGCCCACGACACGCTGAATGGATATGTCCCCAATGGCATGCCACTCGCAGACGCATACGCCCTGCGTTCGAGCGACCCCGCCGAGTACGAGAGGCGCGCGCTGGACGCCATCACCGTCCACTGCAAGGCCATGGTCGGCCTGCAGGAACGTGGTGCCGTCGTCTTCGATTATGGCAACAACATCCGTGGCCAGGCCCTGGCAAACGGATACGAGGATGCGTTCAAGTTTGACGGCTTCGTCCCCAAGTACATCCGCCCCTTGTTCGAAGAGGGCAAGGGTCCCTTCCGCTGGGCAGCGCTCTCCGGAGATCCCAAGGATATCTGGGTGACCGACGAGGTGATCCTGAAGGAGTTCGCCTATGACCAGCACCTGGTGAAGTGGATCCAGATGGCACACGATCAGGTCCAGTTCCAGGGGCTGCCCGCCCGCATCTGCTGGCTGGGATACGGTGAGCGTGAGCGGTTTGGCCTTATCATCAACGACCTCGTCGGATCCGGCAAGATCTCCGCTCCCATCGTCATCGGACGCGACCATCTCGACTGCGGCTCCGTCGCCTCACCCAACCGTGAGACCGAAAAAATGATGGACGGCAGCGACGCCATCGCCGACTGGCCCATCCTGAATGCCCTCCTCAATACGATCGGAGGGGCCACCTGGGTCTCCGTCCATCACGGCGGAGGCGTCGGCATCGGCTATTCGATCCACGCCGGCATGGTCATCGTTGCCGACGGCACCGAGGCCGCGGCCAAGCGCCTGTCGCGCGTGCTCACCTATGACCCGGGCATGGGCATCGTACGGCACGCAGACGCAGGCTATCCGAAGGCCATTCACTTTGCCAAGGACCACGACATCCGCATGCCGTCACTCAGATAGGAGGAGCCCGGTGCAAAAGGACCTCAACTTCATCAACCTGATACGCGACCGTCATTCGATACGCAACTACACGCAGTACACGCTGACGGACAGCGACAGGGCTCAGATCCTCGAGACGGTCTCCGGCGCAGTCCCGCTCGACGACGGCATTCATCTGGACTGGAAGATCGCCGACGCTGCGCCGATGGGGGGCAGCGGCCTGCTGTACGCTGAGTGCGGCACGTCGGACGAAGAGCTGGTCGAATACGGCTACAGGGGCGAGCAGTCTGTGCTCGGCTTGACCGCGGAGGGATGGGGAACATGCTGGTATGGCATGGCACACATGCCCGGCAGCCCTTGTTCGATCGTCTTTGGCAAACCTGGCACACCAGGAGTACGATCAGCCGTGCTGGGCGCATTGTCACGCGGACATACGCGTAAGTCGCTTGAACAGTTGGTGACGGGTGGCATTCCTGCAGACTCGTCACCGCTGGTACGTACTATCGTGGAGTCCGCCCGCCTTGCCCCCTCCGCCATAAATCGCCAGTCCTGGAGCTTTGAAGTAGTATCGGACGCTCAAATCGTCATCAAGGGTGATACGGCCCGTTTCCCCGACCTCGGCATCTGCCTGGCAAACGCTATGGTCACCGCCCGCCAGCTTGCGGGCAAGGCGACTGTCTCTCGGCTCAGCGAAGGCACGTACAGCATCGCCTGGTAGGCCAGCCACCTGAGGGAGGACTGACATGAAGCGCCTGTTTCACGAAGCCGGCGCGTTGACCTGGCTGGCGGCAGGGGCCGTCATCAGTGCCGTCATCGTGTCAGTGGCCATCGTGGCCCTCGCCGACGTTTTTGGTCGCGCGCTGTCGCTTGTCGTTGCCGGCGCCGGCGTGGCTGCTCTCCGCCAGGTCATCATCGTGGGAGTCGCCGCTGGAGCTGCTTCAATAGGATGCACATTCCTGAGCAAGCTTCTTGCGGGGCACTTCAGCGAGCGCCTTCAACGGCGCATCCGTGATCGTGCTGTGGAGCGCCTCGCACATGCGACCGCCGCCGCAATGCACGGTGAGCATTCGGGCGATGTTCAGTCGCGCCTCTCGAGCGATATGGTTGTGCTCGAACAGCTCGTCAGGACGGACGTCCTGCAGTTCATATCCCAGAGCCTCACCGCCCTGTTGGCAGCAGCCTACATGCTTTCCAGAAACTGGCTGCTTACGATCGTGGCGGTCGCGCCGACTCCGATCCTCCTACTCGTGGCGTCATATCTCACGAAGCCTCTCGGACCTCTCATGACGTCCGCCCAGGAGGCGCTCGGACGGGCCGGCGTCGCTACTCAGGAAGCGGTCTCAGGTGCAGAGGTCATCCGTGCGATGAATATCGGTACTGCCATCACCGCTCGCCACGAGCACGCCCTGATGACGTGGCAAGAACGGAGTGTTTCTGCTGCACATCAGGTCGCCAAGCTGTATTCGACAGGAGTGACTCTGTCGATCATGCCGTTCATTGCGGTTTTCGGAGTCGGAGGGTACCTCGCGCTGGCCCACCGCATCGAGCTGGGGCTGCTGTTTTCGTTCGTTCAGCTGGTGAACTACCTCTCCTTTCCCGTTCAGGAGATGCCGCGGCTGCTGGGCCGCATTCGGCAAGGGACCGCTGCGGCACACCGGGTGCTGGAACTGCTCGACCTTCCAGTGGAGCGCACGGGAGGGATACGCGGGCCTGACACCGCAAATGAGGTCATCAGCCTCGAGAACGTGTCATTCGCCTATCCCGGTACTGCAGAGCCATCCCTGAGAGACATCTCACTGACTGTGAGGCGAGGACAGAAGGTCGCCCTGGTCGGAGGGAGCGGTTCCGGCAAGTCGACGGTCGTTCGACTCGTCACGGGCGACTACTCCCCCGACACGGGTACCGTGCTGGTCAATGGACTCTCTGTGCAGGACTGGGATCTTGCTGCGCTCCGAACTGGTATCGCAGTCGTCGATCAGGAGGCGTTCCTCTTTGGTGACAGCGTCAGCGACAACGTTCGCGCTGGGCGCCTGCGCGCCACCAAGACCCAAGTCGACGAGGCCCTGGACGTGGCAGCCGCCGACTTCGTGGACGACATGGCACAGGGCGAAGGCACGCTAGTAGGAGACATGGGAGGCCGACTGTCAGGTGGCCAGCGGCAACGCCTGGCACTGGCACGAGCGCTCGTCAAGGAAGCACCCCTGATCGTGCTTGACGAAGCCACGTCTGCCCTCGACAACGAGCTGGAACGGCGTGTCTATGCCCAGCTCCTGGAGCACTATCCGGACAAGACCGTCGTTGCAGTGGCCCACAGGCTGACGACCATCCAGGACGCTGACATGATCTACGTATTCGATCATGGCCGCGTCGTCGAAGAAGGAACGCACGACAGTCTTCTCGCTGCGGATGGACGCTATGCGCTGCTGTGGAACCTGCAGCAGACACAGGAGAACAACCATGAGTAGCTGGAGAGCCCTGAAGAGACTGTTCTCGTGCTCGGGCGACGCTGCTCCCCAGTACATCTCGGGTATTACCGGGCTGGGCCTCATCAACTACGCGTTCAACGCCATGTTCGCCATTTCGCTGTCGATGCTTACACGTGGGCTGATGAACAGCAGCCGTTCCGTGCTGAACCGCTCCGTCCTGATCTTCCTGCTCGTCGGGCTGGCCGGAGCCGTGGCTGTCCTGTTTGCCGGAAGAGCGCTGGTCATCGGTGCAGTGCGGTCTGAGCGTCACGTGCGGAGTGCGGCGTTTGCCGCTGTCAATCGCCTTCCCCTGGCAACCATCGAACGCCTGGGACCGGGGGAAGTCCTTTCACGTCTCACGAACGACACCGCAGTCGTCGGCCAGATGTTTCACGTGACGCTTCAGGAAGTCGCAAATACGTTGCTGGCCGGGGTTGGATCGGTCATCACTGCTTTGGCCATCGACTGGCGAGGCGGGCTCGTCATCGTCGGCCTCTCGTCCCTTATGCTTCTCGTCACGTTTCCACTCCTTGGCCCTATCAGGCGCCAGAGCACTGCCCTGCAGGAAGCAAAAGCAGCGTTCCTGGGTGACGTCGGACAGATGGCGCGCGGGTCGGCTGTGGTTCGGTCGTTCAACCTCGCGGCCTGGATGACAAACCGCGTCCGACGTCGCAGTGACGACAGCCTTCGCGCTGGACTCGTCGCTGCGACAACGCAATCCGTCAGGGCGACCGTGGACGTGATGGCCGATATGGCACTCGTAGGACTGATGGTGTACGGAGCGTACCGCAGCGCGATTGACCCCTCTTTCGTTCCCAGGTTCGTTGCTCTCATCCAAATGAGCAACAGCATAACATCGCTCTTCAGTCAACTGTCCAGAATTCTCGCTGACCTGCAGGTGAGCCTCGCTTCGGGAACGCGCCTGCTGGAGATCATGGACCTCCCCGCGGAACCCGCCTACCTGACCTGCATCGGGGCAGAGCCTTCGTCAGCGCACGTCGGAGTGGGTGCCAGCAACCTGGAATTCACGTACGCCAGTTCGGACAGCCCTGTCATCGGCAACATCGGTTTCACTGTGCGGAAGGGGTCTACCGTGGCGTTCGTCGGGCCGTCCGGAGGTGGAAAATCGACGCTGTTCAAGCTTCTGCTCGGCCTGTACACGCCCACGCGCGGAATGATCACCGTCGACAGCAGCTCGATCTACGGTGAAGCTCTCGCAGAGTGGCGCATGAACTTCGCCTATGTTCCACAGAACGCCTTTGTCTTCAGCGATACAATCTACAGGAACATTGTCGGGGGTATGCTGGATCCGGGCCAGCAGGAGGTTGAGACGGCAGCCCGGGCTGCCAACGCCCATGACTTTATCATGCAGCTGCCGGATGGGTACCAGACGGTGCTGGAGGAATCTGGCAGGAACCTCAGCGGCGGCGAGAAGCAGCGCATCGCCATCGCGCGGGCGATCCTCCAGAATGCACCCGTACTGCTGCTTGACGAGGCCACGTCAGCACTCGACACGGAAAGCGAACAGCAGGTCCAGGAAGCTATCGAGCACCTCATGAGGGGGCGTACGACGCTGGTGATTGCTCACCGGTTGAGTACCATCCAGGGGGCAGATACCATCTACTACCTGGAAGACGGGCGCCTCGTCGAGCAGGGATCGCACGACAAACTCATGAGCAATCCGGACGGGAAATACAGGGCTCTCGTCGAGGCGGGCATCAGGACACAGACAGTCTAGGCCTCAGGACGGTCACCGCAGCGAGACCGTAGGTATTGCCGTTCCCGGTCGGACATGCCACGCAGCATGACAGGCTGACTCGACCGACGAGAACGTCGACGGCGACTTCACGAACGGACAAGCTCGCCGCGAGGAATGAAGAAGGCGCAGGCCCTGGTCTTGTCCCGGACTTGCGCCTTTCCATCTTGGACACCATCCACAGCTTCTGCTGTTTCTGAAGGTGCCGGATCTTAGCTGGTCTGCTCCGTGTCCGGCGGTTCTTCTCGATGGGCCGCGTGGCTTTTCTCATCATACTGTCTTCGTTCATAAGCCACCTCCTAGTTGTCAATGCTCACACTGATGAAGCCGTATCAATGTACCGGGGGATGCCTGGTTGTCAAGTTCCAGACGTGAAGAATCCGAAGGCCGATGATGCTCCGGCCGCGTTTGTCCGTCAGGGTTCGAACCTTCCGTCGGCAAACCTCTCTACATGTTCCCCCGACCCTCTCGTGGCAGCTCGCTCCTCATGAGAAGGTCCTGAGCGAGCGGCAAAACAGCCACGGACGTCAGAATTCAGCTTTACAAGAGAGGCTTGCCGGGTATCATTTGCATATGTCAATAGCGGGTGGAGCGGAGAGGGCAACCTCGGTGAAAGCTCATCGTTCTGTGCGCCGGGGAGCACTGGGGACGAGGCGGGCTCTGTGTCGCGCTGCCGGCACTGTCATCGTCACACTCATCCTTCTTGTCCCGTTTTCACTTGTCCGTGCTGCGGCTCCGGTTGCGGCTCCTCTCAAGGTGGTCGTCGCCCCAAACATCTACGAACCCTTCCTCGCCGACAGCGATCGGTTGATAACGACCTTGCTGATCCTCGGGGGTATCGCGATCGCCATATTCGCAATCTACCTGCTTGCTTCACGTGAACGCGTCGCACGTGAACGGGCCGCCTACTATCAGCAGTTGTTTGCAGCAGTCCCGGAACCCGCCCTGCTGACGGAGAGCGTCGAGGGACAGGTGCGCATCGAGGCCGTCAATGGGACCCTGTGCTCACTGCTGGCTCGAAAGGAGTCTGACCTGGTTGGTGCTGCCCTTAAGTCCATCATGTTCATCGGACAAGCCGATGTGTCGAGTACTCTGACGTCTCTGGAGGACCGAAGTCTCACGTCAACGCGGTGGCAGTTCGTCGCATCCGACGGAACTCTCATTCCTGTCGAAGTCGCGACATCGAACCTGCCGGCTCCCAGCAGGCGTGTTCTCATCGTCGCCCGGGACCTGCGAGATCAACTCAAGGCTGAACAGACTGTTCGCATGGCATACGAGCAATATCACGCTCTGTTCGACGAAGCTCCAGACCCCACGCTGATCATTCGCGGGCATGTCATTGCACAGGCGAACACCGCCGCAGGACGAGTGTTGGGCACCATGATCGATCAGCTGGCAGGAAAGACTGTCGCCAATATCAGCCCCGCCAGACAGCCGGACGGCCGTCTATCCACCGATGCCATGCGCACGTTCGAAGACGAGGCCCTTGCTGGCCAGGCGCAGCGGTTTGACTGGGTGTTTGTCACCCATGACGGCAGTCAGGTCATCTGCGAGGCTTCCCTGCAATCCATCCCGTCTGCGGGGACTTCCATTGTCCAGGGAATCTTCCGGGACGTCACAGAACAGCGACTTGCCGAAGAACGAGCACGGCAGCTGCAACGGGAGCTCCTGCAGTCACAGAAGATGGAAGCCGTCGGCAGACTCGCAGGAGGAATCGCGCACGACTTCAACAACATCATGGGTGGCATCATGGGACACGCTTCACTCCTCAGGGTCGACGCAACGAAAGGGACCGAGCTCTATGAGGGACTGGACATCATTGAACGCGCCGCAAGGCGCGCCGCTGAACTGACGCACCAGCTGCTGTCCTTCTCGCGCAAAGGCACGCCGACGATCACCGACGTCGATGTCGGCGGGGTCCTGGCAGATACGCTCTCAATCGCCATGCCGGGTTTCGACAAGCGCACGGCCCTGGTGCAGAATATTGCTCCGGACCTGGCATACGTTCCTGGCGACCGGACACAGCTGGAGGAGGTCTTCCTGAACCTGGTCATCAATGCCCGCGATGCCCTGGGACACAAAGGTGGCATGCTCACAGTCGAGGCCAGCAATGTCATCATCGACGATTCCTTCTGCACCAGCCACAACCTTCCTGTCCTGCCAGACGGCAGCTACGTACAGGTAACCGTTTCGGACACCGGGTGCGGTCTGTCGCCTGAGGCCAGGGATCACCTGTTTGAACCCTTCTTCACAACGCGGCCTGAAGGGACCGGACTGGGGCTGTCCATCGTCTGGCGTGTCGTGCACGACCACGGAGGAACCGTCACGGTGGCTTCATTGCCCAACCAGGGAACGACGTTCACGCTGTACCTTCCAGCTGTCTCCAGGACCGAAGCCCAGGGAAGGGCTCGCCAGGCACCCGTCTCCGGATCACTGCCCCGGTCTGTCCTCGGTGAGTCGGTGCTCATCGTGGACGACGAAGATGTTGTCCGCAGTGTTGCCGTCAGAGTCCTTTCTGGTCTCGGATATCGCGTCATCGACACCGCCGATCCAACAAATGCACTCGCTATCTACAAGGACTCCTGGCAGTCCATCGACCTGATCCTGGTCGACATGATGATGCCGCACATGAATGGCAAAGAGCTGTTCGAGAAGCTTCATGAGATCAATCCCTCGGTTGCCGCAATCCTGATGTCCGGCTACGATGCGACCGAGACTCCTTTCACCAGCATGGGCTTCGTGGCCTTCATTCCGAAGCCATACACGCTTCAGGAGCTGGCTACACGCGTGCGTCAGTCTCTGGACACCCCATTCGTGCCGGTCACAACTTCAGGAGGAGAGCCGACGGTCTGAGACCCGCCTGCGGCGGACGAGCCAGCCACGACGAATGTCCTCAGGCCCCGGAAAGCCCGTGGAGTAACGAAGATGAGCATCGCTCCCAGGAACACGACACCAATGACCCCGCTGACGAGGAACCCCATGTTGGCGCCAAGGGCATCCGAGATCTTGCCCGCGTAGAGTGCACCGATGGGGGTCGAGCCCACAAAGACGAGGTTGTAAGCGGCCATGACGCGGCCGCGCATGTGATCGGGCGACTGCATCTGCAGCGCCGTATTGCACATTGTCGACAATGCAGCCATGCCGAATCCACAGAAGACCAGCAGCAAGGCGGTCAGGTAGAAATTGCGCTGGATTCCGACGAGGACCATGGCGACCGCCAGGATGAACCCTGCACCATAGACATAGGCAGGAGTCGGTTCAAGGCGTGCCCCGCCAAGAGACATGAGCACCCCGGCGGCCAGCGCCCCTGCCCCCATTGCCGACATCAGTCCCCCATAGCCATCTGCCTGCAGGCCAAGCGTCAGCTTGGCGAAGCTGGGAATGAAAATATTGAAGTTGAGCAAGAAGAGGCTGATGACGCCAGCAATAACCAGGAGGCTCATGATGACTTGATTCCTGGCAATGTACCGACCTCCCTCCCGGACTTCCTGCACATAGCTCCCCTTGCTGGTCTTGCTTGGTTTGCGGCCCGCTTTCATCAGGAGCAGGCTGATGATGACGGCCATGAAACTCGCCGAGTTCAGAGCGAAGGTCCAGGGGATGCCCACAACAGCGATCAGGACTCCGCCGATGCCGGGGCCAATAACACGCGCGATGTTGAACATCGTGCTGTTGAGCGCGACAGCATTGACGACGGCGGACCGGTCGTTCACCTGCTCGCCCACAAACGACTGTCTGGTTGGCCAGTCGACAGCACTGATAAGTCCCGTAAGAGCAGCAATGACGAGCACTTGCCAGAACTGCGCATGGCCTCCGAATGCCACGACAGCCAGAGCGGCTGCGGCGAGTGCATACATGGTCTGCGTGAACAGCAGGATCGAGCGCTTGGGAAAGCGATCGATGATCGGCCCGATGAACACCGAGAGGACCAGAGACGGGAGAAACTGGATGCTGGTCAGCAGTCCCAGCTTGAACGGCGAGTTTGTCAGCTTGAGAACAAGCCAGGCCTGGCCAGTATTCTGAAGCCATGTGCCAACAAGCGACACGCTCTGGCCCGCAAACCAGAGCCGGTAGTCCCGAGACTCAAAAGCCGGCAGCCGTTTTCGAATGTTCACTCATGTTTCCTTTCGCTAACCGAATTATCTCACAGGTAGAGTCTATTCTCCCTGTCGCACAATCATGAACCTACTTCCTCAATATCTGGAGCATGGTCTGGACTGTCAGAGTTGCCGCCAGCACGATCATGACGACCGCCTGTGCCCATACGGCGATGTTCTTGCCCCGACCGTTGACGTACTCGCCCATCAATGACTTGTCATTGATCAGCTTCAACATGAGGATGAGGATCAGAGGCAGCAGAACACCGTTCGCCGCCTGCGAGAACAGCATGACACCAATGAGTCTGCTCTCGGGTACGAACATGATTGTTCCCGCACCCAGAACGATGAGAGCCGTATACAGACCATAGAAGAGAGGTGCCTCACGGAATGACTTCCCAACCCCCGATTCCCAGCCAAATGCTTCAGCCACGGAATACGCCGTCGAGAGAGGAAGGACCCCGGCGGCCATGATCGATGCATTGAGCAGCCCCACGGCAAACAGGACGGAGGCGTACCGTCCTGCGAGCGGTGCAAGTGCTCCTGCGGCTTCAGCCGCGGTATTGACCCGGATGCCCGCCATAAACAGCGTCCCTGCGCATGCAACAACAATGAAGAAGGAGACGAAGTTGGTGAGAAAACTGCCAATATAGGTGTCCAGTGCTTCGTATTTGTAATTCCTGAGGTCAATAGCCTTCTCGGCGACCGAAGACTGCTGATAGAACTGCATCCAGGGCGCGATCGTGGTCCCGATCGTAGCGATGAACAGCGAGATGAACTCAGGGTTCATCTGAAAACTCGGAACAACGGCGGACCTGGCGACGACCCCCCAGTCGGGATGCGCCATGAACGCACTGATGACGTAGGTCAGAAACAGGACACAGAACACGAGCAGAACTTTTTCGACGGCGCGGTATGAGCCCCTGACCACCAGTAGCCACACCAAGAAAGCAACCACAGGAATGGCGATGAAACGATTGAGACCCAGGATGGAGCTCGATCCTGCTACGCCGGCAAATTCGCCCATGGTGTTGGTCAGGTTCGTAAACACCAGCAGGACCATAACGACCATGGTCAGCCGAATGCCGAATCGTTCGCGGATCAAGTCTGCAAGGCCCTTGCCTGTGACGACACCCATGCGAGCGCTCATTTCCTGGATCATGGCCAGCGTGAACGTAATCAGCAACAACATCCACAACATGGAGTATCCGAACCTGGCCCCGATGACACTGTAGGTGGTGATGCCCCCAGCATCGTTGTCGACGTTGCCCGTGATGATGCCTGGTCCAAGGACAGCGAAGAGGATGGGCAGCGTCAGTGCGAAACGCCGGACCCTGCCCCTGATGCGTTCCCAGATCCGTACCATGGCCCAGGCTAGTCCATCGCCTGGTCGATGACGTCGTCGACCGTGACGATTCCCCGCAGAACGCCTTCGTGGTCAACGACCGGAAGCGCAAGGTAGTTATACTTGCCGATGATCTCGGCCACTTTGCCCTTCGGGTCGTCCACA
The DNA here is from genome assembly GCA_026390155.1 of Caldisericota bacterium. Classification (GTDB taxonomy): domain Bacteria; phylum Caldisericota; class Caldisericia; order Cryosericales; family Cryosericaceae; genus Cryosericum. Next base: position 15,736 of record JAPLGL010000025.1, read on the forward strand.
AACACGGAAACGGTGCGTTTCTGCATGATTTCCACCACCGCGGTGCCTGGCTGCGCAACGATGAGCGCTCGCAGGGACAGGATTCCTGCGAGATGCCCGTCATCGTCCGTGACATACAGGTAGTAGATGGTTTCCGTATCGGGAGCCTCACGGCGGAGAAGTTCGATAACCTGCTCGGCCGACATCTCCTGTCTGATCTCCAGATAGTCGTTGGTCATCAGGCCGCCCGCAGTATCTTCATCATAGGCCAGCAGTTCGCGAACGTCCGCGCGTTCTTCCGGATCCATTTCCTGAAGCATCGCCTCCTGCGTTTCGGCCCGCGTATCCTGCAGGATGTCCGCAGCGTCATCAGGGTCCATTTCCTCCAGAATATCAGCTGCACGGGCCACACCAAGCCGTTCAAGGATGGTGACCTTGACCTTGTCGTCCTCCAGTTCGGCCAGCGTATCGGCCGCCTGCTCGTCGTTGAGCGCTTTGAACAATGCATCGCGCTCATTGAAGTCCAGGTCGTCCACAACGTCCGCCAGATCCGAAGGATGCAGTTTGGACAGCTCCTTCCAAGTTGCTCTCACCTGGACGCTGCGAACATCACGTCCAAGGGGCTCGACAAAGCTCCAGGGAATCGAATTCTCGGCAATCTTGTGATGACGTGCCCGTTCGATCATATGGATGAACCATACAAACCCAGCCCTGCGCATGAAGCTCCGAAACCCGGCATCGGCCGCTATGACACGCAGCTGCCCATGGCTTTCCGCCAGCTCGATATCATTTACGCGCACGACTTTGGCGCCGTGGATGTCGACAATCTGTTTGTCCAGGACATGGTTGAGCAAGAGCATGGACGTGTCTTCCAGCTTGAAGTTGGGCTGAAGTTCCGCATCAGCGAGCTTGAGCGTGCACTCCGCGATACCGATGCCGCGCACGTTATGCCAGACCACGCGCGTCAGGCCACGCTGCGTCCTGACAAGTACGGCCATGACGGCCGGAAACTTCTCGCCGGTCGCCACTTCAAGATCGGCTATCGAGCCGACGACAGCCTGCTTTCGGTCCAGAACGCGCATGCCAAGGATGTTACTGAGGTAGAACATTCGCGCCTCCTGGGGCGAGAAAATGACAGAGCGCATGTATGCTAGGCACGATGCTGCATGGTGTCAAGCACATGTGCGAAGAAACGGCCGTCAGACCGATGAGCGCGGCTACAGACAGCCTAAGGGCGGTCGTCGACCCCGATGCTCTCGACGGACGATACAGCTTCTTCGCCGATAAGCAGAGCCTCAGGACGAGGCAAGTGCCCAATCACATTCTTGCGCCAGTCCACCGTAAACACAAGAATGAGCGAGAGCAAGCCCGCCACGACGTTGCTGACCGTCATGCCGATCCAGACACCACGTGAGCCCAGTTTCAGGGCCATGGCAAAGAACCACGCCAGCGGCACGCGCAGACCCCAAAGCCGGACCAGGTCCAGGATCATGTTTGGCACATTGTGCCCCGAGCCCTGAAACGCTGACTGGACACCCATCATGAGTCCAAAGAACGGATTGGCCCAAAGGAAGAGAGACATGAAGAGAACGCCTTCCACAAGGATTTCCGGATGGCTCGGAATGAACGCTCGGAATACGAGGGGCGTGATAAGCCGCAGAAGAACGCTCGCAACTGCCATGAGACCGACGATAGCAGCCGTTCCCTGCCGCACGACGGCTGTCGCCCGGTCACGCATGCCGGCACCCAGCGCCTGTCCCACCATCGTGGCGATGCCTACTCCCGCTCCGTCGTTGATGAGGGAGGTAATGCTGAACATCCTGTCCCCAATGCCATACGCCGACAACGCTACGGTAGCGTTGGGGACTCTGCCGATGATTCCCGTCAGGACAACGAACCCAAAGGATGTTCCAGATGCACCAATTGATGCGGGAAGACCTATGCGGAGAATGCGCCTGACCCAGGAGATCTCGGGGCGCAGGTCAGGCCAGGTCACTCTCAGCTTTCGTCTCCCGGTCATGAGAACCCACAATGAAATGCCGGCAGACAGGACCTGACACAAAACGGTCGCGAGAGCGGCGCCGGCTACCCCCATTGGGACAAACGGACCCCATCCGAAGATCATCAGTGGGTCCAGGATGACATTCAGACCGACGGTGACCGCATTGATGAGCATCGGCGTCACCGTATCTCCGTAGGCATTCATGATCTGCGCATACAGTGCCGACACGAAGATGGCGGGCATCCCAATGAAGATGATGCGTGTGTAGCTGATTGCGTTCGCCGAAATGGCCCGGTTTGGCGTCAGGGCGGGAAGAAGAATCGGCGACAGGACCACGCCGATGACAGCTACGGCAAACCCAAGCAGGATCGCCAGAGACATCGTCTGACCCGCCGCCTTCTCTGCGTCGACCTCATTGCGTGCTCCCATGAATTGGGAAACGAGAGCGAGACCCGAGGACCCGAATCCAAAAGCAAATGCGACGAGGAACCATACGACGGGGCCTGCCACCTGAAGCCCGGCGACTGCCGCTGCATTCTCAGCCGCTGGAAGATGCCCGACCCAGAACGTGTCGGTCATGTTGTACAGCATATTGAGCAGCGAACTGACCATGACAGGCCACGACAGCCTGAACATGGTCGCGACGACCGGACCGTGCAGGATCTCTTCGCGTGTGGGAATTCTGGTGCGATTGTTCATGCTTTCCTACATCTGGGGTTCGGCCGGGACAACCAGCACGTCAGGGGTTTCTGCCTCAGAGACTTCACTGTCAGCAGAGGAAGACTGCTCAATCACTTTGTGGTGCCAGTCGACGGTCGCCAGGAAGATCAGCGCCAGTACAGCCGCAAGGACGTTGCTCACGAGCATGCCGGTCCAGATGCCACGCGATCCCATGTGAAGGGCAAACCCGAAAAACCACGAGAGCGGTACGCGAAGGCCCCAGAGGCGTACGAGCTGCATGATCATCGGCGGTGTGTTGTGCCCTGAGCCCTGAAACGCCGACTGGACCCCGCTGACAATGCCGAAGAACGGAATGGAGGGCAGGAACAGCGACATGAACAGGATCCCTTCCCTGATGATTGCCGGTTGTGTCGGAATGAAGGCCCTGAACAACCATGGCGTGAGAGCCCACAGAAGCGCCCCTTCACCGACAAGTATGCCGAACATCAGCGCCGTGCCCGTCCACACGACATTGCTGGCTCGTTTCCGCAGGTCCCCACCCAATGCGTGTCCGACCATTGTGGAGATAGACAGCGACAGGCCATCGATGGCAATGAAGCTGATGTTAATGAAGCGGTCACCGATTCCGTATGCTGACAACGCTATTGTGGCATTCGGCACACGACCGATGATGCCCGTCAGCACGAGAAACCCGAATGAGGTCCCTGAGACCCCAATGGAGGCAGGAAGGCCGATCTTGAGAATGCGCCTGTACCAGAACCAGTCCGGCAGAAGGTCGCGCCAGCTGACACGGAGCCCGTGTCTGCCTCTGAACAGGATGACCAGCGAGATTCCCGCGGCGACGGCCTGGCAGATGATGGTGGCCAGCGCAGCCCCCGCAACCGTCATGCGGGCGAACGGACCCCACCCGAAGATCATGAACGGATCCAGGACAACATTGATGAGGACGGTCGCCAAGTTCACGAGCATGGGCGTGACTGTATCTCCGTACGCAGCCATGACCTGGGCATACGCCGCGGCGACGAACTCAAAGGGCATGCCGATGAAAATGATGCGCGTATAAATCGTTGCGGCGCGGGCGACAGCAGGGTCTGATGTGAGAAGCCTCAACAGCGCGGGCGAGAAGATGACGCCTGTCACCATGATGAACAACCCGAAGACAATCGACAGGGAAAGCGTCTTGGCAGCTGCCTTATTCGCTTCCTCTTTCCGATGGGCACCCATGTACTGCGATACCAGCGCCAAGCCTCCGGAGTTGAACCCGAAGGCAAATGCCATGAGGAAGAAGATGACCGGGCCGGCTATCTGGAGTCCGGCAACGGCAGACGCGTTCTGCGAGGCAGGCAAGTGGCCTATCCAGAAGGTATCGGCCATGTTGTAGAGGTAGTGCAGCAGGCTGGAAATCATGAGCGGCCATGCTAGTCTGAACATGGTTCGAACGACAGGTCCCTCAAGTATCTCTTTTCTTGACGCAGTCCTTGCCACAGTCTCCTCCAGACGGCGGGGCACGAACCCACACCTGCTTCTGACGCCTGGTAGTATACCCTTATTCGTACTACGAACAAGAAACGACCCTTGTCCCGCACGAAGAAGGGAGGCACCATGCGGCGCCTCCCGTCATCAATTCAATCTCGGCCGAAGCTAGTGGTTGTAGGGACCGCTTTTGCTCCCCCTGTGATCACGCGGATCACCGTGTCCTCCACTGGGACGGTGCACTGAACCAGAACTTCCGCCTGGTCTCGCAGCACCGAAGCTTCCACCACGCTTGTCGCTTTGAGGACGTCCATCTCCGCTTAAAGAACGACCAGCAGATGCGGGGCGAGGTCCCCCGCGATGCTCGTTCGGGCGAGGTCCCCCCGTGCTCTCGGTGCCGTCCGGGCGGACGAAACGCGGCAGCTCGGTCTTCGCCTTACCATCCCAGATGCTGTACGAGCCCGTGGCCGCCTTCTCATGGCTCACCGGCTTGATGTCGGGAGCGTAGCGGCTTACGAACTTGCGACGCGGTTCCTCAGTGCCGCGAGGACCTCTCCGTTCGGGAGTGCCCCCACGCGAGGCAGACTGGAACTTCCGACTATCGGTACCTGGACGTCCTGTCCCTCGGCTTCTCGTCGGCGTGCCGTCCAGTCGCGGTGCCTCCGTCCTGGGACGGTCCGAGTACGGACGGTCGGTACGCGGACGGTCTGAAGCAGAACGCTCTGTGTGTGGACGGTCCGTACGCGGGCGATCCGATTGCTCTCCCTGGGAACGCGGGCGAGCGGCATGCGTCCGGTCGTCTCTGGAGCCTGCGCTCCTCGAGGAGCTGCTCTGACCACCAGTACCATGATGTTCGCCATGCCACACGTGCCCTTCCTGCCCACGATTATCCGACCGCTCGCGGTGGTCCGGTCGTTCCTGGTCAGCCGCGGCCATCGGCGTCGCAGGAGTCCTGCGCACCTCACGGCTCTCTTCTTCTGTCCTCCGACGCCAGTGGGCATCGTCCTCTCCCTCCGGTGCTATGTCGAACATCCCAAAACCATGAGAGTTCTTGCCACCCAGACCCGACTCGTACAGAAACGCGAGCAGCCTCGCATCTCCAGTCAGCTGAAAACGTCCTGTGTAGCCATGCACGGGCGTGTCCTTGAACGAGATGACAGCAAGATGCGGCGTATGGTCCAGACAACTGATGCTGAATCCGTCGCTGGGCGCCTTCTCCTGTGTCCAGGCGTAATACTTGCGCACCGCATTGTCCAGAACAAGCTTGGCGAACAGCGGGTCATCGGGGGCGAAGTAGTGTGCGGAGTTGCTGTCCTTGCTCTCGCTCTGATACACGGTGATAGGACTGATCGTGCGAATGCGCCACGTGACCAGCCCCTGAGCCGGGATGGTAACGGGATAGGCGGGACTTACGCGCACCGATTGCACAAGGTTTCGCTCGAGGTGAAGGTCATGGGCCTTCTCCAGCCGAGGTGAAAGGGCCTGGATGAACTCGGGACTGGGCGATGACAAATAGAACCAGACAGGTGACGACATCACCAGCTGATAGTGAACACGTCCATCCGCTTCAGTTTCATCACGCGGGGCAATGTCGATGCGCTCCACCGACTTCGCATAGAGTTGCGAGAAAGTGAAGAGCTTGAAATGGGCTTCTTCTGTGCCCGTCGCGATGCCAGACCACTTCACGTCTTCGGGAATGCACGCATTGACAAGTCCCTGCACATAGGGGTTGTACCCCTGAGGCAAAATGAACTTGTCCAGCGCGCTCTGTACTTCGATCCTGATACGCATTGAAACCTCCACTCAATTCAGAGAACAGATAACCCGAAAGGTGAGCCATTATGGCCATGACGCACCCCGCAACTGGGGTACTCGTTCGAATGTCCTGCTGTAGACAGTACTATTATATGGGTTGTCAGTCGCGTTGCAACTGCAATTTCAAGAGGGACTGAGCAGACTTGCCCGCAGACGCTTGATGACATGCCTGGACCACCTATACTCAGCTCATGAATCTTCGCACCCGTATCCAGAAATCGTTCAAGGGTCACAGGCCACGCCTTCAGGCGCTGGAGCTTCTGAAGTACATTGGTCCGGGCTTCCTTGTCACTGTCGGCTTCATCGACCCCGGCAATTGGGCATCGAATGTGGCTGCAGGTTCGCTCTATGGCTACCGCCTCCTGTGGATGGTCACATTGTCGACCCTGATGCTGATCCTCCTTCAGCACAATGCCGCCCACCTGGGCATCGTTACGGGACTGTGCATCTCCGAGGCGGCCACGAAGTTCATGCGTCCCCGCTTCGCCCGTCTCGTTCTGGGCTCTGCCGTTGCCGCCTCCGTCTCCACAGCCCTTGCAGAGATCATGGGTGCCGCCATCGGTCTCAACCTGCTGTTCAAGCTGCCACTGCGCATCGGTGCCATTGCGGTATCAGGCGCCGTCATCTGGCTCCTGCTCAGCAACGGCTACCGGCGGATCGAGAAGCTTATCATCGCATTCGTGTCGCTCATAGGACTTTCTTTCCTCTATGAGTTGTCGCTCGTGCACATCCCGTGGGCGCAGGCCGCGAGCGGGTGGGTTACTCCCACCATACCCCTGGGCTCCATTCCCGTCATCATGAGTGTCCTCGGCGCCGTCGTCATGCCGCACAATCTCTTCCTGCACAGCGAGATCATCCAGAGCCGCCAGCTGAACCAGAAGGGCTCGGACGTCATAGAGAAGCAGCTCCGGTTTGAGTTTGTCGACACCCTCAACTCCATGGTCATTGGCTGGGCCATCAACAGCTCCATGATCATCCTTGCCGCAGCGACCTTCTTCGCCAGCGGAACCGCCGTCACAGAACTCGGGCAGGCACAGGCCATGCTGCGCCCGATGCTGGGCCGGGCAGCGGCCATCGTCTTCGGAGGAGCACTGCTCATGGCCGGTCTCTCGTCTTCGGTCACTGCAGGGATGGCTGGTGGCAGTATTGTCGCGGGCATGTCGGGGGAACCCTATGACCCATCGGACAACCACACCAGACTGGGCATCATGATCACGCTGCTTGGGGCTCTGGCAATCGCGCTGGTGATCACGAACCCTTTCAAGGGCCTCATTGTCAGCCAGATAGCACTATCCATTCAGCTGCCATGGACCATCGTCCTGCAGATTCTGCTGACCTCAAACCCGCGCGTGATGGGGAAGTACGTGAACACCGTGGTCGACCGCATCCTCCTGTGGACGACGACCGTGGTCGTCAGCGGTCTCAACGTCCTGCTCCTGGTCGACACGCTTCGCAATCTCCTTCGTTAGCGGCCCAAGAGACGGGTTGGAATCCTGCTCTCTTGACAAGACCCCCTTGCTCGGGTTTAATGGACTTGGCAGAAGGGAAGGGCACCCCTTGTCTGGCCATCCCGGGTTGGACCACCGGGAAGAAAGGAGATTCACTGTGACAAACTGGAAAGCGAGTGCACGCTGGAAACAGCAGATCATAGTCGTACTGACCATCATGTTGGCGACAGCCTCCCTGGTCGTTCTTGCTCCCGCCCCTCGCGTCGGCGCTGCAACATACAACCCTCTCAAAGCCATCCAGTATGCCGACCAGTGGTGGAACAAGCGTAATCCCAAGTTCCAGAGCTACGGCTTCAACGATTGTGCCAACTATGTGTCTCAGTGCCTGATTGCAGGTGGCCTCAGCCTCCTCGCAAGCCCTTCGGCCGACAAGAATGGAAGTATCGCGCAGTGCACCAGCCTGGACGCATTCCTGACAAACACCCTCAAAGCCACGGTCTGGAAGAAGTCCCCGGGTTCGCTTGCGCCGACCGGCCTGCAGCCCGGCGACGTGGCCATTTTTGGCAATTGGCTGGGCCTGCGTCACGCTGTGTTCGTCTCTGCCAAGCAGACGAACGGTCAGCCCCTCTTCAACGCCCACACGTATGACCGGCTGCGGACCACAATCGGCTGGCTGTTCAGTGGCTGGACGTACGTCAAATACTACCACATCGTCAAGTCACTAGTCACCGTCGCAGCCGCTCCCAAGCCTGCGACTCCCGCGAAAACGGCTGTCGTGGCACAACCCGCCGTGACGACGAGAAGTTCGGCCTCCGCCACAATTCCTGACCCTCAATCCAAACCAGTCGAGTCCGTGAGCCTCGTCACCACGACAGTCCCATCATCGGTGACATCGACGTCAGCTGTGCTGAACGGCATCATCAAGCCGGATGGACAGCCGGCACTCTGGTTCTTCGAATACGGTGTCTCCGAAACCTATGACGAGGCCACGGACAAGCAGGGACCACTTCTCGGGAACTTGACCTACAATGTCGACTTTGCGGTTCTCCGGCTCAAGCCGAGTACCACGTATCACGCCCGTCTTGTGCGAGTCGCACCGGATGGCAGTCTCATGGCAGGTTTGGACACCACGTTCCGAACTAGGGAGACTCCGCGCACGGTCACGCAAGAAGACTGACTGCGGGTCGGGTATGGTGGAATCAGCCCCGTGCCAGGACCGGTTCGCTACACCCGGGCCACGAAGAAGACGCGGGGTTCGGACTCCGGGTCGGCAAGAGGCGCGGCAAGGTCGACAGCACGCGCCTGATAGACCGCACTGAACCCGACTTCCAGCAGCGCAGTGGTCACCTCTCGCACCGGCCATGCGCTTTCCACAAATGTCTCGTCAAAGCGAAGCCAGCCGCCCGATTCCTGCCGGACGAATCCGGAGATCTTGATACGTCCCTGGCGCCTGTCCTCGTCGTACATGCCGCGATTGATAACCATCGCGTCCAGAGCGTCTTCAACGGTCACGTTGTTCCAGCGCCGCAGCCCCAGCACTGTGTTCAGGTCAAATGCAAACAGGCCTCCCGGGAGCAAACACTGGTGCACGCATGCGAAACAGGACAGCAAGGCATTGGTGTCGGACAGATGGTTGAGAGCGTCGAACGTCGAGAGCGCCAGCCCGAACCGCGACGACAGTGAAAAGTCAGCCGCATCACCCTGGACAAATGACACTTCGCCAGAGGAAACGAACGAAGCGCAATTCATGCGCGCATGGGCGAGCATGGGTTCCGAATTGTCCAGCCCTGTCACGGTATACCCCGCCTGCAGGAACTGCAATGCCAGCTGCCCGGTGCCGCAGCAGACATCGAGTACCGAGTGCTCGCCATGGGGACAGACCTGCTCGTACAAGGTCCGCAGCCTCGGCCCGACCAGTGTCACAAATCCAGTCCATCGCTGATTGTACGCCTGTGCAAATGGTGCCGTATAGGACGATTCCATGCAGACCTCCCACCAGTGCGCTTCCAGTCAATCTAGCACCGGCACGTCCTGGGGTCAACACCGATAACGCTGACAGGACAGGCTGTTTCTGGTGAGAAGGGATCGGCCGGGAACGATGACAGCGCCCCTCCACATGGAGGGGCGCTGCAACGCCGACAGGACCTGTCCCCAATGTTACAGGGCTAGCCGACGATACCCCACTGTGACGGCTTGACCTCGTCACCGAACGCCTTCTGCGCTTCCAGCAGACGCACCCGCTGGGCCTCGAGCACCGTGAACAGGACCTCGGGCGTATCCTGGGTGCTGTTCTTCCAGCCTTCAATGACACGGTCGATCTTGCCAAGGTTCTCGGGGATGCGGAGTGAGAATTCAGCCTCGTACTCCTCCTGCGCGTACTCGCGGCCGATGATGTCCCCAAACAGAGGGACAAGGTTCTTGTACTCAGGAATCCAGCCCGTCGCGGTCTTGATGGCCGTGACGTCACCGTTGCACCGCAGTTCCATCCACTTGTACCACACCTTCTTGTCGTTCTTGCCGTTGAGGAACTTCCCATCGCGGCTCTTGAGGAAGTAGTTGACGCCAAAGATCCTTGGCAGCCGCCTGGCTCCCCTGGCAAAATCGACATTGACCTGCAGGTACTTGCCCAGCGGGATGGACAGGAAGTCCAAGTTGGACATCGGGTTGTGCTGACGCACGCCGGCCTTGCCAATGGTTGCAGCCGTCGTTTCGGACTCTATGGATGCCCCAAAGGCCACGATGCCATGAGCCCAGTCGATGGATTCCTGTACCGGGACCCATGTGTCTGAATCGCGACCGCCATAGACATATGCGCCGACCTCGACACCATCGGGATTGTCAGCGTTCTTGTCCAGGTTCTCAAGCATCTCGAGACCAAGCGTGAAGCGAGCATTCGGATGAGAGGCAGGCACCGGCTTGCCATCCTTGTCGACCTTGTCCGGGGTCCACTCACCCTTGAAGTTGACGCCATGCGCTGGGACAGCTGCGTCCTTGCCTTCCCAGTAGACGCCACCATCATCCGTCCTGAGGACGTTGCTGAAGATGACTTGATGACCGGGCGCATGCAGCGCCTTCCACTGAATTGGGTCATCCTTGCTGTTGACGCCCAGGATGATGCCAAACATGCCGTGTTCGCAATTGACTGCACGCACGACGCCATCGATCTTACGAAGATAGGCGATGTCGTCGCCCACGATGCTCTCGCCGTCCAGCATGGCAGTCGAGGTCTTGCCACACATCGAGGGGAACGCGCCCGTGAAGTACGTGACACGGCCATGAGGCCCATGGATGCCCATGACCAGCATGTGCTCACATAGCCAGCCCTCCTGCGACCCACGGTGGATGGCGAGACGCATGGCCATCTTCTTCATGCCCAGCGTGTTGCCGGCGTACTGCGTGTTGGCGCTGTAGACGATATCCTCCTTGAGGTCGATGTAGATGCGCCGCTTGTCGATGTTCCTGGTCGTCTTGCTGTCGGTCAGTTCGCCCTCGGAATGCACGAACTTGAAGAAGTGCGCCTGTTCACCCTGACGGATGAACTCCTCATAGCCAGGCCGATACAGCAGCTTCTCCGAATGTGCGACGTAGGTGCTGTCAGTAAGTTGAACTGCGGGAACGGCGAACTCCGAACCGTTTGGCCCCAGCGTGGCGAAGACAATCAGCATCTGACGTCCACGCATGATGCCGGCCATGACCTCGCCTATGTCCTTGAGGCCTTCGGTACGGTCACGCGTGGAGATCTGGGGGCCCATCTCTTCACCCGGGTCCACCAGGATATTTGTGTGCTCCTTATCGCGGCCCTGGTCGAGGGGTGAATCGAAGTGAATCGTGTGGCCATTCATAGCCAGGCGCTGTTCCTCACCATCGTGGATGGCCTTCTCGCTGATGCAGGAGAGATCCCCGGTCGAGTCATCACAGACGAAGACACTCGCTGGATCGAGAAACTTGATGAAGTGGGCAATGAATTCATGGAGCTTTCCATTCGAGATCTTGCTGAGCTTCGCGTACTGCTCCCCGCCGAGCCGTTCCTCCAGGAACCTGGCGACGTTCTCATCCATGGATACACCTCCATCGATACTGGCCTTGCGGCCGTCTTTGTCACGTAGACATTCTACACCATTGTTCTCCAACGAACAGGTCCCAGCCATCGACTCGCCAGTCGAATCGTCAGTCTGCAAGCACTTTCAGGTCGAGTCCCCGCGTGGGGCCTGTGACATCGTGAAAACGGATTTTCCTCTCCCTCCAGGTGTCAGGACCGGATCATCGTCAGCAGCCAGATACATGGTTCCAGAGCGTCGACGGCATGGACCACGCCGGCGGGCATGACGATGGCGTCACCCGCTGTCAAGGTGTGATGTACATTGTCCAGGATGATGTCGACGCTCCCCTGCAGAGCCGTTACCAGTGCGTCAAATGGAGCGGTGTGCTCACTCAGCTTCTGCCCCTTGTCAAACGCGAACAGCGTCACAGTCCCCGTCGGTTGCTCGACCAGCGTCTTGCTGACGATCGCTCCTGGTTGGACCACGATGAGGTCAACCAGCCGTGCCGATCTGCCGTAGAGCTCGTTTGTCGCCATGCAACACCTCCGCCTCGATTGTATCAGGATACGTGACGCAGGACAACATTCCGCATTCCGCGAGGCGATCCCCGGGAACCGTGTGGGCACTCCGTGCGTCCTAGCGATGACGGTCGGAGAAACCGACGGGTTCAAGGAGATGCAGAGATGAAGAGAAGAATACTGGCTGTTGTCGTAATTGTGGTGATGATTGCCGCCGTGGCCGTCACGCTGGTGCTGACACGAGCCTCCGGAGGAGACAAGGTCACCGGAGACACGTTCGAGACGACCGTCGGGAAGACGTTCACCATCGCACTCGACGCCAACATGACCACCGGGTACAACTGGAGCCAGACCATCAAGGACACGAGCGTGATTGCATATGTCGACAACGCGTACGTTGCAGCAGCCACCGACCCTCAGATTGTCGGGGGAGGCGGGACCGATACCTTCACGTTCAAGGCTGTCGGCAAGGGCACGACCACAATCACCCTGTACTACGCCCGTCCCTGGGAAAGCGTCCCTCCTGCCCAGACCAGGACCATCACGGTCACGGTCAAATAGCAGGGCGGCGACAAAGAGCAAACTGCAGAATCTCGGAGCCGGCCCTCTCCTATCCTCTCCGAGCAGGTCTCTCGGGCAACTCCGAGGCGTCGAACAGGCTTTCGGTCTCCAGTTCTCGTGACGCAGTGGGACCCTCCTCGCCGAGAAGCCAGTTGTGACCGGACAGGAAAGCCATCAAATCGTCCTTGCGGTGCTCGTACACATCGGGGCGGAGGACCGGGTGAAGCTTCTGCACTGTCACGGGCGGGTCGAGGTAATAGATGAAGTTGGCCCCAGACCGACCGTGCTCGACGACCTGCTCAGGTATTTCCGCGTCAAGTCGTGAGACTCGCATGAGTGCGAGGTACCCTTCCTGCAAATCCTCGAAGTAGGCCAGTGGCGCAGAGGGGTTCCACAGCGAGAACCAGCCCTCAGCGCACAGTGCTGAGAACACTGCGTAGTCGACGGGAACGTGCAGGTAGCTGTCGACTTCTGCCACGTACGACAGGGGGTACTCGGCCTGATTGGCGTTGTCCTGAGCCATGGCGCCCAGCTGCGACAACTGAAACCGGGAACGACCCTTGCGCGGGTCGAGGACGAACGGGCCACGGTGCCCGATGGGTCGCTT
>JAPLGL010000066.1 GCA_026390155.1 Caldisericota bacterium
GGGCTGATAAGGTCGCCGTTGACTTTGTTCATTGGAACCACCTTGCGGGAGTCTCCAAACACTCTCTTGACGAGAAGGACGAGCTGGCCGGAATTGAGCTCAGGGACAATGATGGTCGTGGCATTGCCCGCAGCCTTGCGGACGCGGTCATCATCAAATGGGAACAGCGTAATGAATCGAAGCGACCCAGCCTTCCGTCCGTGAGAACGAAGCGACTCGACCGCCTCAGTCACGCCGCGAGCCGTGATGCCGAAGCTCATGAACAGGATATCGGCGTCCTCGACGCGGTCGGTCTCGAACTGAATGATGTCGTCAAGGTTGTCGAAGAGCTTGTCACGCAGGCGCTCGATAAGTGCCTCTGCCACATGGCCGTTCGCTGTCTGAAAGCCGGATTCGCCATGAACAAGTCCCGTGAAGGTCGTCCGGAAACCGGTGCCCACGTTGGCGATCGTCGGAACCATTGAGGCGTCTGTCCTGTACGGAAGGTATCCAGCCTTCTCGGTCGGGAGCCTGCGGTCGATAATGGTAGGGGGAATACTGGTATCGATCGGTTCGCGGAGGTGAGAGATGGTCTCGTCGGAGAGGACGATGACTGGATTCCTGTACTTCTCCGCCAAGTTGACCGCACGGATCGTCAACTGGTAGGACTCCTCGACACTGGAGGGAGAGAGGACGATCACCCAGTGGTCACCATGAGTTCCCCACCGTGTCTGCATGAAATCCATCTGTGAGACTTTGGTCGCCATGCCCGTCGAAGGCCCGTATCGCATGGAGTCCAGAATCACGATCGGCGCCTCGACCATGCACGCGTAGCCGAGACCCTCCTGCATCAGCGAGAACCCGGGACCGGATGTCGCGGTCAGTACTTTCTTGCCGGCCATGGACGCTCCGACGATCGCCATGATGCTGGCAATTTCGTCCTCCATTTGCATGAAGGTCCCGCCTACCTGTGGCATGCGCCTGGCCATGATCTCGGCGATTTCGGAGGATGGCGTGATAGGGTATCCGGCATAGAACCGTACGCCTGCAGCAATCGCTCCCTCGGCGACGGCCTCGTTGCCTTGCATCAGGACCATCTTTTCATTCATTCTTGACCTCCTCGACGGTGAGCGCAAAGTCAGGACAGTGCTCGACACACATCTGGCAGCCGATGCAGTCCTGCGGGCGGATGATTGCGTGTCGGTCATTGCGGTCTATCTCAAAGACCTTCTTCGGGCATACAGCGACGCAGATACCGCAGTCCTTGCACCACTTACGGTTGTGTGTGATCTTGAACGTTTTCTTCTCCGGCATGTTCCCCCCTCTCGTGTTGTCTGAACAATTCTCGAGCAGTCTGTTCTATGCGCTTGCTCAGGTCGAGCAGGTCCCGGTCCAGCAGTGAGGCCGCTGCGCGGTATGTATGGACAATGAACGAAGGTTCGTTCCTTGTGCCTCTCATCGGTACCGGTGGCATGTAGGGCGCATCTGTTTCGAGCAGCAGGCGTTCCAGCGGACAAGCCTTCAGAGCTGCGCGGGTCGCATGTGCCCCCGGGTACGTGATGTTGCCGGTAAAGGAGACGCACAAGTCCATGCCGACCGCTTTCTCGACGTCCGCCGGCGTTCCTGCAAAGCAGTGCATCACACCGCGCAATCCGGCAAAATGTGAGATGGCGCTCAAGGATTCTACCACGGCAAAGCGGGAATGCACGATGACGGGGAGCCACAAATCGGCGGCCAGTTGCAGCTGTTCCTCGAAGAAACGCATCTGCACAGCATGATCGGGAGTGCCTTCCTTGAAATCCAGTCCAATCTCGCCGATGGCGACTGTTTTCTCTCTGTACCGGGCAGCGAGACGCCGCTATCCCGATATCGACGCAGGACATCCTTCCTGTCGTCGTCGAACTCGGCCATCTGGACATGGACGTGTGTGTCGATGTATGAAGGTTCGCTCAATGAATCTCCGCTCCGTCTGGTAGAACAGCCATTGGTGTAAGGAGAGCCATCTCGTCGCCGACCGAAGCCGCGAGGAGCATGCCCTGCGACGCAATGCCTTTGAGTCTTCGCGGTTGAAGGTTTGCGACGATCACGATTTGTTTGCCGACCAGCACAGCAGGATCATAGTGCTTGCCGATGCCAGCCACGATCGTGCGCTCTTCGCCGCCGACCTTGACGCGCAGCTTGACGAGCTTGTCGGTCTCGGGCACCCGTTCGGCTTCGAGGATCGTGGCGATGCGCAGCTGCACCTTGGCGAGGTCGTCGATCGTAATCAGACCGGAGGGGGCGGCGGCAACCGGCGAAGGAGCTGCGGCAGCGACCGTCGTGCCGCCAGTCTTGCGGGCCGCCTGGGCTGCCAGGAACTCTTCGAGCTGGTCAGGCTGGATACGGGGGAACAGGACAGTCGAGCTTGCCTCAGGGAGGTCAGAACCCGGTCCTCTCCATGCAAGGTCACTCCAAACAACCTGTGGCCTCCGGATTGCCCCCAGCAGACGGTCTGAGACGGTGGGCATGCACGGCTCGACAAGGTTTGCAACGTACCAGAGTCCTGTCAGGAGGGTCGCGAGGTGAGTTGCCACTCCAGCCGCATCACCGCCTTTGGCCAGTGCCCACGGTTTATCGTCTTCGATCATCTTGTTGAGCACGTTGACCAGCGTCCATGTTTTCTCAAGTCCCGCGGAGAACTGCAGGTTACCGTATTCGATGCTCACGGCGGAAAGGGTCGTCGCAAACAGCTCCGAAAGAGCGGATTTTGGCTCGAGCGGCTGGCCCTCGATCTGTGGTCGGAATTTGGCGAACATGTTCAATGTCCTGTTCAGCAGGTTGCCGAGATCATTCGCGAGGTCCGTGTTGAAGCGGAGCAGGAGGCGCTGGCTGGAGAAGTCGACGTCGAGGCCGTAGGTTCCTTCCCTGCACAAGTAGTAGCGCAGGGCGTCGACAGCCATTGCCTCGTCGATCCCGATGAGGTGGGTCAGGTTCTCGATGAGAGCAGCCGGGTCGACGACATTGCCGAGTGACTTCGACATCTTCTCACCCTCGAAGTTCCAGAAACCGTGGGCAAAGACGTGCCGGGGAAGTGGAACGTTGAGCGCCATCAGCATGGCGGGCCAGATGATGCCGTGGAACCGTGTGATGTCCTTGCCGATCAGATGGAGGTCAGCCGGCCAGTCTGTAGCAAACCGTTCCGTTCCATAGCCGGCCACGGTCGCATAGTTGATCAGCGCGTCAAACCAGACGTAGACCGTCTGGTCGGTGTCGAAGGGAACGGGGACTCCCCACTTCACAGTCGACCGGGATACGGAAACATCCCGCAGGCCACCTCTGATGACGTTGAGGAGCTCGTTGTAGCGCATCTGGGGCTGGACGAAGTCCGGGTGCTGTTCGTACCAGGCAAGCAACGCGTCCTGATACTTGGAGAGCCGGAAGAAGTAGTTGACTTCAGAAACGTGTTGCACTTCAAGGCCGCAATGGGGGCACTTGCCTTCCACCAGGTCCGACTCGAGCAGGAAGGCCTCGTCCTTGAGGCAGTACCAGCCATCGTACGATCCCTTGTAGATGTCTCCCTGGTCATAGAGCGTCTGAAACATTTCCTGCACGACCTTCATGTGGTCCGCATCAGTCGTACGGATAAACCGGGAATAGCTGATGCCGAGCCTGTCAAACAGGGCCTTCCAGGAAGCCGCCGCGGCCGCGGCATACTGCTCCACGGGTTGCCCCATGGCCAGTGCGGTCCGCTCGACTTTCTGAGAGTGTTCGTCAGTCCCGGTCGAGAACAGTACCTCTTTTCCCAGTTCCGCTGATACCGCGCGATGAAATCGGCGGCAATAGTCTCCGACACCGAGCCGAGGTGCGGCTTATCGTTGATGTAGTAGATGGCCGTGGTCAGAAAAAATCGATCCATGGCAACTCCTCCTGCTATGTCGAGTGTGGTATGCGGCGTCGCTCAGACACACTCCGAGAGGTCTTTGAGAGCCCGGCCAATTGCGACTCTGAGGTTGCCGAGATTGCCTTGCCTGGTGGCGAGGATCGAAAGGACCTTGCCCTTCATCCCGACCATCATGATGCGCCCGGTCGTCGTTTCCACATCCAGCTCGGTCAGCCTGCCCATGTCGAGCTGAGTGACAATCTGCCGCATGTATCCAGCAAAAGACAGAATCATGCCCCGCACGAGTGGAGGAGCGATGTCCATGTCTGAGGCCGTGTACAGGATGGCGCCGTCGAGATCGGTCAGTATGACGGCGAGAACACCCGGAGAAGACTTGAGCTTGTCTAGCGTCTCTTGCACCACGATCACCAGCCTTTCTGTCTCTCAAACTGTGGTCAGAAATACACGCTTGAATACAAGACATGATACCTGCAATAGGGTTTTGTGCAACGGAGCGCATCGCCTTGTAACAGGGGACAGCCGTGTAACAGGGGACAGCCGTAGTTGTTGTAACAGGGGTGTGTAACAGGGGACAGCCGTAGTTGTTGTAACAGGGGTGTACCTTGGTTTTCGACGGTTGTTACTGATTGCCGGGAGGGCTCTGCCGCTTCAACTGCCGCCCGATTGTCATGGCACTGACATCCAACCGCTTGGCTATCTCCCGCAGCGTTCTCCCCTCGGCTCGTAAGCGTAGGATCTCGGCTGTCTGCTCAGCGGGGCTCAGACTGCCTGACGACGGCCCATCAGGAGTATCACGGACAACGGATTGCCTTCCCATGCGGCGCGGCAGCAGGAAGTTCGGCTTCTCCGCACCGAGGCCCGCCCGGACAAAGTCGCGGTACGCCTGTCGCGATTCGTTCTCTCCGCGACTGTCCAGCATCGACAGCAGCATCCGGTCGGCGACGGGCACGGGCTCGTGCCTGCCAAGCGCACTTGCAGCATAACTGCTCCACTGCCAGTCGCTGGGCAATGCTACCAGACCAGCCC
>JAPLGL010000121.1 GCA_026390155.1 Caldisericota bacterium
ACCGACGGTCTTCTTCGGTCCCTTGCGTGTGCGGGCATTCGTCCTTGTGCGTTGACCGCGAACGGGTAGTCCTCTCTTGTGACGGACACCACGGTAGCAGTTGATCTCCATGAGCCTGCGAATGTTGGTCGAGACTTCTCGGCGCAGGTCGCCTTCGACAACGAGGTTGTCATTGATAGCCTTCTGGATTGCAAGAATCTCGCTCTCAGTCAGGTCCTTGACCTTCTTGTCCTCGGATACCCCCGCAACACTGCAGATCATCTTATAGTTTGACTTGCCGATACCGTAGATGTAGGTCAGGGCAATGCCTACCTTCTTCCCGGCAGCAAGATCGATACCACTAATACGAGCCACTATTCCTCCTTTACTTACCCTGGCGCTGCTTGTGTTTCGGGTTCTCGCAGATCACCATGACCGTGCCGTTGCGCTTCACAATCTTGCATTTGGCACAGATCTTCTTTACAGACGGTCTCACTTTCATAGGTCGCTACTCCTTTCAACTCTTCGACAGCTACAGTCGATAGGTGATACGTGCCTTCGAGAGGTCATAGGGTGTTATCTCAAGCCTTACCTTGTCTCCCGGGAGGATCTTGATGAAGTTGAGTCTCATCTTTCCGCTGATGTGAGCCAGCACAATCTTGCCGTTGCCCAACTTCACACGGAACATCGTCCCTGGGAGCGTTTCCACTATAACGCCCTCTGTCTCTATGACTTCCTTTTTGTTCATGGCTGTGTCAGGATGACGGGGCCCTGGGCCGTGACGGCTATCGTGTGCTCGAAATGAGCGCTCTTGTGTCCGTCAACAGTAACAACCGTCCAATCATCGTTCAGAACGCGGACAGCGCTGCTGCCAGCGTTGATCATGGGTTCGATCGCGATCACCAGTCCCTCCTTGAGAACAATACCCGTACCGGCGCTGCCGTAGTTGGGAACCTCAGGGTCCTCGTGAAGTTCCTTTCCAACACCATGCCCGACATAGTCACGCACGACACTCATACCCTGAGCCTCAGCCACCTGTTGAATTGCGTGGCCGATGTCCCCCAGACGAGCTCCCACATGCACGGCGTCGATGCCGGCGTACAGGCTTCTTCGGGTCGTCTCGATAAGCTTTGCGTCCTCTGATACCACTGACCCACACGCGACGGTTATGGCTGAGTCTGCATAGTATCCTTCATAGATGAGGCCAAGATCAAGCGAAACAACGTCTCCCGAATTCAAAACGCGATGCCCCGGAATGCCATGGATGACCTGTTCGTTGATAGAGACACAGAGCGTTGCCGGATAGCCGCTGTAGTGCAGGAATGCCGGCTTAGCTCCCAGCTCGCGGATGCGAAGTTCTGCCACACGGTCCAGTTCACGAGTGGTCGCGCCGGGAGCAACCATCTCTCCTATCTGGCGTAACACCTCGCTGAGCTTGGCCCCAGAAACACGCAAGTGCTCAATGTCCGACGCGGACTTAAGCCGGATCATCAAGAACTCCCCGTATCCTGGAAAAAACAACGTTCGGCTCGCTGGCTCCATCAACCGTGATGAGCTTCCCCTGATCGCCATAGTAGATGGTCAGAATCTTGGTCACCGCTTCGTACGTAGTCATCCTTGTCCTGACACTCTCGTCGCGGTCGTCTTCCCGCTGGATGAGGGGTGCGCCACAGAGGTTACAGATTCCCTCCCTCTCTGGCTGCGAATAGTACACATTGTACACACTGCCGTCTGAAGGACAGACGCGCCGTCCCGATATGCGGCGGAACGCTGTCTCGATTGGCAGGTCAACGTATACGGCTGCGGTCAAGCTAAGGTTTTGCTTTGTCAGATACTCGTCGAGAAATGCGGCTTGAGCGGCAGTCCTCGGGTACCCGTCCAGAACAAAGCCTGCTTGCGCCTCCTGGGTCGACAGAAACGATTCGACGACGATCATGTTGACATCCTCGTCGCTCACAAGACCCCCAGCATTGATCTTGGCCGAGACTTCGGCGGGCAGCTTTCCCTCCCGTCGAAGATTCCGGAAGTATTCGCCACTCGAGAAGGTGGGCACTCCATAGGTTCGCGCGATAAGCGCGCCTTGAGTGCCCTTTCCCGAGCCTGGCAGTCCCAAAAGAATAATACGCGGGTGTTGCACCATTATTTCATGAACCCCTTGTAGTGCCGCATCATCATGTATGCTTCGATCTCCTGAACAGTCTCCAGTGCCACGCCGATGATAATAAGCAGCGACGTTCCACCAAAGGAAAAAGCCGATATCTGCTGATTCCGCATCGCGATGTTCGGCACGATGGCGAGGAATGCAAGGAAGATGGCGGTCGGAAGAACAATCCGATCAAGCACATTCTTGATGTACTGCGCGGTGGCCTCGCCAGGACGAACGCCAGGCACATAGCCCCCGTATTTCTTCAGATCATCCGCAATCTTGGTGGGATCGTAGGTAATCTCCGTGTAGAAATAGGTGAAGAAGATAATGAGAAAGAAGAAAACGATATTGTGCGTCAACGTAGTGGACTTCGTCAAGGGCTCCGCAATATTGAGATAGAACCAGGACGTCGACCAGAACTGCGACACCGTTGCAGGAAACATCAACACAGTCGAGGCGAAGATGATTGGGAGCACGCCTGCCTGAACAAGTTTCAGGGGTATGTACGTTGACTGACCACCATAGACCTTGCGTCCGACAATGCGCTTCGCGTACTGCACTGGAACCTTGCGTTCGCCCTCATACGCAAACAGGACGAGAAGCAGGAGCACGATCGCACCCAGGATACCGCCTACGAGGCCGAGGACGCTGAGCGACTTCGCCTGTGTCAGCCTGAAGGCCTGCGCGACACCGACGGGAATACGGCTCACGATACCCGCGAAGATGATCAGCGACACACCGTTGCCGATACCTCGCTCTGTCATAATTTCCCCGAGCCAGAGGACAATGTATGCTCCCGCTGCAAGACTGAGAACGATCAGGAGCTTCACGAAGAATCCCGTGCTCGACAGGTACTTCTGGAAAATGGCAACGACACCAAACGATTCGATGATCGCCAATCCAAGCGTAAGATACCGAGTATACTTCGCAATCTTGCGCTGACCTTCCTTGCCACCTTCCTTACGGAGCTCCTCGAGCGCCGGAATGACCGAGCCGAGAAGTTCAATGATGATGGAGGCATTGATGTACGGAAGGACACTCAGCGAGAAGATCGCGAAATTCGCAATGCCACCGCCCGAGAACAGATCAAGGAGGCCCAGAAAACCGCCCTTGCCAACCAGCTCTGCCACGGCCGCACGATCGATACCAGGCACGGGGATATAGGTCCCCAGCCTGATAACGATGAACATCATGAGCGTGAACAGAATTCTGTTGCGCAGTTCTGGAAGTCTGAAAGCTCTCCTCAGTGTCTCAAACATCAGACCACCTCGCAGGTGCCGCCGGCCTTCTCAATTTTCTCGCGAGCTGAAGCCGAGAAACCCGACGCACGCACCTGAACCTTCGTCGTCAGTTCACCATCTCCGAGTACTTTCACCGGAGCGTTGTACAGCGCGTTCAGATCAAGCGGCATTTCGCCCTCATATCCTTCGATTGCTCCAATATTGACGGCAACGTACACCGTCCGAACAGGCGGTCTGAATCCCTTCTTCTTGGGAAGGCGGCGATAAAGTGGAGTCTGCCCACCCTCGAATCCTACGCGCTTGCTTCGTCCGGAACGAGCAAGAGCACCCTTCCGCCCGTGTCCACATTGTTTGCCCTTGCCACTGCCAGCCCCACGGCCGACAACTTTCGGACTGTCGATGAAACCTCCGGGTCTGACTATCTCGTTGAGTTTCATTGACGAGCCTCCGTAGAGCGCGATTCAGCATTGATACGGTCCTGGCGACGCAGGTTGCGCATCAACGTCATCTGCTCGATGTCACGAAGTCCGTCGATCGTGGCTGCAGCAAGAGAAATGGAATTCGAGCTGCCGAGGGACTTTGTGAGAACATCCTGGACTCCGACTTTCTCCATGATCTGGCGAACGACGCCGCCTGCGACAATACCAGTGCCGGTAACTGCGGGCTGAAGGAATACCCAGCCTGCCCCGGTACGAGTCTTTGTCGAGAATGGCAGCGTCGTACCTTTCAGCGTGAACGTAACAAGATTGCGCTTGGCAGCAGTAATTCCCTTCTGAATCGCCAGCGGAATC
>JAPLGL010000002.1 GCA_026390155.1 Caldisericota bacterium
ACGCTCGAGAAGCCACTCGAAGATCTTGCCGGCTTTGGCATAGGAGTAGCGCTCTTCGACATCCTTGTAGCCTAGTTCCACCATCTGGTTATCTTCGATCAGGAAGAGGAACTGGACAATGATGTTGCCTCCCTCGGGAGCGTCCCGGTTCTTATCAATGAACAAGTTGAGGATGTCGAAGTGGGGAATATGGTGGGGGTTCACTCCTCCTTCACGTACGGCGTTTGCAATCTTCTCTTCGAGCTGCGCCGTGTCGTGGTAGTCCTTGACGATAATGAGTGCTGCGTCCGCGTCATACTCGATGTCGCCGCCTCCCGTGCAGTTGAACATCGTGGGGCGGTCCTTGGATGTCTCACTGTCGAGACGGCATCCATCCTTGTCAAACGATGACACGGCCACGATGGGGGACTGCAGCTCAGTTGACAGTTGTGCAATGAGTCCGGACACTTCGTCGACCTGCTTCTGCAGGCTGGCGTATGGGTTCACTGTCGGCACCTTCTGCAGGTAGTCGATGAAGATGGCGCAATGGTCGGCATGGTGTGCATCCATGATCCCGTATGCAACGCTGCGGATGTGTTCCATGGTATCTTGCCGGTCCCCCTCGAAGAGATAGAAGTTGTCCATGTAGGCGGACGCCTCGCGGATTCCCTTGTTGAAGCTGGTGACAAGTTCTGCTTGTGTCCTGATGTCGCCAGACTGGAGGATAAGCGGGTTGATGAGTGACTCCTGTGACAGGACACGGGTCAGGAGGACTCGCCTCGTCTGCTCGTAGGAGTAGTACAGGACAGGAACCTTCTCGTTGCGCGCAACTAGTGTGGCAAGCCGCAGCATGAGATTCGTCTTGCCTCTCCGCGGGGCTCCCCCGAGTGCGTAGTAGAAGCCGGGACGCAGCCCCGAGATGGCGATGTTCAGGTTGTCATAGGGGGCAATACTCATTCCCATAATGGAGGGCCGGTTCTTCTCTCTCGTGCGGACCTCGTCGACATATCGAAGCAACTCGTCACGGATGGGTTCCTGTCTGTTTTGAGAGGACAGGCGGGCCACCTGACGCAGCTGCTCGGAGACCTCGGCCGCGAAGTCCTCCACCCGCCTGCCCTGTTTCTCGGCCTCGGTGAAGCTGTTGATGTTGTCGGCGATCGTGCGCAGCTTCCGACGTGCTGCCCTCGTCTTCAACCGATCCAGGAGTTCGATCAGTGTTGTCATCTCCTCGCCGCCGGCATCGGTCAGCTTGCCCACCAGCGTTGCAACAGCGGGTGTCACATGGCGTTCTTCGGTCAGGTAGGCTGTGAACAGTGGAAGATCTATCCTGGCTCCCTCGCCCTTGTGGTTGGAGCAGTACCATTGAAATGCATCGAAGACAATCCTGAGGTCGCCGTCTTCGAACAGCGAAGAAGTCATACCTAGCTTCTGAAGCTTCTCAAGGTGCTGGGGAGCTACCAGAGCCCCTGCCAGCAGCCGGAATTCGGTCCTGTCTGTCGCCATGCTCTTCCTCCTATCGCAAGAATGGATTGCCTATATAGTACCCTCCTGGCAGAAAAGCAACAGACCCGTTGATCCCGATCTTCAGGGACATGACGGACGGCAGTTCGGTGAGACTCAGCCGCAGTTGTTCGATCATGAGCTCTTCGGCCGCCCGGTCCTGAGGCACAGAAGTCATAGCGAGAGAAAGAAGGAGTGTCCCGGAGTTGGCTTGCAGGGTCATGGAACCAATGCTGGTACCCGCGAGGACAAATGAAGTGTCGCCTGAAGGCGGATTTGCCATCTGGGCGATCGATCGCGAAATCGTGACGTTGCGTCCCGTGAGCGCCTGCTTCTGTGGATACACAGTCAGAACTGGAAGCTTATCCCCGTCCACCTCGGTCAGGCTGTAGAGGGCGAGAGCCGTTCCAGCCTCCAGGCGTCCGTCCAGCCGATACAGGGGTCCTTCGGTGTCCACGTGTCCAAACAGGCTCTGCACGCTATGACCGCCGACCAGGATCCGGACTCGACTGACGCCAGCGAGTCTCGTGAGTGTGAGGACCAGGGCATTCTTGGCCTGCTCTTCCGCCTCGGCGGCCATGTTCAGCTTGAGGACACTTTCCTCGAAATCCACGGAAGCTGTTCGACCTGAGACGGTAACGCCCCGAAGCACCGCGGTGCCGGAAAGATAGCTCCCGAGGCTGGGATGCTGCGGTCCCTCCATAAGAGCGCGCGTAGCCTGAAGAGCTAGCTGAGAGCGTGTCAGTCCGGTTGGGAGGGCACGGCGCTCGACGACGAGACGGCCGTCAGCAGCCGCAAAATAGAGGTCAACCAGCTGTCCCTTGTCCAGCATGGCGTCATTGGTGGTCAGCTCTCGCTGCGTCTTGACGAACGAAAGGAAGGTCCCCGTCGGGCGACCATCCACCGAGAGCTCGACCGAACTCACCCCCGGGAGACTTAACAGTGAATTGACAAGCTGCCAGTAGAGAGTGTTTTCTTCCCCAAACCCCATGGGGGGCTGCCCGCGCCCCACTCCAAGAACCACGTGAAGAATCCCCCCAGGCAACTGCGTTACGCTGTGCGCAGTGAATCCGGCTGGAACCGCCGTCGCCAGCCCCTGGCCTGCGGGGGGGTTGTGCAGGAGATCGATGACACTTGCCACCTCTTCTACGCCTCGTGTAGGCAGTTTTGTCACCACAGGACTTCTGACCATCTCCCGGGTCGAGGCATCAAGGTAGAACAAGACCAGGGATGTGTTCCGTCCCCCGGCCTTGCGGAAGCTGGAACCGACGAAAACGGCCAGAACCAGTGCAAGGATGAGGATAAGCAGTCCGCCGTCCTGGGACCGTCGACTGCTCCTGATCCTGCCGTGTCTAGTGCGAATTGTCATCTATGGGCCTTTTTCTGATTGCCGCTGGTCTTCATTTCGTCTATACTATATCACACAAAACGGATGCGCATTGCCTGGCAACGCTCCGGTGTTCCGTCACGGGGACGGGGTGGTTGCGCCGGCGTATGTGCATGCAGGGCCCACGCCGTGGCCTGTTTCTTCTGGCCGGGGCGCGGTCACTTAGCGCGAGAGTAATGGGAGCAGAGAATGGAAGAACAACGGTCGGATTCTTGGCAGCACCTGCTCGACATCTTCAGCAAGCAACTCGCGCGGCCAACGTTCGAGATGTGGTTCAAGAATGCGACGACTCTCCATGAAGACGACGTTTCGCTTACGATTGGCGTCCCCAGCGAGTTTGCGAGGGACTGGATCGTCAGCCGATATTATGATGTCATCAAGGAAACCATCGACGCCATCAAGGGCCAGCCCACTACCATCTCCGTAGAAGTTTTGCAACAGCCGCCGGAAGAGATCCCAACCGAGCCAGGCATGCTCCAGCACAACAACACGCTCATCCTCAACAGGCGCTACAGTTTCGAGAACTTCGTCGTCGGCGCGGGAAACCGCCTTGCCTTCGCAGCCTGCAACGCTGTTGCCGGCAATCCGGGCAACGTCTACAATCCCCTCTACATCTATGGTGGGGTAGGACTTGGCAAGACGCACCTCCTCCAGGGAATTGCACACCACATCCTGGC
>JAPLGL010000135.1 GCA_026390155.1 Caldisericota bacterium
CTGGATCTGTGGAGTGGACCACTTGGGTTGGAGGTCTGAGAAGAGGAGGCGCTGAAGCTGGCCTCTGGGGCGTTGACGTGGGACTGGACGGCAGTCTCGTCCTCGTCGGTGCCACGACTGAATTCAGCGAGCACGATGACTACGGATATGACGGTCTCGCGATGAAACTGACCCCGGGGGGAGACGTCGCCTGGCTGTCGACCATAGACCGCGAGGTCTTCACTGTGGCGGCTCACCCCGGGGCCGTCGCGGCGACGGACGACGGGAGCCTGGTCTGGGCGGCCACAAGCAACGGTGCGAGAAGCTCAGCGTGGGACGCATTCGTCATCCGTATGGGTGCAGACGGCACCGCAGGGAAGCTGGGCATCTACCTTACTCAGATCGACATCGGCAACAGCAAGCTTGTGCGCATCGAGCACCCCGCGGTCAGTTCGGCTGCGTCCACCAGGACCTCTGGGGCAATCGAGTGCGCAAGCGAGGACATTCAAGTGCAGCCCACCGACGCCGGACTGAACGGTACCGAGGTCGAGGGAACGGCTCTCGCGATACTTGCGCTGGTGCCATTGTACCCCGCCGACCCGGCCACGCCCTCCTCCATCATGCAGGGTGGAACCATGTATCGCTACTACACCGTCCTGGACGCCAATGGGGCACGAGTCGCCGGCGCGGAATTGCGGTATCATGGCCCGTTCTCCAGTACAACACTGACAGCTACTTCGGATGACCATGGGGAAATCGTCTTCAGCTTCACCGTGCCGCACACCGCCAAAGTGCAGCGCTTCGACAAGACGCTCACCATCGACCGTGTGCGCGTGGGTGGACTCCGCAGCGTCCTGTTGAGCCGGCCCGACTTTGCGACCGACGTCCTGCCGCTCTCGTGGTCGACCAACTGGATGATGGGGAGTGGCATCGCGGGCAAGGTGGGCCTTGGCATCGGCGGTGGCGTCTTTGGGGCGGCCCAGCAGGCAGGGGGCATGGTTGTCACCAGGACTGCTGCCGATCCGGCTCGGGATGGTGCCGGCTCGATGTCCGTGACGGACAGTATGTCGGCCGAGGCGGCAATCGGTGTCCAGGGGGATCTCGGCAAGGTGAGGTTTGGCACTCTGCAGGCCAAGGCGGCCGATGCATCGGCCAAAGCGACTGTGGGCACATTCATCGACTTCGCCACCCTCTTCAACCAGCCATCGGAGTGTTCCAGCACCGACAAGCTGATGGCGGCGCTTGCCCTGCTGTGTGGCGTAAGCCAGGTTACCAGCGCCGGTGTCACGACCATCATGGGTGTCGCGCAGAGCGCCATCGCCGCCGCGCTCTCCAGCGATGTGGAAATGGAGCACATCACCGGCGGGATGTCCGTCGGCATGTCCGGAGAGGTGGCGGGAGTGGCTCTCGAGTTGGCCAAGAGCGACAAGAAGACATCCAGCGGAGAATCGACCATCAAGAGCCTCAGCGGTGTGAGCATTGGCAAGGCGGGGGTAGGTGAGAAGTACCTCCTGTCTATTACGGGATATCCGGGAGCCGGCGAAATCAGCGGCAAGGCGGGTATGCAGGTCAGTCTCTCATTCTCGGTATTGGAGGCCCTTGGATACACGGTGGTCGGATGGTCCGGCGGAGATGCTATTTCTGCAGAAGTCGTGGTGGATCCCCTGAACATTTCATTTGAGCGGTTTGTTGTCACCATGTCGGTGCCGCCCGACGACCGTGGCGAATCGCAGGAGACGAGACTGACGGTGGACCGCTCCGTACTGGGCGCAGCAGCGAACGCGGCTACTGGACAGCTCATGGCTCTGGCTCCAACCGTCGCGGCATCGAGCGACAAGCGCATCGTGATCAGCAAGGAGTTCTGTGGAGAGATCCTGCACGGTGTCGTGAATGCCGTTTCGTCGATTGCCATCCCCTATGAGCACGTCGTGACACAGGACAAGAACCCGACCAGCATTGAGGTCGGGCTGGGCGTGAACATCCTCGGCACCGAGGTCGATCTGGCCATCAAGCCCACCTGGGGTCGGTACCAGTCATATCCTCTTGAACGCGGCCTCTTTGTCCCTCTGGACAAGGAACTCCGGATTGGCCGTATGGTCTCCTCAGCCGCAGACACTATCCTCTCGACTGGAGCTGGGCTGGGCAGCGCGCTAACAGGCGGGGCGAAGACAGTCATCGGGAAGGGGACAGGCATCGTGCTGTCGAAGATTGGTGCCCTGCCTAGCGTGCTGGCGGTGCCCGTCGCGGCCACGTCGACGAAGCGCGTGACGCTGATCGGTGCACCTTCTGCGGCAGGCGCGTTTGCGGTCAGTGGGATCTACACCCTTCAACCGGAGAACGGTATGCTGTCGAAGCCGGCGTCACTGACGCTCAGTTACACTGCCGCTGCCGTGGGTGAACGTGACCCGGAGACCCTCGGAGTCTATCACTACGACTCGCTCACCCATACCTGGACTTCAGTGCCTTCCACGCACGACAGGGCTGCACGGCAGCTGACGGCCCAGATCACCCGGCTGGGTGGCTACTGTATCGGCTCCGATGCGACCCCGCCCGCATTCGAACTGCTGCTTCCCTCTGGGACACCGCCTGTCGTGACCACGCCACTGCCACAATTGACGCTGGCATGTCGTGATACTGGTTCCGGCATCGTGCCGTCCACGTTCACCGCTTCCATCGACGGCAACCCGGTGCAGGCCGACTGGTCTGCATCCGCTCTACAGGGGACAGTCACTGTCGTTGATCCACTTGCAGACGGCAGCCATGCACTGATC
The DNA here is from genome assembly GCA_026390155.1 of Caldisericota bacterium. Lineage (GTDB taxonomy): Bacteria > Caldisericota > Caldisericia > Cryosericales > Cryosericaceae > Cryosericum. Next base: position 2,751 of record JAPLGL010000135.1, read on the forward strand.
GTCAAGGCGGCCGACGGCTCAGGAAACCAGGGCAGTGCGACGTTCAACGTGGAGGTCCGACAGGCGCCGGCGCCACCAATCGTGCGACTTGACAGCGTCAGTACGGGGAAAGCACAGCTGGGGATGGAAGCAGGGACCGGTGGTGGCCAGCCAGCCTCGTTTGTCCTCTGGCGCTCCGAGCCATCCGTGGGCCCCGTCTATCACCGTGTCGCTACAGTGAAGGCTGGAGCGGGCTCGTACGTCGACAAGGACGTCAAGTCCGGCACGACGTACCTGTACGCTGCCACAGCGTTGACCTCTGCAGACACCGAAGGGCCCATGTCTGAACCAGTCTCCGCGACCCTGCCCGTATCTCCCGGCTCAGGAGACCAGACCGGGACAGAACAGGCTCGCGGTGGACCGTCACTGTGGCTTTTGGCCACGTCTCTGCTTGTCCTCCTGGCGGCAGGTGCTGTCACTGTGGCGGTGGTGATGAGGCGTCGCAGGCGTCCCGGGTCATGATGCATATGCCTGCTGGGGGACGACTACGATGAGGTGGAACAACCCTGAACACGTGAGAAGTGAGACTGGGAGGAATGCCGTAGTTGGTGAGCTTGCAAATCGGTTGGACACGCTTACAATTCGCAGGCACCTTTGAGAAATGCTGAGTCCAGACACCGGTCAGGCAAGGGAGGGGAGAATGTTCAAGAAGATCCTCATAGTGGTTGATATCTCCGTAGCCATGAAGTATGTGGTTGAGTACACGACTACGCTTTTCCCGGACGCTTTCTTCTATCTTTTCAGTATCATCAATCTTGGCTCGGTTGCAGGGTACTATACGAAGGTCGTTTTCAAGGAGATGAATGAATTGAGCGATCAGACCCTGGTAATGCTTCAGGGTCTTCTAGAAGAAAAGTCGATTCAATTCGCAACAAGGACCGAGGTTGGGAATCCCGTTGACGAGATTTGCAGTTTCGTCCGAAGCAACGATATCGACCTGATCGTCATAGAGACTCACGCAGGCATAACTGCCAACAAGATCAAGTTGGGCAAGACAACGTTCTCCATGATCATGCACTCCCGTATTCCCGTCTTGCTTCTGGGAGAAGATTTGAAGCCCAATCCAAGACCAAGGATTCTGCATCCCACGTCCGGGAGCAAATACTCTGAACTTGCGACGCGCGTGACAGGCGAAGTTGCAGCTCGATGGAAGAGCCCCGTTGATGTTCTTGTGCTGAGTGACAGCAGAGAGAGCGTCAAAACAAGCGTTGAGAAAATTCTGGCAGATTCTGAGGTAAGCGTGAACTTCAGTTATGCCGAACATGGCAAGGAAGTCTCCTCGGTCATTTCTCAGGCTTCAAATGCTGACATCATTATCGGCAGCAGAGGCTCACCTCGAAAGAGCTACAAGTTGAGATTCCTGTTCCGTCCCCTGGCGCTCGATCCCCATATCAGGCTTATCGTTGCGTTTCTTCCCAAGCCGTTCCTGCTCGTTTGCGACTAACTCCAGGGAGATAGGTAATACGCATGAATCCCCAGATTATTTCTTTAGTCATATTCGTCCTGGTGTACGCGTTCATCATTTTCAACATCTTGCCGCGCTCAAGCGTTTCCCTGGTGGGAGCGTTCCTGCTGGTCATGCTGGGTGTTCTTGAGCCACGGGAAATCGTCGCGTCCATCAACTGGGATGCCATCGGGCTTATCTTTGGCATGTTCATTCTGGTGCGGATGCTGACCGACAGTGGTTTTTTTGACTTCCTGAGCGTCAGAGTTCTCAAGCTTACGAAAGGCGTGCCCATCAACGTCCTGATTGCGTTTGCCCTTCTTACTGGATTGCTCGCGGCCTTCATGGACAGCATTACCGTCCTTCTCTTCATGAGCGCCTTGTCGATACAAATTGCCAAGAAGCTGAAGATGAGTCCAGTCCCGTTTGTCCTCTCACAGATCACTGCGGCAAATATCGGAGGCAGCGCGACGCTCATGGGCGATCCCCCCAACATCATCCTTGGGACGGGCCTCGGCATTACCCTTGTCCAGTTCATCAAGTACCTTGCACCGATCTCGATCGCGATTCTAATCTTGAATACAGTGTACTTTGTTCTGTTCTACAGGAAGATGTTCAAGCAGTCAGACAAGTTGGATGAGGACTACTTGACAAGCCTGAGCCCCAGGGAGCATGTCAAGGACTTCTATATGATGATTGCGTCGATGATCAGCTTCGCCGTGGCCGTCGTCCTGCTGATCCTGCACGAGAAACTGAATATTCCGGTAGCATATGCGGGACTCATAGGCGCCTCTCTTGGACTTGTGCTCAACGGGAAGAAGGTCGCGAATATATGGGAATCCATCGACTGGGAGGTGCTTCTCTTCTTCAGCACGCTCTTCATCGTCATCGGTTCCCTGGAA
>JAPLGL010000020.1 GCA_026390155.1 Caldisericota bacterium
CGGAGACTGTGGAGACAAAGTAGGACCAGTCTCTCTTACTGGCGAGAGTGCTTCGGAAAAAAACGATCGGGGAGGAAACCATGGAGTTGGACAATGTCACTCGACCAGCGGGGCAGGCGCAGCCGCTGAGCGACGAAGACAAGCGTTTTCTGGGTGAGCTGGTGGAGACAAATCGTACGGAGCACCACGGCCGAGTGTCGTACATGGACATCATGTTTGAACTGGAGCATCACTATGGGAACTCTCTTCCTGGAGAAGTGCTTGGTGAGGTAGCGCGCCTGGTGGGCGCGCCAGCCTCGCAGCTCAACGGCTTCGTGACCTTCTATACGATGTTGTCTACCGAGCCACGGGGACAGCACGTGATCCGCGTCTGTACAAGCGGGCCGTGTCATGTGACCGGCGCTCCATCTATTGTGTCAGAGCTCAAGCGACTGCTCGGAGTGGAATTGGGCGAGACAACTTCAGACGGGATGTTTACACTGGAGGCTTCCAGCTGCCTTGGCATCTGTGGTGTTTCTCCGGCGCTCATGATCGATGATGACGCCTATGGAAACCTCACTTCTGGTGACCTGCCGAGGATTCTTGCCGCGAAGCGCGTGGGAGGTGCACAGTGAAGTTGTTCTCAACCCAGATCGTCGTTCCTGTTGACTCCAACTCTGTCCTCCAGGGTGCTCTTGAAGTCAAGCACGTTCTCGAGGAGATGATTGGCACGTACAACCTGGGCAGCCAGGTCTCGGTGGTCGAGACGGGCGCTCTCGGTATCTATGACCAGGGCGTCGTTCTGGCCGTCTTCCCGGATGATGTCTATTACGGTGGCGTGAAACCGGTGGACGTGCAAGAGATTGTCACGGAGCATCTCCTGAAAGGGCGTGTCGTGTCACGCCTCGTCATCGACAGGAACCTGTCAAACAGGCGTCTTGTTGAGAAGGAGACAGGGAAAAGCCAGCAGAAGATCGTCCTGAGGAACGCAGGACTCATCGATCCACAAAGCATCGACGAGTATATTGCTCGTGACGGGTACGGAGCGCTGGCCAAGGCTCTTGCGATGCAGCCCGGCGAGGTTATCCAGATCCTGACTGACAGCAAGCTCCAGGGACGGGGAGGCGCAGGGTTTCCGACAGGGTTGAAGTGGGGAATGGTCGCGAAGGAGCAGAGCGACGAGAAGTACATCGTGTGCAACGCTGACGAAGGTGAACCCGGGACCTTCAAAGACCGCCTCATTCTCGAGGGAGATCCACACAGTATCGTCGAAGCCATGACCATTGCCGGCTACGCTACCGGGGCTCATGTCGGTATCGCCTATGTCCGTGGCGAGTACTTCATGTCGATAGCACGCCTCAAGAAGGCTATCAAGGACGCCACTGAGTATGGACTGCTTGGCAAGGACGTTCTGGGGACAGGATTCCAGTTTGATATTGAGGTCTATCGTGGTGGTGGCGCCTATGTCTGTGGTGAGGAGTTTGCGCTGCTCGAGTCCATCGAGAACCGGCGGGGGGAGCCGCGGAACAAGCCTCCGTTCCCACCTCAGCAGGGACTTTTCGGAAAGCCTACGGTCGTCAACAACGTAGAGACCTTTGCCAACGTACCACCGATCTTGTTGAATGGCAGCGATTGGTTCAAGTCATTCGGGACACCGTCGAGTGCCGGCACCAAGGTCTTCTCGCTCTCGGGCGACATTGTGAACCGTGGCATCGTCGAGGCACCTCTGGGTGTCACGTTGCGGGAGCTCATCTACGACTTTGGAGGCGGCGTCAAGGGAGGCAAGCGTATTGGCTTCATCCAGACTGGTGGAAGTGCCGGGACTGTACTTACCGACAAGTACCTCGACACTCCGTTGGACTTTGCCTCTATGAAGACCAGCAATGTCTCGATCGGGTCTGGAGTCATTCTGGTAGCGTCTGAGGATGTGCCGCTCCTTCCGTTCCTTGCGGAGGTGGCACACTTCTTCTGGCATGAGTCGTGTGGCAAATGCACACCTTGCCGGGAAGGGACACTGCAAGTCAAGACGATCATGGACGCGCTTGTCAACCGGACGGCGGACCCCGCTTCCCTGCAACGCCTCGGCAAACTGCTTACCACGCTGAACGACACGTCGTTCTGTGGGCTGGGGCAGGCTGCCCCGCTCGCGTTCGAATCAGCACTGCGCAACTTTCCCGAAGCATTCGACCGCGCCCTGGCGGAATCACACGTACCAGAGGCCTGTCAGGAAGAAGGATAGAGGGACAACGTCCCAGAGAGGAGTAGCCGACTTGAAGCTGTCTGAAGTTCTTGAGATTACCGGAGCAATGTGCGTCGTGGGTGAGCATTTGGACACTATTGAGGTGAACCATGCGTTTGCATCAGACCTCATGAGTGATGTCCTTGCCATGAGTCGTCCTGATACACTTCTCATCACTGGGTTGACTACTCCTCAGATCATTCGAACGGCACAAATGCTTGACCTGCCAGCCATCCTCGTTGTAAGAGGCAAGGATGTACCTCAGGATGTGGCTGAGTTGGCACGCACCACAGGCATTGTCGTTCTGGCGACACACGACATCATGTACGTGACGTCGGGCAAGCTCTATGCCCGAGGTCTCTCCGGATAGTAGATGTCCCTTGAGCAGAGCGTAGAGGCACTGCGGTACCTGGGGCTGTTCACCAGTCTGGACGCTTCCAGCGTCATGTCCACAGGGGTGCATGCTCTTCATCCTGAGGATCGCGTTGCAGCAGCCCGCACTCTCATGCGGGAAAAGTCAATTTCCGGCGTGCCCATCGTCGATGCCGACTTTCGACTGGTAGGGATCATCTCAGTTTCGAAGATCATCGAGGCTCTTGCGGACGGACGCTTGGCCGACTCTGTCGACTCGGTCATGACACGCGATGTAGTCACTCTCCATGCTCACGACAGCTTTGAGACCATCCTGTCCTGTTTCGAGCGCTTCAAGTTCGGGCGCTTCCCGGTCGTCGAGGAAGGCGGCAAGCTCGTCGGCATGATCACGGACACCGACGTCCTGTCGGCGATCATTCGCAGTTTCTACTCGGTGTACGTGCACGACCAGCGACGCACGGTGACCCTCGGTAGCTTCTCGGCCCTCTCGAAGGAGTTCGAGAACAGTGCGGACTTTGTGTACGACATCAGCAGTACGGGACTTGAGAATGCTGGCGAAGGCTCAGCTCGGCTCAAGGCGTTCCTCCAAAGCAAGGGTTTCGGCGAGTCCGTCGTTCGACGGGCGAGCGTCTGTGCCTACGAAGCGGAGATTAACGTTTGCATCCATGCAGGGGGAAAGGGTTCACTGCGTGCGATTGCTCGCAATGGTGAGATCATCGTTCGCGTCGAGGACGAGGGGCCCGGAATCGAGAATATCGATCTTGCGATGAAGGAAGGCTGGTCCACCGCGACTGATGCAATCCGAGAGATGGGGTTTGGTGCGGGCATGGGCCTGCCGAATATCCGCAGGTTCTCCGACCACCTCGTGATTATCTCGGGCAAGGACAAGCCGACCAAAGTGGAGATGGTTTTTCTGGAGAACAGGGAATAGGAGGCCATATGACAGTCCGTGACGTCATCAAGTCGCTGGGTGCCCAGGTCGCGGTCGAGGGTGACACAACACGGCCGGTAACGGCAGGGTATGCGTGTGACCTGCTCTCGGAGGTCATCGCCAAGGCTACCCCGGGATCGGTCTGGGCGACCATTCAGACTCACGTCAACATCATTGCTGTTGCAGCGATGGTTGGCATCAGCATCGTTATTGTCTGTGAGGGGCGAACCTGCGAATCGGACGCGATCGACCATGCGGCAAAGGAACACCTGACAGTCCTCTATTCAGGGGATTCGGCATACGTCGTTTCCGGGAAGCTCTACGTTCTTGGGCTGAGGTAACACGTGCTGGAGGTCCCCGGTGATCTGCATCTCCATTCGTGCCTGTCGCCGTGTGCGGATATCACGATGCTCCCGGGCGAGGTGGCGCGGCGGATCGCCGCGCGTGGCATACGGATCGCCTCCCTCACCGACCACAATGCGGCCTGCAACGTTGCGGTATTCCAGCGGACATTTCGGCTCTCCGGTATCCTGCTGGTGCCGGGGATAGAAGTCACCACTGCCGAGGAAGTTCATCTGCTCTGCTATTTCGAAACGATCGGAGCGCTCTGGACATTCAGTCGCAAGTTGCTGGCATCATACCCGCGCATCGTCAACGACCCTGAACGCTTTGGTTATCAGCTTGTCTGCAACGAACGGGATGAGTTCGTCGGCCAGTTCCCCTTTCTGCTTTCCATGGCCAGTCTGCTGAGCCTGGAGGAAGTGAGAGCGCTTGTCGAACAGTTGGAGGGCGTTGTCGTCCCCAGCCATCTTGATCGCCGTTATGGGCTTTTGTACCAGCTGGGGTTAGTGACGTCAGGTATGGAGTTTCCCACCTATGAGATCGCCCACAAGATCAATATCGAGACAATCAGGTCAAAGCTGCCTGGTCACCCGCAGTTTGTCTCCAACAGCGATGCTCACAACCTTGATTCAATAGGCCTCCCCAGGTACGTCCTCGAGATCGAGGAGTTGAGTGTCCATGAAGTGCTCGCGGCTCTTCGCCATGAAAATGGACGAGGAGTAAGGCTTCTATGAGGACGATAGCGGACCATGTCCTGGACATTGCTTCCAACAGCGTGACAGCAGGAGCTACTCAAATATGGCTGGACCTCAACCATGACCCAGTTGACCACCTGTTTGTCTTCACCATACGAGACAACGGACGTGGCATGGATGCCGATATCCGTACGCGCGTGTTTGATCCTTTCTTCACCACACGGCCGCACAGCATCAGGAGGTTTGGCCTTGGATTGCCGTTTCTCAAGGAAAACACAGAGTTGACCGGCGGCGGGGTCGACTTGAGGAGTGTTGCCGGTGAGGGAACGATACTTACGGCGGTCTTCCATACTGATCACATAGATTGTCTTCCACTTGGTGACTTGGCGTCATCCATCTTCACACTGCTCATTTCTGGTGGGGCAGTCGACTGGCATATCCACCGTGCAGAAGGGGATCTCGCATACACTGTTGACAGTGAGGAACTGCGGTCGGTTTTTTCTTTGGAGGAATTGACTGATCCTCAGGCGCAACTGCTGCTCCTGGAGTTCCTGCGTGGACAGGAGGGCGACATTGTCCAGGACAGCGGACATGGATTCGGGCAGGAGAGCAGGCCAAGGAGCTGATGGAAACGAAATACGGATTGGAAGACATATCACAAGCGACTATTTCGCGCATGGCCACGTATCTGCGGTGCCTCACGTATCTTGAACAGCAAGGCACATCGATACTCTCGTCGCGGGAATTGGCATCGCTGACCGGAGCGAGCGCCGAACAGGTGAGACAGGACCTCTCGGTGTTTGGCCGATTTGGCAAGCGAGGCACGGGGTATGATGTCGTCGGACTGAAGACCGAAGTCGAGGCCATCTTCGGGCGTGGCGTGGAACAATGGAAGTGCTGTATCGTGGGCGTGGGTTCACTCGGCACAGCACTCATTGAAAGTCGGATGGTTCAGAAGTGGGGATTCAAGTATGTTGCGGCGTTTGACACGGATCCGCACAAGATCGGGACCCGCGTAGAGCGCATTCCTGTGTACTCCCTTGATGAGTTGAAGACTGTTGTTCGCCGCGAACGCGTCGCCATCGGGGTTATTGCCGTTCCTGCGTCCAGTGCTCGAACGGCAGCCCGAATCCTCTGTGAGGCAGGCATTCGTGGCATCCTCAACTTCGCCCCGCAGAGTATCAAGGTTTCTGAAAAGATCCCCGTGCTGTCGGTTGACCTCTCCCAGGAGTTCCTCAAGCTTTCGTTCTATATCCAGAGAGCAGAACAGCGTGCGCGCGACGAGCAGGCCCAGATCGACACGGCGTCGCACAGCGAGTGACAGTCCCTTCAGGGTACTACTCGTTCTGGGTGTGAGTAGACATTGAGGCGACCGGCCCGTACGAATGCGACAACGGTGATCCCGACCCTTTCTGCAAGAGCAACTGCCTGAGCAGTCGTAGCACTCCTTGAGGCCAGGACCGGTATCCCGACACGGGCTGCCTGAGCGACTGCCTGGGCTGGAATACGCCCCGTGCCTATCAGTACTGCCTCTCTCAGATTCCAGGAGTGCATCAGAGCGGCGCAGAAGTCTCCTGTGTCTCTTTGAGACTTGTCATACTCGCTGTACCCGTTTTCCCGTGATGTCCATGATCGAAGAACTCTTGCTTGCATGATGAACGAGCCATCCTGTTCGTCATGTTGCGAACTGCAGGACTCCTACGCTGTGAACGAACTGGCACATGTCCTTGGACGTGACATGCAGAGGGGACAAAAGGTTGACATCTGTCCATGCTGCCATAGAATTCATATGGTTCGCCTATGGTCGAGTGGGTTTGTTGGACATGCATCGGGTAATTCTGTGCATTTGGCGAACGTCAGCAGTTGGCACCATCTTGAGTCAGTGACGTGGGAAAGGAGACAGCGTGGGGCGTTTGTCACCCGAATCGATCGATGACCTGGTCGTTGCAGCCGAGAAACCTGAAGAGCGCCAATAGGTCATGAGAGCAGAGTCGATAGCTGGCGTCAGCTTGTCCACCGAGGCAACAAGAGAGCGCAGGTGCCGCCTATGAACCTTGTTGTCCTTGCAGGCGGCCGTAGTCGGCGAATGGGATTGCCGAAATACTGCCTTTCTCTTGCAGGTGTCCCCCTCTATGAGTATCCCTTGCGTCGGCTTGGTGCGCTGTACCAGCGCCACATTATCGTCGAGAACAAGGGTCTCATACCTGCAGACGGCGAGTCAAAGCGACTGGTTGTCGGTGACCTTGTCGGTGATGCAGGGCCTCTGGGTGGTATCTACAGTGGGCTCCAGGTATCAGATGCGCCATTGAACATGGTAGTCGGTGCCGACATGCCGTTTGTCTCTTCTTCATTGGCTCAGGCAATGGGAAGGCGCGCACGCGCGGAGGACTTTGACATCCTCATTCCCAACATCGATGGTCTTCTTGAGCCGTTGTTCGCCATCTACTCTTCTCGGGTCACCAAGATTGCAGCCGAATTGCTGGCATCGGGGATTCGTTCTGTTCGGGAACTCTTTCGCAATGAGTCGTTGCACATCGGCTTCATTGACCGGGCCTACTGCGAACAATACGACAAACGGTTACTGTCTTTCTTCAACGTGAACACGCCGGATGATCTCATTATGGCACGGCTGATGATGCGTGCGGGCGAAAAGTCGACAGAGGAGGAACGTGTATGCGGATGAACCTGGAAGATCGATTGAAAGAGAACCCAGAACTGAAGGGACAGTTTGACGAACTTGACACCTACATCAACGAGAAGGCAAAACAACAGGGAAGCCTCATCAACGTCATGCACCGGGCCCAGGAGATCTTTGGCTATCTCCCGGACGATGTGCTCGACCACATATCGACAAGGCTGAGCGTGCCACGTTCGACCGTGTACGGTGTCGTGACGTTCTACCACTTTTTCAGCCGTGTTCCAAAGGGACGACACACGGTGAGCGTGTGCCTGGGGACTGCATGCTACGTCCGCGGTGGCAGCACCGTGTATGAAAGGGTCATGAAGACGTTGGGCATCAAGGCCGGGGAGACCTCGCCGGACGGGCGTTTCACGCTCGACCTGGTGCGCTGTGTGGGAGCTTGTGGCCTTGCACCCGTCATCGTCATCGACAAAGATACGTATGGCCGCATCACGCCTGACAAAGTCATCACGTTGCTGAACAAATACGCATAGCCCTGAAAACAGAGGAGGAGACGATGAAGTCACTGGAAGAACTGAAGCGCATCAAAGAACAGACCCTGAAGGCGATGGATCTTCGCCAGGCCAAGGAACGGGGCAAGGTTGTCGTTGCCATGGGTACGTGCGGGATTGCTGCAGGAGCCAAGGACGCTCTGATGGCCGTCATTGAGGAACTGGAGAAAGCCGACATCCATGATGTCCAGGTGGTGCAGTCTGGCTGCATGGGTCTGTGCGACAGGGAACCGACTGTCGAAGTATCGATGAAAGACCAGCCCAGTGTCATCTATGGAGACGTCGACGAGGCGAATGCCCGCCGAATCGTCCGCGAGCACATCCAAGGCGGTCAGGTCGTCGCGGAATTGGTCATCAAACGGGGGAACATCTAGCCGGAAAGGGAGACGGGAAAACGCAATGATACGAAATCAGCTGTTGATCTGTGCGGGTGGCGCCTGCATTACAAGTGGTGAAAAGAGCGTCAAGGACGTGCTTGTCGAAGAGCTGGCGAAGAACGGCATCCAGGATGAGATCCAGATTATCGAAACGGGCTGCATGGGAGCATGCGACCTGGGTCCGATCGTTGTTGTCTACCCGGAAGGGACGTTCTACCAGAAGGTCAGTGTACGGAATGCAGGCCTCATCGTCAGTGAGCATCTCGTCAAGGGGCGCACTGTGCCTGAGTTGCTGTATCATGGACCAACGAGCGAAGAAAGGGCTCAGACAAGTGAGGAGATTCCCTTCTACACACGACAGGTGAAGCGCGTTCTGCGCAACTGTGGCGCGATAGATCCACTCTCGATCGAAGAGTTCATTGCCCGTGATGGCTATTTTGGTCTTGGCAAAGCCCTGGAGATGAGCCAGGACGAAATTATCAAGATCGTTCAGGATTCTGGGTTGCGCGGACGCGGCGGAGCGGGATTTCCGACCGGGATCAAGTGGAAGGCAGCACAAGAAGCAACGGGGTCTCCGAAGTACGTCGTCTGCAATGGTGATGAAGGGGATCCAGGTGCTTTCATGGACCGGAGCGTGCTCGAAGGCGATCCACACTCGATCATCGAGTCGATGGTCATCGCCGGATATGCTATCGGCGCTGCAACTGGCTATATGTATGTGCGTGCGGAGTATCCACTTGCCGTAGAGCGTTTTGACCACGCCCTCAAGAAGGCTCGTGAGTACGGGTTCCTTGGACAGAACATCCTTGGCAGCGGCTTCGACTTTGACATAGAGATTCGCATCGGCGCAGGGGCATTTGTCTGCGGCGAGGAGACCGCACTCCTCCGGTCCATCGAAGGGAAGAGGGGGATGCCCAGTCTGAAGCCTCCATTCCCGGCTCAGGCGGGGCTGTGGGGCAAGCCGACGCTCATCAACAATGTGGAGACCTACGCGAACATCGCCCCCATCCTGATCAATGGTGCAGACTGGTTTCGCAGTGTTGGAACAACCAACAGTCCCGGCACCAAAGTCTTCGCCCTGGCTGGCAAAGTCCAGAACACCGGACTCGTCGAGGTTCCGATGGGTACGACGCTTCGTGAGCTGATCTTCGACGTTGGTGGCGGTATCCCTGACGGCAAGAAGTTCAAGGGTGCCCAGACGGGAGGACCTTCTGGAGGCATCATTACCGCCGGCTACCTTGACATGCCCATCGATTTCGATTCAGTCAAGGAGATTGGGACGATCATGGGTTCCGGCGGTCTCATCGTCCTCGACGAGGACAACTGCATGGTCGACGTGGCAAAGTTCTATCTGGAGTTCACTGTTGACGAGTCCTGCGGCAAGTGCACTCCTTGTCGCGAAGGGACGAGACAGATGTACCGGATCATGCAGCGCATTACGGATGGCAAAGGCCAGGCCAGCGACATCGAGAAACTGAAGAGTCTGGGGAAGGTCCTTCAGCTTACTTCACTCTGTGGGCTGGGGCAGACAGCACCCAATCCGGTCCTTTCGACCATTCGCTTTTTTGAGGATGAGTACCGTGCACACATTGAAGACAAGAAGTGTCCGACACATGTCTGCAAGCATCTTCTTACCTACAGGGTCAATCCGGACAAGTGCGTTGGCTGTACTGCGTGCGCCCGCCAATGCCCTGTCCAGGCTATTGCCGGCGAGGTGAAGAAAGTCCATGTTGTCGATCAGGACAAATGCATCAAGTGTGGCTCGTGCTATGAAGTCTGCCGTTTCGGTGCCATTCTCAAAGAGTAATTCACCCGGGGGGGAATTCATGATGAGTGAGAAATTGATCAATGCAAAAATCGACGGGAAGGACTATCAGTTTCCTATGGGAATGACGATCCTGGATGCTTGCAAAAGCACCGGATATGATATCCCCACTCTCTGTTACCTCGAAGGCATTGCCGAGGATGGTGCTTGCGGAATGTGCGTCGTCGAGGTCAAGAAAGCCAGAACCCTTCAGAGGGCTTGTGTAACCAAAGTCACTGATGGCATTGAGATTACGACAGATTCTTCTGTCATTCATGACGCACGGCAGACCAACCTCGAACTTGCACTTGCGCATCACCCACTGGACTGTATGACTTGCGATGCAGACGGAGATTGCGAGCTGCAGGAGCTCGCCTACCAGTTCGGCATCAAGAAGAGCGAGTTCCTTGTTGAGAAAGAGGCATTTGAGAGCTCAAAGGAAACCGCGTGGGACACAAATCCATTTATCCAGTTCGACCCGCAGAAGTGCATTCTCTGCAGACGTTGCGTGGACGCGTGCGAGAACCAGGCACTGGTCGAAGCGATTGGTGTGGCCATGAGGGGTTCCGGGTCTGTTGTGGCGACCCCATTCAACGTTCCTCTGGAGGGGACCGACTGCCAGTTCTGCGGCGCATGCGTGCAGGCTTGCCCTGTTGGAGCACTGGTTGAAAAGCCTCGCGTCGGCAAGGGCAAGATCTTCAACCTCGAGAAGACCGACACCATCTGCGCCTATTGTGGAACGGGCTGCGGTATCTCCCTGTACAAAGACAAGAAGAACGGTCTTGTCATGGCACGAGGAATTGACGACGCCTTGCCCAACAAGGGAAGACTGTGCGTTAAGGGACGGTATGGCTACGAGTATGTGAACAGCAAGGAGAGACTCACGAAGCCCCTCATCAAGGAGAACGGGAAGTTCAGGGAGGCCACGTGGGAAGAGGCTATTGCGTACACGGCAACGAAGCTGCAGGAGATCAAGGACAAGTATGGACCTGATGCTATCGGCGTGCTTGGCTCCTCCAGATGCACAAATGAGGACAACTTCGCTGTGGAGAAATTTGCCCGCGCAGCCATTGGCACGAACAACGTGGACAATTGTGCGAGACTATGCCATGCCTCCACCATCGCGGGGCTGGGTAAGGCGCTCGGCGCTGCTGCTGCAACGAACCCGGTTGACGACATCAAGAATGTGGATGTGATGTTCGTCATCGGTTCGAACATGACAGAGACCCACCCGGTGATTGCGCAGTTTGTGAAAGAGAACAAGAAGAAGCGTGGCGCAAAGCTCATTGTGTGCGACCCGCGAAGGACAGATCTTGCAAAGGTGGCCGACATCTTCATTCAGCACTTCCCGGGGACCGACGTTGCGCTCCTCAACGGTATGATGAAGATCATGGTGGACAGCGGGCTTGTCAACAAGGAATTCATCGAGGCACATACAGAAGGATATGAGGAGTTCGTCAAGGTCGTTTCGAAGTATGACCTGGACATGGTATCTCGACTGACGCGTGTCGACAAGGAGCTGATCAAGGAAGCTGCTGTGGCGTATGCTTCTGCCGTCAATGCCACGATTTTTTACACCATGGGCATCACGCAGCACTCGGTCGGTACGGACAACGTTCTCAGCATCGCGAACCTTGCTCTTGTCACAGGGCACATTGGCAGAGAAGGGAACGGTATCAATCCACTGAGGGGACAGGCGAACGTTCAGGGAGCCTGTGACATGGGAGCCCTTCCCGATGTTTACCCGGGCTATCAGAAAGTAGCCGATCCTGCTGCCAGAGAGAAGTTCGAAAAAGCATGGGGCGTCAAGTTGTCGGACAAGCCAGGGCTTCCCGTGACGGAATTTGGAGATGCAGCCCTCGCAGGGCATCTCAAGGCCATCTATTCGATGGGAGAGAACCCCCTCATGACAGAACCCGACATCACTCATGTGAGGAAGGGACTGGAAGCGCTCGATTTCCTCGCCGTTCAGGAGATCTTTCTCTCGGAGACCGCAGAGCTGGCAGACGTCGTTTTCCCATCCGCGGCCGCCTATGAAAAGGAAGGGACATTTACCAACACCGAACGAAGAGTCCAGCTGCTGAGACCGGCTCGGGAGATGCCAGACGATGCAAAGCTCGACTGGGAGATCGTCTCGCTTGTTTCAGCAAAGATGGGCTACTCCATGACGTACAGGAATGCCGGGGCTATCATGGACGAGGTGGCAAGCCTTGTTCCAGCGTACGGAGGTATCCACCATTGGCGTCTTGAGAAGGCGGGGCTGCAGTGGCCCTGCCCCACTGACGATCATGCCGGAACGAAGATCCTTCACTATGGCGGAGCCTTCAAGAGGCCGAGTGGAAAGGCCCTCGTGAGCCCTGTCGAGTACATCGAGGCCAGGGAGCTTCCGGATTCGGAATACCCGATACTCCTTACGACTGGAAGGATTCTCTACCACTACCACTCAGGGCAGGAATCAAGGAGAGTCAAAGTGCTTAACACGTTCGTTCCGAGGAACTACGTTGAGGTCAGCAAGGAAGATGCAGAGGAACTTCATATCGAACAAGGCGAAATGGTGAGGGTCTCGACCAGAAGAGGCAGCATCGACGTCGAGACACGAATTTCCGACAAGCCCATGCAGGGAGTCGTCTTCATCAGTTTCCATTTCCGTGAGGCAAGTGCGAATCTCTTGACAAATGCGGCTCTTGATCCGGTAGCCAAGATACCAGAGTTCAAAGTTGCAGCATGCAGGATTAACAAAATCTGAACTGGGAGGAACAAATGGATCTGCCGATGTTCACACCGCCTCAAATTGCCGAGAAGCTGGGAGATGTCTGTCAGGGCAAATGCAGGACGCCGATGAAGAAGTTCTTCGTTCTCGCGATCCTTGCGGGAGCCTTCATTGCGTTCGGTGCACAGTTGTCAATTATCGTTGGTTCCGATGCGACCCTTGGGTTTGGCTTCACCAAGTTCATTGCTGGAGCCGTGTTCAGCGTGGGACTCATGCTCGTGGTGGTTGCAGGGGCCGAGCTTTTCACAGGTGACAACCTGATTGTCATTTCGGCGCTGGAGAAGAAAGTCCGGTGGGGAGAACTTCTGAAGACATGGATTGCAGTCTACCTTGGCAACCTGATTGGCTCTGTCCTGATTGCTCTTCTTCTGTACTGGTCTGGTCTCTGGAGCATGAATGGCAACCTTGTCGGAGCCGCAGCACTCAAGATCGCGGGAAGCAAGGTCGGTCTTACGTTCGTTCAGGGACTTGTCAGAGGCGTTCTCTGCAACTGGCTTGTGT
The DNA here is from genome assembly GCA_026390155.1 of Caldisericota bacterium. Taxonomy (GTDB): domain Bacteria; phylum Caldisericota; class Caldisericia; order Cryosericales; family Cryosericaceae; genus Cryosericum. Next base: position 13,203 of record JAPLGL010000020.1, read on the forward strand.
GCCTGGCGGTATGGATGGCAACATCCTCAAAAGACGTCATTGGAAAGCTGTTCGCCGTCTTCTTCCCGGTCATGGCATTTGTTGCCTCGGGTTTTGAACACTCTGTCGCAAACATGTTCTTCATTCCTTACGGCATCCTGCTCAAGTCCGTTCCCAAGGTTGTCGAGGCAACAGGCAAGACCCTCGCAGACTATGCAGGACTGAACTGGGCGACTCTCTGGACGAAGAACCTGATTCCTGTGACCATTGGCAATATCATCGGTGGTGCATTCTTCGTCGGCATCATCTATTGGTTCGTTTACTTGAAGAAGGCCCCGGAGACTGTGGAGACAAAGTAGGACCAGTCTCTCTTACTGGCGAGAGTGCTTCGGAAAAAAACGATCGGGGAGGAAACCATGGAGTTGGACAATGTCACTCGACCAGCGGGGCAGGCGCAGCCGCTGAGCGACGAAGACA
>JAPLGL010000142.1 GCA_026390155.1 Caldisericota bacterium
CGTCATCCCGGTCATTCTGGAGCGCTAGTCTCAAGCCCTTCAGGCGGGGGTGGCGAAATGGCAGACGCGCTAGGTTCAGGTCCTAGTGATCGCAAGGTCGTGAGGGTTCAACTCCCTCTCCCCGCACCACTCGACAAGATACGTTGCTGTTTCTTCTGCTGTTGAAGCATCTTTGCGACATTACGGGCCCCGAAAGGGGCCCTTCCGCTTTGCTTGCCATGCCGCCGCCGTTGCCATCACGTCAATGCTGTCTATAATAGGAGTCCACATGAGATGCTACCGTCGTTGGCTCGTCTATATGCTGGTCCTCGCAGTAGCTCTTGGCGTCATGGCCATGCCGTCAGCACGAGGCGCCACGGCCAGTGAGGTACTCGTCGACAAGTCATTCCACGTCACGCTCCTGAGAACTGCAGGTGGCACTCTGACATTCCCAGACGCGACCGGAACCATCGACGATAGCGCCACACCCGTCGGCACGTACAAGGTCACGGAAAAGCAAGCCGACCCAAACTGGCACTGGGAAGGAAAGGTGTACGCTCCGTACCTTCGCGACAAAGCGAACGGCCTGGGGGTTCGCTGGATCGGCATTTCGCTTCCTTCCTACGGGTTGCACGGAACAAACGATCCATTCAGCATCGGCAAGGACGTATCGCACGGGTGTATACGGCATGAGAATGCCGACGTGACCAGGGCCTTCTCAATGATCCCGACAGGAACTCTGGTCAAGATCATTGAAACTCCAATCCCTCAGCAAACCGAAGACATGGTCACCGACTTTCTCGAGCTTTATGATCTTCTCGCAGTCATGGGAGGCTCCCACTAGGAGCAGAAATCATTCGACGCCAGCGAAGGAGGCGGGAGGCCATATGCTCGATCACAAGCGAGCCTCCACCACAATGGAAAAACTGTCAAAGCGTCAGATAGTCGTCCTGATCGTCGCTGTTCTCGCCTTGGGAATGGGCGCAGGGCTTTTCGTTGGCTCGCGCTTCATCAAACCAACGCCCGACCCGCTCCCGCAGATTATCGAAGACCCTTCGAGCAGAGAGATTACGCCGACTGCCCCTGTTTCCTTCAAGGTGTATGTGACTGGTGCTGTCCTTCATCCAGATGTCTATGCCCTGCCGGAAGGCTCCATCGTCCGCGACGCACTCGCGGCTGCTGGAGGAGCTGCCAACGAAGCAGACCTCATTGCGGTGAACCTGGCAGCCCGCCTCGAGGATGGTGAACAAGTCATCGTTCCCGTCAAGTCAGCGGACGGTGCCTCTGCGGCTTCGACTCCCACGTCATCCGCATCCACCGCCCGTGCACGCGTCAGCATCAACCACGGGACCCTGGCTGAACTCGACGCGCTTCCCGGTATCGGTCCAGTCAAGGCACAGGCAATCCTGGACTACCGTGCACAGCATGGCTTGTTCAAGCATCTTGAGGACCTTCAGAACGTCACGGGTATCGGCACCAAAACCTACGAAGACCTGAAATCTCTCATCACCCTGTAGCCGGCGTGATAAGACTGCGACTCGTCACGCTCGTAGCCCTGACGGTCGTAGCCGGAGCATTATCGGCTGAAGCTATGGGATACATGCCAATAGTCATCTTTGTTGTTCTAGCTGGCTTGGGGTCAGTCTACATCGTACAGACTCGGAATCCGCGGCTCAATCTCATCCGCCTCCTAGTCGCGCTCTCTCTCTTCTGGCCATCGTTTGCCATGACAAGGCAAGCTGTTGCTTCTTCCTCATCCGGACAGCTCCGCCCCGACACCTCTGTCGTTACAGGTATGGTCACGACACCCTCTGTTGTGCGAAGCACCGGAGGTACAGTATTTGAGCTGTCGGCAGTGACGTCGAACGATGTCGCCATCGAGAGGCCGGTCACCATTCAGGTCCAGCTGCCCGATCGCCGCACCGGGCCAACATTTGGTCAACGGGTACGCGTCCTGGGAAAGATGGGCACGGCCAGTTCCGCTCTCAACCCGGGCGAAGATCGTCCCGGTCCGTCACCCGCGGGATTGTTTCTCGCACGAGACGTCCAGACTCTGCCCAGCCGCTCTCTTGCTTCATGGTGGGGCCGCTTGACGGGACGGGCACGAGACTTCGTTGAGCTCCGCGCCCGCCCGCTGTTGAGTTACAAGGCATTCGGATTCCTCGAAGAACTCCTCTTGCATCGCCGACTCTTCGGAACAGCCGACCGCCACCTCTTCTCGATCACCGGTACGAGCCATCTGCTTGCTATTTCCGGCCTGCACCTCTCACTGGTTTTTGCTGTGATGTCTGTACTGCTTGGTCTGATGTTCTCCAGGAGCAGTATTGGCAAGACCATCGCTCCTCTCGTCGCCACCCTCGTCTACCTGGCATTCATCGATTTTCCTCTGAGTGCAGATCGAGCGTTCGTCATGCTGTGCGTCCTCACCGTAACCCATTTCTCTGGCGGACACTCGAGCCGGCTCGCATCTCTGTCCTGGGCTGCACTCATTCTTACGGCCTTTGATCCGGCCTCTGTTTTCGATATCGGCCTGCAGTTGTCGTTTGCCTCAGTCGCGGGCCTGAGCTTCATCGGCGAGCCCCTGTCACATCTTGTTCGCGTCAATGGCCGGCTGGCCCGAGGACTCTTCTCGTCTCTCTGTTCGACCACCGGAGCATCTCTCCCCGCGGCCGCACTTGCTGTATCAACATTTCACATCCTTGCCCCTGTTGCCCTTCTGGCGAACGT
>JAPLGL010000085.1 GCA_026390155.1 Caldisericota bacterium
CAAGGCACCATCGACAGCACTTACACCCGTCCCCGCTGTCCTCGTGACTGCGGGCACGATGGAATCGTCTGCCGTTACGACCCTCGCCTGGGTCGGGACCATCTGTTCCGAACCTCCGATGATCAGCATCAGTGTTCGCCCGGAACGCTGGCTGCACCACTTCATCGTCGAGGGTGGTGCATTCGTCGTCAACGTTATAGACACGGCCCATGTACGCGCCCTGGACCTCTGCGGCAGCGTATCCGGCCGAGATACCGACAAGTGGAAGCTGAGTGCCCTCACCCGTGAGCAGGGAACGGCCACAGCCGTGCCTCTCGTGGGAGAGTGCCCCATCAACATCGAGTGTGTCGTGCGCCAGACCCTTCACCTGGGCAGCCATGACATGTTCATCGGCGAGGTCGTCGCCGTCCACCTGGAAGAGCGTGTTCAGACAGGCGGGCGCGCCCTGGATCCAGTCTGCTACGTAAGCGGTCAGTACTGGAAGCTGGGGGACCTCATTGGTCCCATGGGGTTCTCGCGCAAATAGCCTCTATGGAGGGTCGACCCCTCCACGGACCACTCCCGGCGGGCCTGGCATGACAAACCCGCCCGGCGTTCGTTCGCATTTGCCCTTGTAGAAATCTCACGATACCCTATCCTTCAACCAACATACGAGAGCAGAACGCTTGCCACAGCCTCGGCCGATGAACGGCGATCTGGTCTCGATCCATCGAGTTCGAGAGAGAAGGAGATGCGAATGAAGAAGGTACTTCTTGTAGTGGCACTCTTGGTGATCGTCGTCGGCCTGGCGGGGTGCGGAGCTCCCAAGCAGCCTGTGACAACCGACCCAGGCCTGGATACAACAGGCGACACAAACGGAACGATTGTCGAGGTTGATGCCAAGAAGGTCGAAGAACTTATCCAAACAGACCGCGATCTCATCATCATCGACGTATCGGGCAAATGGGCTGAGGGGCACATCGTAGGCGCACTCGATACGCCGCTGGACAAGCTGCAGGAGATCATCAATGGCAACTTCACGCTCAGTGCCAGCAAGCACTATGTTGTCTACAGTCACGATGAGGAATCCAGCAAGAAAGCTGCCCAGATGCTACTGACAAGCTCCTTCAGCGTCATCAACCGTCTGGTAGGCGGATATGACGCATGGGTTGCGAATGGCGGCTACACCGAGAAATAGACGCTCTGGACACTGACAACACTGAAGCCCCGTCCACATGAGGTCAGGGGTTTCTGCATTTCCTGCCGCCCGCCTTCAGGAGTGCGCGTTGTGTGGAAGGTTGACGTCGATAGCATGACCTAGGCGGCGCTCGACTTCTTCCGTGTAGGTGCCTGAGCGTTTCTCGGCATCGTCGATTGCCTGCTCCGCGCGCGCATGGCCGGCAGCTGCAAACCAGTCCCGCACAGCGATACGCTCCATCCACTTGTGGATCCGAGTCAACTCTGTCTCGTTTTCCTCGATCTCAGCGTATGTGAACTTCTCTTTCTCGGTCTCGCGGTCCAGCTCATACACCAGGCGTTCGCACTGCTCCACGATCTCATCGTAATCTCCGTCGCGCTGCAGTTGAAACGCAGCAATCACACGAGCTTCGTCTTCTTCATCGATGAACTCCATCCTCCCGACGAGAACCTCACCCCCGCTGGATACCACCTCGGCTTTGAGAGCGAGCACCTGCGCGAGGAGGGTCTCCGTCATCGGCAGGACGGCAGCCCCCTGCTGGACGTAGACCGCGCCCAGCTCCTTCAGCTTCCTCCACAGATACACGCGTGTGCGCGAGGGCTCTGCAGGGACCTTGTACGTGATAGTCAGCCAGGTCTTCATGCTGTCGCCGACGGCTCGAACCTTCCACTGGCTCGCATCAGGACCGTGAGGGCAATCATGGCCACGAACGCCAGGATGGACCCGAAGATGAAAGGGGCACTCGGGTTGATGCGTTGCCACAGGATGCCTGCAATGACACTGGCAGGCAAGGCACTGACTCCCACGGCGGCATTGTACAGGCCGAAGGCGGTGCCGCGCTTCTCGGATTGCGGGACGAGGTCGGCGACCAGCGCGCTCGCGACACCGTCCGTCATGGCGTAGTAGACGCCGTACAGGGCATACAGCGCCCATACCTGCCAGCCCTGCCTGGCGAACGCGAAGCCCAGGTACACGAGAGCATACACCAGCCAGCCAGCGCGAATGACGCGGTTGCGCCCAATCCGGTCCGACACGATGCCGGCGGGGATAGACAATGCCGACGTCACGCCCTTCCACATGGCCAGCATGAGGAAGATCTGCACGATATCCAGACCGGCCCTCTGAGCTTTGAGCATGAGGAATGCGTCGCTGCTGTTGCCCAAGGTGAAAACGACGATGATGACCAGGAACGTCTTGAAGCGCCAATCGAATCCAGAGAGCGAAAGGTTCAGCATCCGCGGATTCCCGGTCCGCGGGGCGTTCTCACGCACGAAGGCGGCAATCAGGGGAAGAGCCAGAACGGCGGGAATGCTTACCATGATGATCAGCTTCGGATAGACCGAGCGCGTCAGCGTCATCGCCGCCGCAGAACCGCTGACGGCAACCATGCCGGCCGCAGCCAGCATGCCGAAGACGGACCCGAGCGTGTCCATGGAGCGACCGTACCCAAAGGAGCGGCCCATCTTCTTCTTCTCGGATGAGTCGGCCAGCAGAGCATCCTTGGGAGACGATCGGACTCCCTTGCCGGTTCGGTCGGCGAAGCGCAGGAATGCGGCAAAGGGCCAAGAACTGACGAAATAGAGCAGCGGTTTCGTGACGTTGGAGATGGCGTAGCCGCTGAATGCCAGCCACTTGCGCTTCTTCATCCTGTCAGACAGCCAGCCGAAGACCCACTTCAGGATCGTGGCCGTAGACTCCGCCAGTCCCTCGATGAACCCGATGATCGCCGGCTTGACGCCAAGCGCATTGGCCAGGAACAGCGGCAGGATCTTGACCGTCACTTCGCTGCTGAAGTCCGTCAGCATCGACACGAAGCCAAAGACGAAGACGTTCTGGCTCAGCCCGAAGAACTTGCGCTGCGGCTTCCCGTGTCCCATCTCCACCGGCGCGTTCACCTCACCTGCGTTTTCCACACAACACCTCTCCTGTGATACATGTAACTCTCGTTACAGTATACCCACCGTTACACAACGTCAAGAGCGGGGATTGTGTCCGTTGGTTGCGGCAATTAGAGTCGTGACATTCGACAATTAGTCGTGACATTTGACATTAAGTCGTGTAATCTGACATTGAGTCGTGTAATCGGTAAATAGAGTCGTGTAATCTGGGCGCCAGCGCAAATGTGCTGAGGGTTAGCAAGACTCTCCGAAATCAGCCGGAAGAGAAACCTCAATACAAGAAGTCTCCGTTCCTATGCAGAAGATGCCCTGAAAGACACGCTCGAAGAAGGTGTGGGGTTTCGCTGATCAGTCAAGGCTTTCTAGCGGGCACGCGGTCTATGTCCATCAGTACTCATGAGTCCTGGCAATCGTGGTCTTGCTCTCGAGACGTCCATTGCTGTCATGTGAATTCTGCGCGTCTACTGCCAACGTTTCTTGTCCCTATTTATACATAACAATAGGGACAGTGGAAGCCTCCACTGTTTGACATTGCGAGCGAACGCGTTGCCGACCAGTGGCGCTCAGTCCACAGAAGGACACCTGTTACAGAAGTTGCCAATTGTGATTGTATTCTGTCCCTATTACTATACAATAATAGGGACGAGGTGAGATGATGAGACCAGATACTATCAAGCAGAGAATTCAGAACCACATGAACCGCAATCCCAAGCAACGTGTTTACACGCTGACAGATTTCTATCTTGACGGCGGCAACTACGAGAGCGTGAAGAAGACTGTTTTGAGACTGGTCTCCGAAGGAAAGCTGCTGCGTGTGAACAAGGGCGTCTACGAGAGCCCCTATTATAGCCGCTTCTTGGAAAGGCAGGTAGATGCTTCTCCCCTCGATGTGGCCAAGAAGATAGCCGAGAAGAACCATTGGACAATTGTTCCGAGTGGAAACACCGCTCTGAACGCATTAGGGCTGTCAACGCAAGTTCCGATGGAATATCACTTCGTCAGCAACGGAATCAACAAGGAATTCAAGCTTGGGAAGATCAGCATCTATTTCAAACATGTGCCACCGAGAGAGATAGACGGGATGTCCTCCAAAGACGCGCTGATAATTGAGGCGATCAAGGCTATCGGGAAGGCAGGCATGAATGATTCCACAAGAACGCAAATAGCCAGCTTGCTGTCTGATTCCGAAAAGAAAAGGATACTTCGGGAATCCATGACGAGTCGAGTCTGGATTTTTGAAGAAGTCAGGAGGATCTTGGCGGTGACATGTACCAAATAGTAAGGGAGAGCCAGCTTAACCGGAGACTGCTCTTCGACGAAACGGCCAAGGAAATGGGCATTCCTGGCTCGGCCGTCGAGAAGGACTTCTGGGTGTGCTTCTTTCTGGACCTCCTTTTCCATCGGAACCAGGACGCGGAACGTTTCTGTTTCAAAGGAGGAACAAGCCTGTCCAAGGGATATCACGCCATACAACGTTTTTCCGAAGACATAGACTTGATCCTTGATTGGCGATTACTGGGATATTCTATCGACGAACCATGTGCCAGAAGATCGAACACGCAGCAAATGCTCTTCAACAACGAGATCAACGCGAAAACTGAGGAGTACCTGGCCAGATCTCTGCTGCCGAGTCTCGAAAGGCTTACAGAGAAGTATGTTGCAGAACCAATTGGTCTTTACATCGATACCGTCGACAGAAAGACGATTTGCATTCCCTATCCGCACCTGTTCGACGATTCAAATCTCGTCCCAGTCATACGACTCGAGATCGGGGCGCTGGCTGCATGGACTCCGCTTGAAAACAAGACAATTGAACCGTACGTTGCTGAGCATTTCCCAAACAAGTTCCTGCAAACTGGAACAGATATTCGGACAGTACAAGCAAAGAGAACGTTCTGGGAAAAAGCTGTCATCCTTCACAGGGAAGCTCACCGAGTTAATGGGAAGATTCCTGCGAGATATGCGCGGCACTACTACGATGTGTACATGCTCTCGCAGACTTCGACGAAGGATGATGCTTTTGCAGATGTGGAACTACTCAAAACGGTAGCTTCCTTCAACCGGCAGTTTTACTATGTGGCGTGGGCGCGATACGAAGATGCTACGCTGGAGAAGATAAGTCTCATACCGTCGGGTGCAATTGTAGCGCAACTTGCAGAGGATTATCTCAATATGCAGGATATGCTCTTTGGGAGTAAACCCTCAATCGATGCGATCATGAAAGGACTAACCAGGCTCGAGTCGGAGATACACCTCTTGGGTGCAACAGCGACGATCGGCCGCGAGTAGGTACAGCGGACTTGTCCATATACGCGGACAACAAGACTGGACAAGCATGTTGTGAGCTTGCTGCGGAAATTGACTACGGCTCCTGTGGCTTTGTTTCTCCGCATACCTTCATATCCGGACGCTTGCAACTAGTCTACGTCACGCCCCAGCTTCTTGCCATGCGGGTCTTCTGGTTGTGGGTTGTCTTGAGTACCTTGTACGTCGTACTACCGTCGAGAGCGTGGAAATGGGCAGGAGGCGTGCTCCCAAAGAGCCTGGTCTGTGGTTTGACACGGGGAACAGGTCTAGCATCACAGCGCGGCGACCGTCCGACGAGCATTTGATCACCGCACGTCTCGTCCTTTGTTTTCCGGATTGATCTCCGGAAACCCGGGTTGATTTCCAAATTCCCCGGTTCCTTGGCGATTTGCCGGATTCGTGGTGACGCTGCTATCTGACCGACGTTTCTGCCATTTCCAGCCGAAAATGGCTCTCCGCCCGTCATCAATTTGTCTGAATGGTCATCACTCCGGTCGTGTAGTAATGTCGTGTAATCCTGAATGCCCTACGGAACCATGCGGGTTTGCGGACCCGGAATTACACGACTCTAATTGCAGAAACCATTGGTTGCGGCAATTAGAGTCGTGGAATCGGTAAATTAGTCGTGGAATCAGTAAATAGAGTCGTGGAATCGGCGACGGTCGCACAGGCGAGTCCAGCTGCTCTGATGCCTCCGCGATTGATTTCGACAGCGTCTGCGGTAGTAGCGGCACTGCTGCTCTGAAGCATTCCGAGGATCACGCCGTTTGACCTCTCCCTTGTCGGGCTTTCAGTTGGAGTCAGAGATAGTAGTTGCATCATTTCGCCAACACAGTAGATTGCATCAGGGTCTGAGGTGACGATGCCAGTCTCACTCAATCGGCGTCTGCAGACTGTTCTATCGTCTGATTACTCGAGACATCGCTACCGCGTTATACTTGTAGTAGAGACAATAGTCTCTGCTGCGAGTCGTACGGATACGGCACGCTAGCGACTTTGGTGTCCGAAGCTCGAGTTCGCTGGTTCTTCAAGGTTCTTCTTCTTGGGGGAGGGTTACTCTGATGAACGACTATCTGATCATGGCGCTTGTTGGACTGCTATTTGTTGTCCTCGGTTATTTGTCGGCCAGGTCGAAACCGAATGCCGTGTTGGGAGTCAGGTTACCAGCAACGTATGCTGATCCTGAGGTGTGGAGGAAGACGAATCAGAAGTGCGCTCAGATCATGTACATTCTTGGACCTGTCATAAGCGTTGTGAGCCTTCTTTTCTACTTTACTGGTACGCCTCCGGAGATAGGCGGGGGATATCTGGGGTTTGGCTTGCTGGCTGTCGTTGTCCTCATGGGCGTCTACCTTTACTTCTATTCCAAGAATCTTCTCGAGAAGGTTCTTGCACAACCGGGTGCCACAACCGTGCCAACCAACCAGAACGCTGGCACTTCGCAAGCCGCTGTCATTCTTCTTCTCATCATGGGCATCACTGTTGTAGTCTTGGGTATCCTGATGATCTGCAGCCATGCAGGTACCTCCCTCGGCATTAGAGCCGGTCATGTGTTCCGCGATGCAGCCACATGGCACAAGGTAAATACCGTGGGCGGGATCGGGGATATCATCATCGGAGCGTTCTTTACCTTCTACTTCGCACGATTCATCCCCGGTGTCAAGAATCCGAGAACCTTCTACAGAGCTGTTTTCTCCTTTGTCGCTGCAATCATCGTGTGGGCCATCGTTTCGGCGATCTACGCCTACATCGTCTAGCGATTGGCAGTAACTGAACGGGAATCGTGTCGAGTGACCGTTTGAGCAGCGAAGGAGGCAGACATGATCTGGTGGCCCATACTCTTGATAGCAGCAGCTATTGTCATCGCCGCGTTGCTTACATCGATTGCGAAACGTGATAGAGCCGGGCGTACAGACGACCCTGAGAACGACTACCTTTCCGTCGACGACAAAGAAGACGTCATCAGGAAGAACTCCGTCTTCTCAGCGTCAAAAGATACGTATCTTAACCACAAACCATATGGAGGTGTGGTTCCGCGCGATATTGGAGACGAGAAGTTGGATGCTGAACGCCTGTATGAGCCTCATGGTTGCCAATAATAGCCAAGACGATAACGTGCAGGTATTCTACGCGGACAAACAGTCGCGTCGTTATTGTGCAGGCCGCATTGCCATAGTGCTTGTGTCGCTCGTTATGATCGCGGTCCTCGCAAGCCTTGTTCTCACCACCTTGTCAGATCCGCCAATACGGATCATGGTCACTTTCTTGCTCATACCTGCGTTTGCGGTCTTCCTATATGAGATAGTATCCGAACTCATGGTCATCCATTTCCTTCCTCGCATGCGTTACGAGCTTCGGGACGACGGATTGTCCCTCATTCTTGGTGGCCAATGGAAGACTAGGATTCCATATGCCAGCATTGATAGCGTCACTCGCAAGAACCTAAGGGATGACATATTCTCGAGTGGTGGATTCCCCAAGGCTGGTGCCCTTGATCTTATATATGCCGACGAAGGCACCATCAGCATGTATTCCACGCATCTCCACAAAGACGTCATCCTGATCAAAACCAAGTCGGGGATGAAGTACGGCATCTCACCCATGGATCCGGATGGCTTTCTCAAGGCACTCGGGCAGATTCTAGATAATCAGAAAACGACATGTTGACAGCGTTGGCGTCTGGCTTCCAATCTACTACGTTGTGTCAGAATTCCTGTTAGAGCGTCTTGTGAAGATTAGAAGACTGGCAGTATTCATTATCCTGGCGTCTGTGTTGTCCATGGTCGTTGTCATGAGTCTCCACTACTTGTTGCTCTTGCGACCAGGAACCGCCACGCTGGTCGGTTCCTGTGAGCATTGGAAAGCGGAGGATTCCACAGAGATAGTCCTCTTGAATGACAGTTGGCATGCAACCTCCTTGGACAAGCTGAAGGTATGGTGGACGGGAACTCCCGACGGACCCTCGGCAGTCAGGTGCGAGATCATCTCTCCGACTGGCAGAGGGGTAGTATCCGCGAAAGGACCATTCAATCCTTGGGTGATGGATAACGCGGGGTTCTTCTCTGCCGGACGAGACATCGATGACGGCATATCCCTGATCATCACATGGAATGGCAAGAGCGAGACCCTGCACCTGCAGAAGCGCTAGGCATCGAAGGCGACCAACAGAGGAATCAGACAAGACTGCCAACCATGCCAGTTGCCAACTTACGTTGCCGACATTCTGGCTTTCACTCGGAGATTCCTCAGTTGTTTTCCCAAAACCCTGGTTAATTTCCAAATTCCCCGATTCCTTGGCGATTTGCCATATTCGTGCTGATGCCTCTCTCTAACTGACACTTCTGCTATTCTTACTCGAGTACAACCTTCAAGTTGTCATCAATCCGTCTGAATCGTCAGCAGGATAAATGTCGTATAATCCTGAGCGCCCTACGCAACCATGCGGGTTTGCGGACCCGGAATTACACGACTCTAATTGCAGAAACCATAGGGAGTGCAATTAGAGTTGTGTAATTTGGAATTGAGTTGTGTAATATCGAATTGAGTTGTGTAATTGGGAATTGAGTTGTGTAATATCGAAATAGAGTCGTGTAATTGATGAGGGCAGCACGGCGACGTCTCTCCGGGCACTGAGAGACACGTCTATGACACAGAACCCTCTTCAAAAGCTGCTCTCCCGTTCCAGGAATACGCTTGGGCGGAGTGAACTGCTGAAATTCCGCCTCTTCTCTATCGATGCCTGTCATATACGCAACTAGCACGTTATACTAATTGTGGAAAGAATGTTCTCCGTTGCGTGCCGCACCGATACGACGCGCTGATGGCGCTGGTGACCAGGTTCGATCCCAACGCCCTTGTTGAAGAAAGGCACGTGTTGGAGGCGCATAACATGAGTACGAACGGACTAGTCAGATTTATCGCAGTCGGCATAGTTCTGCTTCTCGTCATGTCGGTTGGCGCATACTTGTTGTTTCGACCGTCCACGACGACTCCCCCGAATGTAGCAGACATCAACGCGATCTACCAGGTTGTCGGCGAGTTCGGGGCACGCCTGAAGAATGTCGTCATCACCACGTCCGACCAGGACGTGATTACCGCGGTGGACTTCAACTTGAAGCAGCTCGTTACTGACCGACTGTATCAGGTGTTCGTGCAGGACAAGAGCAGGATTCCAGGCAGATACGTGTCGAGCCCGTGGCCGGACCGTATTGAGATCGACTCCACACAGATGCTGGATAGCGCTTCTTATACGGTGCATGGACGTCTGGTCTTGATGACGGACGATACCGTCGCTCACGGCGGCAATGCGGGAGAGGCTCTCATCACGCTCACGCTCAAGAAGGTCAACGGCATATGGCTTATCGACGACGTAGTGGGAGGGACTCAGCCGAAAGCATGACGAGCGTGCTGTTGGAGGCGCATACTATGAGAACAACGAAATCGCGATCCCGTTTTGTAACGGCCGCATTCATGAGCATCCTGCTTGCAGTGGTTCTGACGGCAGGTTGTGCACCGAGAGTCGTCGGAATGGTTGATGTTCCGGTCGGAGATGACTTAACAACCACGGTTGTGGAAGGAACGGTTTTGTCACCTTATGGAGATACTGTTGCTCTGTCAATTCTCAAGAAAGAAGGGAAGTACCCTTCAGACTTCTCCGTCACGATGAAGGTTCTGGAAGTTCTCGACACGAGATCTGTCAGAGGAGAGATTATGCCTCCTATTCCATTTGAGGAGCTACAGCCCGGGAACACGATTTTTCTCTATCTCTGCACTCCTTTGTCAGAGAAGGCAAACAAGCTTTCCGACGGTTCGACAGTGTACAAGGGTGACGGGTATCCGCAGATCGTCGCTGGAAGGCTCTATGATGTGACCGGAGTTCTTCAGCCTGGTTGGCAAGATTATCCTCTTGTTTACATTCCCACGGCAAGTCAGGTCAAGCAGGCTTCGTCGGGGAATTAGAATCGGCATCACGGCGTTGGAGACATACAACATGAAAGCATCGAAGCCACGATCCCGTTTTGTAACAGCCGCATTCATGAGCATCCTGCTTGCAGTGGTTCTGGCAGCAACAGGTTGTGCACCGAGAGTTATCGGTACAAGGCATGTTCCGGACGGAAATGATATGGCCACAATGATCAAGAATGGAGAAATCCCGTACAAGAATGATGTTCCTGCCATCGCTCTTACGGGAGCAGGCACATATACCACAAACTTCTCGGCTACTTTCAAAGTAACTGGTGTTGAGAACACCAGAGCGGTAATGGGAGAGACTACATCGCTCGTATCTTCTGCTGGGAGAGAACCCCATCATGTATTTGTGGTCTTTTATCTCTGTCAACCGCTTTCGGCAAAGGCAGACAGACTCTCTGACGGTACCGTTGTGTATGGGGGTACTGGATACCCCAAGATCATTGAGGGGCAGACCTACGTGATTTCAGGAATTCTTCAACCTCACTGGCAGGGGAATCCTCTTGTCTATGTTCCGACCGCAAACGAGTTCAAGCAAACCACGGGAAGCGAATCTTTTGTCTACGTTCCAGAAGGCGCTCTTGAACTTGAAGTGCCTGCCATGCCATCTCCTGAACAGGTGGTGAGAGACTATTTCAAGTACTGGAGTGAGGGCAATTTCTCAGAAATGGAGAAATATGTCACTTCGGACAAGAAAGCGTTACCCTGGGAAGGCAACAATGTTGAATTCATAGAGCTGCAGCATCTTACCGAGATACTGCAGGGCGTTGAGGGTAACCGGATGGTGTTCGTTGTAATCTATCATGCCAAATTGAAAAAAGCACTACTCAATGGACTAGTTGAGGATACTTACACTTATGAGTATATGCTTAAAAGAGAAGGGGAAGATTCTCCCTGGCTCATCTATGACTGGGAAGTGAGTGGAGAATAGAGTGGACACCGAAGACGCAAATACGATGAAAATAGTTCTGATCCTCGGCAATGTCGCAGGCTGTGGTGGCGATTCATGAATAATCAGGAAGATCCCATGAGAACCGCAGTTAGACAGGTGCACCAATGGACGACCCCGGATAGCGGGAATCCACGAAGACGGAAGATAGAGAAATGGCTGTTCGGAGCGATGTTTCTATGGCCAGTCATTCTGTTGGCATGTGATGTTGTTGCAAAAGGCATGCACAGTGAATCTCCTTACTACATGGCGGCGTACATAGGGTCTCCTCTCTACGCTGCGATGCTCATAGTGACAGCTCTGTGCGAGTACCCAGCCTCGCGCCGCTTCCTACAGTGGCTTGCCGGCATCATTCTCGTTATAGCCACCTATTGGGGTGTCGCGTACTACTTCGATTCACTGCAGCACGGATGGAAATGGGTGGAGAGTGCAACCAAGTCTCCAGTTGTTTGGCTCGATGGGGTTCTTGTGGTCCTGAGCATCATCTACCTTGCCGTGCCACAGAAAGCCTGGGTATGGCTTGGAAATAGGGTGAAACTGTTGTGGAAGAGAGTCAGGCATGGACGGTCCACATGATAGAGAATGACTGGCTCTCGATCGAACGGGAAGTCGCCACGGCAGCTGCTCTCGAGAAGAGAGCAAGAATACGCTGGCTGATCAAGATATGGCTCGTCTGCGCCATGCTGTTCTGCACAGGAAAGCTCTATGCTTATGCGAACTTCCGATCCGTCAAGGGCGAGATGTTCCTCAATGCAATCAACTCAGCTCCTGCGATACTTTACCTGAAAACTGCAAACACCTGGGCCGTCGAAGCGGGCGAGGACATATTCCGTGACAAGGACTTCTATGCTCCTTACTCCGTAAGCAGCCGCTACGTCTATTGCTGGGGCTCGCATATCGATGCCGCGATGGCACGCTACCGGACGGACTACCCTGAGACTCCTGTCGCTACCGTTGTCCATGAGAAGACCATGCTGAGTATCTACGTCCAGAAGTACAATTCGCCAAGAACAGAGGAAGACGCCAAGAAGTCTGCTGATCTGCTTGCTGCCGCCGTTGAGAGGATGGTCAACCAGAGCGATATAACCTGGACAGCCTCTCTCATGGCGCAACTACGCCAGCTCCGTTCGCTTGCGTCATACATCGTGGGATTCTACGCCCCTGAGTTTGTCACACAGGTTATCCCGATCCTCGTTCAGCCCATGATCAGACTGCCCAGCATCGTTCCCCTCCTTCTCCTGGTTCTCTCCCCCTCGTGGCTGGCCATCCCAGTCTTCTGGCTGTGGATCGTCCTGAGCGTGTTGTGGGTCGTACTGCCGTCGAGAACGTGGAAATGGACAGGAAATGCTCTGCAAAGAGCCTGGTCTGCGGTATGGCGTAGGAAATCGATGTAGCGTCACAGCGCCACGGCCGTCCAACGAGCATTTGATCACCACGCGTTTCGTCTTTCGTTTTCCGGGTTGATTTCCGGAAACCCGGGTTAATTCCCAAATCTCCCGATTCCTTAGTGATTTCTCGGATTCGTGGTGACACCACTTTCTGACACATGTTTCTCCCATTTTCTCGCGAAAACGACGTGCCGTTTGTCATCAGATCGGCTGCCGCGCCATCATCCTTGTCGCACGGGAAATGTTGTGTAATTTCAAAACGCCAATGGTAGAATGCGGAGTTCCGGTCCCGGAATTACACAACTCTATTTACAGTCTCCATTAGTGGGGAGTGCAATTAGAGTTGTGCAATTTGGAAATGAGTTGTGTAATATCGAATTGAGTTGTGTAATTGATGACGGCAGCACGGCAACTGCTCTTCAGGAACTGAGGAATGCGTCTATGGCACACAACCCTCTTCAACAGCTGCTCTTACAAGTACGTCGAGTGGACGTTTCTGGTGGACGCACTGCGAAATCTCCCAGGGCATTCTGTCTCCCTTGTTTGGCCTCTTTCCGTGGTTAGAATTCGTTGATGATGCTACACTAGTACTGGAAAGCACGGCGCGACTGTCTTGATAGCTAACGCCGGAGGGGGCAACGCATGGCACGCGGAAAGACAAGGAATAGCAGGACAGTCGAATCAAGCAGCGGGGCTTTTTTGACCATGAAGACCGCCTGAGCTGACAACATGCTTTGCGAACGATAGAGCCTGACTCGAGAAGTCATAGACTTCTTTGAATCCAAAATCCATCGAATGGAGGAGAACAATGAGTGACGAACATGCGCTGGCAGTCTTTGAGAACTTCAAGATCCGAAGGGCATATGACGAAAAGTCAGAAACTTGGTATTTCTCCGTGGTGGACATTGTTGCGGCATTGCTTCAGCAGCCCGATTTTCAGGCGGCCAGAAACTATTGGAAAGTCCTGAAAAACCGCCTTAGGAAAGAGGGGAGTCAAACGGTTACAGATTGTAACCGGTTGAGAATGATCGCCGAAGACGGCAAAATGCGGGAGACCGACGTGGCCTCGCCGAAAACGCTCTTGCGAATCATTCAGTCGGTGCCCAGTCCGAAGGCAGAACCCATCAAATTGTGGCTCGCCAAGGTGGGTTATGAACGAATTCAAGACATGAGCGACCCGGCCCGTTCCCTTGACCGCGCCCGGGAGTACTGGCAACAGCTTGGCCGGAGCGAGAAATGGATTCAGCAAAGAATGATGGGGCAGGAAACCCGCAACAAACTCACTGATTACTGGAAAGACCACGAGATTAAGGATGAAGAGGAATACGCCATTTTGACCAATATCATTCATCAGGAATGGAGCGGCGTGTCGGTCAAACAGCACAAGCAGATCAAGGGCATCAAAACCCAGAACTTGCGTGACCATATGAGTGAAGCGGAGTTGATTTTTACTGCCCTTGCGGAACTTTCCACCCGCCAGATTGCCCAGAGTGTCGAAGCGACTGGTATGACCGAAAATGCCGAAGCGGGAAAGAAAGGCGGGAATATCGCCCGAAGAGCGCGCCTTGAACTCGAGCAGGAAACCGGCAAGAGCGTGGTTACAAGCGAGAATTTCCTGCCACCGGCCGCCCCGCGGAAGAAACTGAAGGGAGATTCGAACGAGGGCAAATAGTGGTTGCGACAAATAGAGTCGTGTAATTGGTGACGCCAGAGCGCGTGAGGCCAGCTGCTCTGATGCCTCCGCGATTGATTTCGACAGTGTCTGCGGCAATTGCGACTCTGCCGCTTCGAAGCATCCCGGGGATCATGCCGTTTGCAGTCTCTCCTGTTTGGCTTGTTTCAGTAGCTACAATCCATCGATGATGCTACAGTGGTATTGGAGAGAGTGTGGCGCGGCTGCCTTGATAGCTGACGCCGAAGGGAGCAACATGGCACGCGGAAAGACAAAGGACATCACGACACAGGCAATCTCGGTCTTGAAGCGAAGCTCTGGAGCATAGCGGACAGTCTGCGAGGAAGCATGGACTCGGCGGAATACAAGCATGTCGTCCTTGGCCTCGTCTTTCTCGGCCCTGTAGCACTCGTTATGCAGGGAGGTAAGTGATGGGTCGTGAATCCAGATATTTCACGCTGAGCCTGGAGTCCCTGAGGGTCCTGGGAAACTGGGCTGCGGACTGCGCTGAAAGAGCGCTGCCGGTGTTTGAGAAGCATGCGGGTTCAGATACCCGACCCCGGGCGGCGATCGAAGGCATCCGGGTGTTTGCCCGTGGGGGAAAGCGCACGGCTGAGCTGCGCTCCCTTGCGTTGGCAGCGATGACCGCTGCCCGTGAGGTCGGTGATCCGGCCGGGGCTACAGCCGCTCGCGCCGCAGGCCTCGCCGCATCGTCGGCCTATACGCATCCCCTGGCGGATGTCCAACAGACCAAGCACATTGTCGGTCCAGCGGCCTATGCCGCCCTGGCACTGGAGCTTGACCACGCCAACGATCCAGCCATCGCTGACGGTGAGGTTCGCTGGGCGATCGAACACGTCCCCTCGGAAGTGCGCGAAGTCTTGCTTCAGATGCCCGCTCGTCAAGTGGGCAACAGCCGGTTGGACAAGCTCCTCTATGCGCTGGATGCAGGCATCCGCAGCCAGACCATGCCGCAGGATGTCTGACGTCACAGTCGACACGCACAACGCTTCGCATTGGGGAACGCAAACGTACGGTCCTATGGTTCCAGGTGACATTGGCCATGAAGAATCGAATGCCGAACGTCGGTAGGGCGCTACTACTTGACTGACAGTCTCGGCCAAAGACGGTCATCCCCCGTCAGCAAGACTCGTGTCGTTATGTCCTTGAAAGTGTGACCACGGTCACTTTTATGTCCTTTAACATGTAACTGTATCCACTTTTATGTCCTTAAAAGTGTTGTATTCGTATGCCGGCCGCGTACAATGAACCAGAAGAGTCAGATCGCAGGAGGCGATAACATGGACCGACATGCAATGAGAGAGCTCAAGACATGGAAGGAGAGGCGTGACCGCAAGCCTCTGATCATACGGGGAGCTCGGCAGGTTGGCAAGACTTGGCTCATGAAGGAGTTCGGCAGAACATGCTTCCACAACGTTGCCTATGTCAATTTCGAAGACAACTCACGGATGCAGAGTGTCTTTGAAACCGGATACGATACGACGCGTCTCATCTCTGCCTTGCAGATCGAAACCGGCATCTCGATCACTCCTGAGGACACTCTGATCATCTTCGACGAGGTGCAGGAAGTGCCCAAGGCCCTTACCTCACTGAAGTACTTCAACGAGAATGCACCTCAGTATGCGATCGTTGCGGCTGGTTCCTTGCTGGGCGTCGCCTTGCACCAAGGGACGTCGTTCCCCGTCGGGAAAGCCGACTTCCTGGATCTGTATCCTCTGAATTTCCGGGAGTTCCTCGATGCCATGAAGCAGCAGCAACTCGATGAGTTGATCGGGGACCGGGACGTTGAAATGGTCACTTCATTCCGGGACACCTACGTGGATCTCCTGAAGCTGTACTACTACACTGGTGGTATGCCTGCGGCAGTCATGGCCTATCTGGATACGCACAATTTCGATGAGGTTCGGCGAATCCAGAAGAACCTGTTGACCTTCTATGACCAGGACTTCTCAAAACATGCTCCTATCGGAATCGTGCCGCGAATGCGCATGATCTGGAACGCGGTGCCGACACAACTTACCAAGGAGAACCGAAAGTTCATCTATGGTCAGGTGCAGAAAGGTGCTCGCGCGAAGGAATTCGAGCTCGCGATCCAATGGCTGGAAGACTGCGGACTTCTCACGAAGGTCTACCGCATCACCAAACCTAACGTTCCTCTGAACGGGTCCATGGATGCCCAGTCTTTCAAGCTCTACGTCCTGGACGTCGGGTTGCTGGGAGCCATGGGCAATCTCGATTCGAAGACCTTGATTGAAGGCAGCAGCATCTTCGAGGAGTTCAAGGGCTCGTTGACTGAACAGTTTGTGCTGCAGCAACTGGTCTCGGATCTCGGATTGCGCGCCTTCTACCATACGACCGAAAACTCGACGGGCGAAGTCGATTTTCTCGTCCAGAAGGGAGCAAATGTGATCCCTATCGAGGTCAAGGCGGCCGAGAACCTGAAGTCCAGGAGTCTTCGAGCATATTGTGACAAGTACAGCCCGAAATATGCGATTCGAACGTCTCTGTCGAACTTCCGGAAAGAATCATGGCTGGTGAACATACCGCTGTACGCGATCGGCCTACTGGGTTCGGTCGAGAAGCTGTGGTAGGCCACAACTGCAAGGGACAGCTGGATGCATGAAAGGAAGACATGCTTGTTGAATGCCCGAACTGCCATGAACTGTATGACAACGCTGTTGATGATGCATGCCCAAAGTGTACCATCTCGCACAATATCGTGTGTCCCAAGTGCGGCGCCACATATTCGCCTTCATTCGCGAAGTGCCCGTCTTGCGGTGCCAATAACGACGGGTTCGTCCCGGTGCCGGCTGCAACGCTTCTCGATCCGAGCATCATGTATGTTGATGGTGAGGACAAGGACAGAAGAACGGCCGCCCTGCTCGCTATCCTTCTCGGTGGTTTCGGCATTCACCAGTTCTACCTCGGACACAGGAGAGCTGGAATCTTGATGCTGCTGTTCTCCTGGACCGGCATTCCGAGCGTGATCGCGGTGGGAGAGGGAATTCGCTATCTGAAGATGACGGACGATGCCTTTGCTCAGATGATGAAGGTCATGCGGCAGAACGAGGCGCTCCATAACTCCATTCGGTAGAGAGGGAGTCGTGTTTCACAGACGACCGCTCGATGCCTGTGAGCAATTTGGGTCAGCGGAGGTGCAGTATGCCATTGCGAGAAATCGATAAGCGTAGAGGATTCACCTTCCTGGAATCCGGCCCGGTCATGCTGGTGTCCACCAGCGATCATGGCAAGAACAACGTGATGACCATGTCCTGGCACATGGTGATGGACTTCACACCCCGCATTGCCATCTCCACCGGCCCATGGAACCACTCGTTTCATACCATGCTGGCAACAAGAGAATGCGTCATCAACGTGCCTACGGTCGAAATGCTGGAGACGGTCGTGCGCATCGGCACCGTCTCCGGTGCGGACGTGGACAAGTTCGCAAGGTTCCATCTGACCGCACTTCCGGCAAGAGATATAAAGGCCCCACTTATCGGCGAATGCCTTGCCGCTCTGGAATGCAAGGTCGTCGACTACGTGGAGAAGCACGGCCTGGTCATCCTGGAGGCGACCCGCGTCTGGTACAACCCGCGGAAGAAGGAGAAGAGGGTCTGCCATGCGATCGGAAACGGCAGTTTTTCCGTGGACGGTGAGATCATTGACTACCGCAGGTTGATGAAAGAGAAGATACCTGACGGCGCATAGCTCAGGAATTCGCGCGCTGGGATATCGGCGCATGAGTAGCCATCTGGAACTGGCGTATCCTTGGGAAGAACATGCCGATCCAGTATTCGAGCTCACCCGCACACCGCATGCAGCCGACATATGCGTCCTCGTTCTCGGGCAGGCTTCTCAATGCTTCCAACGGCTTGAACCAGCCCTGTCGGAACCACTCCTCCCACTGGCCGCTAAAGCCCCCATCCTTGCCTCTGTCGCCATCGACATATCGTTTCCCGATCAGACGAAGCTCTGGAAGGCTCTCCCTGTACACCTTGATGATCTTACACATCTACGGCCTCCTCTCGTCGACATCGTCCCCTTGGCTCAGAATGTAACACTCCCAAATGTAACGTTTGACCCCCGCCGGACGCTCACGTTGATGACGAATCCCCCGGTTCCTCTGTGTTTGGCCTCGCTTCGCCGGCCAGCTGACCGCAGGCACCGCTGATGTCGCTTCCGAAGCTGGCTCTGCGTGTCCAGTCGATCTCGCGCTTGGTCAAAACTTCCTCGAATGCTCTCAATGATGCGGGCCTGGGAGCCTTGAACCGGTCGGGGCGACCGCTGCTGTCTTTGACAGGGTTGTAGACGATCAGATTGACCACGCTCAGACGCAGGACCTCTTTGTACTTGTGAATGAGATCTGCAAGTGCGTCGGCATTGTGTACGCTGTCATTGAGTCCCCCGAGCACCAGGTACTCGATCATCAGCTTCCGGTTCGACTTCGCGACGTACGCATCGAGAGCGGGCATCAACTGCTCCAAAGGGTATGTCCTGTTGATCGGCATCAGGATGGAACGCAGGCCGTTGACGGGTGCGTGCAGGGAGATCGCCAGGTTGACCTGCCAGTCTTCGCCCGTGAAGCGCTCAATCCCGGGGATAATACCGCTCGTCGAAACTGAGATGCGTCGCTGCCCCAGGTTGAAGCCGTCCTTGTCGTTCAGCAGCAGGATAGCGTTCTTGACGTTGTCATAATTGAGGAAGGGCTCGCCCTCACCCATGAAGACCACGTTCGTGACCCTCTCCCCCTTGGGCTTCAATACTCTGGCAAAGTACAACACCTGCTCGACGATCTCGGACGGCCAGAGGACCCTGGTGAAGCCCAGGTGCCCCGTTGCGCAGAACGCACAGTTCGCCTGACAGCCAGCCTCGGTGGACACGCACACGGTACGGGTGCCGTCGCCGTACGGAATCAGGACGCTCTCGATGGGCACACCGTCAAGCGTGGCGAAGAGGGCCTTCACGGAACCGTCCCTCGACTTCTGCTCCGTCCTGAGAACAAGCTCACTGAAAGGCAGAAGTCGGTCCAGATCCTGCCTCAATGCCAGAGGAATGTTGTCGATGGGACCAAAGCCATCCTTCAGATCTCTGTAGACAGCCAGCTTGATCTGCTTGAAACGATACGCAGGTTGATGCAGCGTGTCCAATGTCGCCTGAAGCTTCTCAAGATCCATGAATCAACTATAGCCTCTTCTGCGAAATCTCAGGGAGGTTCTGCAGACAGCATGCGCTATTACTGCCTCGCTGTAGCGGCTACTGCCACCCACGTAGCTCCGCCATCCGTTGTCGTGAAGAGCGTGCCGCTTTCGTCGAGGCCCCAGCCAGTCGTGGCATCGATGAAAGAATAGGTCCTGACATCCGGATTGTTCGAAGCAGGCCCCATCGTCCAGGTGTCGCCGCCGACGGCGGTGCGGTACGACTGCATCACGTGCTTGCCGTCCTGTACGTAGTCCAGCATGATGACGCCGTCCTTCTTCTGGCCTCCAAAGAACACCGGGGGATAGGCATCCGCGTAGAAGTCTTCTGCAGGCTTCAGGTTCTGGTACGCAGCAGGAACGGGCAATGACCACAGCTTCCATGTCACGCCACCGTCGGTCGTCCTGAACATCAGCACAAACGTATATGCACTGTAGGAGCAGGTCACGAATCCGGTTTCGGGCGTGGAGAACGTCATTCCGGTCGGATAGCCGGCGATACCTCTCATCGTTCCAGCCTCGTCCGTCATGCCGGTGATGTCTCCGACAAAAGAGAAGCTCTTGCCGCCATCGACGGTCCGGTACAGAGACTTTCCCATCTGTCCGGCTCCTGGCGTCCCCATGATCATGAGGTAGCCGTTCGACGCGTCGGCGAAACTGACGTCGACGCCTCCAACGTCACCCTTCTCCCAATCCAGCTTCGTGACGATATTGGTGCTGTCCCAGGTCGAGCCGCTGTCGACCGTGCGGTAGACCACGATGCTCGGCTGATTGTCAGTACCCGAATTCGTCGCGACGAACGCCGTCTGCTTGTCCAGAAAGCAGGCTCCGATCACGGGCGCCGTCTGTCCCGACATGGGAGCCTGGAAGATGGAAACGTCCGTCCAGCTCGCTCCGCCGTCCCCAGTCCTGAAGATCTGGGCGTTCCGGGTCAACGCCCATCCGGCCTTGCTGTCGATCATTGTGATCCGCGAGAGATCGCCTGGCTGCGTCACGACGGCGAGTCGCTTGCATCCAGCAAGGAACACTGCGATTCCTGCCACCAGCACTGCCACGGTCGAAATAGCAACTGCTGTTCCTGTTTTCCTGTTCACTGAAATCGCCTCCAAGCGTCTGTTGGAAGTTTGTCCCGTTACTTGGCCTTTGCCTGGTTTGCCACGGCAGCGGCTGCTTTGGCTGCAGCCTCAGGATCGCCGAGGTAGGTGTGGCTGATGGGCTTGAGCTGCTCGTCCAGATTGTACAGGAGTGGTATGCCCGTCGGGATGTTCAGCTCGGTGATGTCGTCGTCGCTGATGCCGTCGAGATACTTGACGAGGGCACGGATCGAGTTGCCGTGTGCCGTGACGATAACCTTCTTGCCGGCCTTCACTGAGGGAGCAATCGTCCCTTCCCAGTACGGAACAAACCGCGCAACGGTGTCCTTAAGACACTCAGTCAGAGGAAGATCAGCTTCGGGCACGCCTGCGTAGCGCGGGTCGTGTCCAGGCCAGCGCTCATCTGACTTCTCCAGAGCAGGCGGCTGGGTGCTGTAGCTGCGTCGCCACAGCTTGACCTGGGCATCGCCGTACTTCTCGGCTGTCTCGGCCTTGTTGAGTCCCTGCAGGGCTCCGTAGTGACGCTCGTTGAGACGCCAACTGCGCACCTCCGGGACCCACATGAGGTTCATCTCGTCGAGGACAATCCACAGCGTGCGGATGGCGCGCGTCAGGACGGAGGTATAAGCCAGGTCAAAGGCAAACCCACTCTGCTTCAGGAGCTTGCCTGCATCGTGTGCCTCAGCAACACCCTTGTCGGAAAGATCGACATCGGTCCACCCAGTGAACCGGTTCTCCTTGTTCCACGTGCTTTCGCCATGTCTAAACAACACTACTTCATACATGCAGTTCCTCCTCAGAAGTTGTATTTGTATTCAGCATACCAGCTTCGCACGGAAGACATCGTGAACCCTCTGTGGAAACATTCTGCCTCACGCCTGCGCCACCAATCGTTCAAGACGCCCGCGCACAAGAAGGAGCGGAATGACCACGACCTGAACGGCGATGCCGGGAAGACCCGTGACAACGCTGGCAAGGACGTAGGCAACCGGTTCGGCCTTCAGTCCGATGAGCGGCCCCAGCAGGGCGACCGCACAACCCAATGCAATTCTCCCGGCAACCATGGAAAGGAGAAGCGACCAGAGCGGCGCAAAGTGTCCATGGCGACGTCCGACTCCCGCAACCAGACCGTAGATAGCCAGCTCGACGGCCATGGGCGGCAGGATGGCGACCGCGGGCATGCCCGTCATGAGCGTGCTGAGCACAGGAGTGACGATGCCGAGGAAGGTTCCTGCAACGGGGCCCAGCAGCAGTCCACCCAGCAGGACAGCATAGTGCATGGGGAGAAGGGTCCTGCCGCCTGCCGCTCCAAACAGGGAGTGAAACACCATTGGTAACAGCAACCCAACTGCCAGCAACAGGCCAGTCGTTGTAAGGGTTCGGACTGGAAAGCGTCGTGTCATTCATGCCTCACGGTCGAGAGGGATGGGTGCCTCCTACTATAGGAACTGCCCTCCAGCTGTCAACCCGAACCTGGGTGGTTGTTCTGCTGCACGGGTGGCCGTGGCGGCGCGGAGATGACCTGCGGAGGAGCGGGCGACTGAACGACACTCCCACGTCCGCCACTTATGGACGTCACGTAAATGGCGACACCCGCCGCGATCAGGAGCACCGGCAACACGATACGTCCAGCTGCACCAAGTCGGAAGCCGCCGATCCCGAGCACGACTTCGAAGAAGACCGCAAACCCAAGGAAGAGGACAAGTGCTACCCGCAGAGTCTTCTCCGCAGACCGCACCTCCTCCACATTGCCCGTGCGCTTGCCCCACAGGTACCGGCCGAGACCGATGCTGCCCGGGAATAGAAGAGCCCACGCATATGCCCAGCTCTGCCAATGACCGGTGACATTCTGGACGAAGAGAATGATGCCCGTTACGGCCACGATGCTGCCAAAAGTGACCAGACCCTCGTTGCCATGGTGCGTGTCGCGGAAGCCGAGTGCCATGATGATCCCACCGGGGACGATGATCCAGAAGGGCCACAGCCAATCTCCAAGGTTGATGTGAATGAACCTGGCGATCAGGATCCAGGCTCCCACGGCCAGAAGCAGAAGCCCGAGGGCTCTCGTGTTGCGTTCGTGCTGTTCATCGTTGTTCATCTCGTACCCCCTTGTGCAGGCTGCCAGAAGACCGGGCTCAGTAACGTCTCAGTGGCGAGCCGTTCACTTCGTATACGGCGAGCGGGCCAGCCAGGTTACACCCGGTTTGCGGCCTGTCCAGACAGGGAGATCTCCAGTTCGTGCACCCACCGCTGAGCCCGTATAGCGATGATACCTGTTCCTGCTGCAACGGGATCGAGGAAGCTGAGAGTATTCTCCAGGACAGTCGATGCCCTTAGCATGCGGGAAACATGTTTGAATGCTGATCCCGGAGCGTTGCGATAGCTGCAGAACAATGCAACGTGCTTGTGAGCGAGGGAGGTCATCCGTATGTAGCTGCGAACCATGGGACTGAACGTACCAAGCCACACTGGACTTCCCAGTATGATGAGGTCATAGGTCGAAGCGTCATGTGCGACAGGGAGCAGGACTGGTTTCTGAGACAGCAGGAGGCGACGCAGTGCCCAGAAATAGTGCCGTGCCCCCGTTCCAGCAGGTTCGCCTACGGCCCGAAGCTCCTCCAGGTCTGCCTGCGCTGCCTTGGCAAGTTGCTCAGCAATGGTTCGTGTGTGGCCAGCGGAAGAGTAGTACACGATCAGAACTCTCAGTGTTGTTCCTGCGACCTGCAAGCGTTCCTCCCCGCGAATCATCTTCTTCCGAAGGAGAGTATATGCGGCTTTCCTCTGCTTGCCAGAATGATTGCGGCGAAACGGAGCGCAGTACGGCCATGTCAACTGATTCAACGTTTTCACTT
Organism: Caldisericota bacterium; assembly: GCA_026390155.1. Lineage (GTDB taxonomy): Bacteria > Caldisericota > Caldisericia > Cryosericales > Cryosericaceae > Cryosericum. The sequence goes on from JAPLGL010000085.1 coordinate 23,525, forward strand.
GGGTCTTGACGCAGTTTTTTTGAAATTGTATACTTAACTATGGCAAGATAGGACAAGCCAGAATTGTGTATGGAGGTCGTCGGTGCTTACAGGTAAAGTCAAGTGGTTCAACGCAGAGAAGGGTTATGGCTTCATCACTCGTGATGACGGCGAGAAGGACGTTTTCGTCCACTACAGCGCAATCATCGGCTCCGGCTTCAAGTCCCTGAA
>JAPLGL010000050.1 GCA_026390155.1 Caldisericota bacterium
GATACGGTGACCGCTTCGATCGGAACGTGGAACGACACTGTCGACACATCTGTTTCCGGGAGCTCGACGTTGACCTACGCGTACCAGTGGGTCCATGCAGACGACGCCTCCGGCACGAACGCGGGGGACATTGCATCTGCCACCTCTCTCACGTATGTCCTGTCAGATCCCGATGCCCACAAGTACCTGCGCGTGAGGATCACCTGCACCGATAATGGCGTCGGTCTCCCCGCTACGCAGAGCCTCACCCTCTCCACGCCCTGGGCCTCCCAGGTCATCAACTGTCTCCCCTCTATTACCGAAGGCGCATCGGCCTTAGTTACCATGGATGAGGACGGAAGCCCCCTGGCATGGAGCCTCACGCTCAATGCCACGGACGCAGACGGCGACACCATTACGTGGAGCATCGCAACGCCTGCCTCTCACGGCACGGCTACGGAAAGCGGCACCGGCGTCAGCAAGGCCATCACCTATACCCCTACCGCCGACTACAACGGCTCGGATTCCTTCATGGTCCGCGTGAGCGACGGGTACGGCTGTACCGATGACATCATCGTGAACGTCACGGTGAACCCTCGCAACGACCCACCCGTGAACACGGCTCTTCCCGCCATTGCTGGCATTCCGCATGTTGGCGGAACGCTGACGACGACACCGGGTGACTGGAATGATGCCATTGACACGGACGTTTCCGGCACGTCGGTCCTGTCCTATACCTATCAGTGGCAACACAGCATGGATGGTGGGTTCACGTTTGTGGACATCACAGGTGCGACAGGCCCCTCGTATCCACTCACACTTCCCGACAACTTCCAGCAGGTTCGTGTGAGAGTCACCTGTAGCGATACGGGCATCGGCCAGCCCATTCCTCAGAGCACGACGGTCTTCTCCCTTCCCGTGACCATCCTCAATGTCGCACCGGTCATCACGGAAGGGTCTATAGTACCGACGTCGTGTGATGAGGACGAAAATCCCGTGCCATTCAGCGTGACGCTCCGTGCGATAGATGCGGACGAGATCGACACGTTGACGTGGCACATCGTCATGCCTCCTGCCCACGGCAGCCTGGTGCTGCCCATGCCGTGCGTGGATTCTTTCACGACTCCCGTCTACCATCCCGTGTCCAACTGGAACGGCACTGACAGCTTCACGCTCCGCGTGGATGACGGCCTGACCGGCGAGGGCGAGATCACTGTGACGGTCACCGTGAGCCCCCGCAACGATGCTCCTGTCAACACGATCAAGCCCAGCATCGCCGGGAACCTGTTCGTGAACCACGAAGTGTGTGCCGTGATCGGCAGCTGGAACGACAGCATAGACCTCGTCCCCGGGCACGTCACCTACACGTACCAGTGGATCCGGGCCCGCGATGCGGCAGGGACGGGACTCGCGCTCATCCCTGGTGCGACAGCCCGCAGTTACACCGTTGCTCCCATCGACGAAGGGATGTACCTCGCCGTCCGTGTCACCTGCGCCGACGACGGCGAGGGTCTGCCCGTCAGCATGAGCACAAGCGCGGAGAGCGCGTTCCTTCCTGCCCGGTACCTGGACATGATGCCTCCCACCATCGAGCTGCCTGACTTCTTCTCCTGGCCCGGCGTCAGCGGTTGTTCCGGGGTCACGACTCCGTCGTTCACCGTGACGGATGCTTGCTTTGCCCTTCCGTTCACTATTGGCGATGACCGTCTCGACGGTGTTCAGTGGAGCATTTCTGTTGGAGGCCGTGCTGTGTCCACTCCAGACAGTACCAGTTCCTTCGCTTGTGCTCTCTCCCTTGCCGAGGGTCCAAATGACGTAGAGGTCACGGCGGTGGACGCCGCCGGTAACACATCCTCCCGCCATCTATCCATCACGCTCGATACCCATGCTCCCGAGGTTACGCTTGCCACGACGCCTCCTCTCACGACTGCCAATTCCATCCTTAGCATTGCTGGTTCGATTCGAGATAATTTCTCCAGCGTCCGGTCGCTGAGCGTTGACGGCGTCCCCGTCATTCCATATGTCGACGGAACCTTCCAGTACGAACGCGTGCTGAAGAAGGGCGAAAACACTGTCCTGATTGCATCCGTCGACAGCGCTGGAAACTGTGGAAGCCAGACGTACCACGTCACCTACACTCCTGTCATACCTTCCCCGGTCTCAGCACGGCAGACCATGGTCCTCACGATTGGCAGCAAGATGATGACCGTGGGTGGCGCGAGAGTCGCACTGGATGTCCCGGCTGCAATCCTCGAAGACCGTACGCTCGTCCCTCTCCGTGCCCTCGTGGAGCATCTAGGCGGGACCATATCCTGGAACGCGAAGACCCGCCAGGTTACCCTCAAGGCGCGTGGCACGACGATCGTCCTCACCATCGGCAAGGCCACGGCGCTCATGAATGGCAAGCCCCTCGCCATCGACCCGAAGAATGGCAAGGTCGTCCCGCTCATCTCGTCCGGCCGTACCATCCTCCCTCTGCGCTTTGTGGCTGAGAACCTTGGTCTGCAGGTCGAGTGGAACGCGGAGACCCGTACCCTCACCGTCGCCTGGGACGACTAGTCCCTTCTCGATTCCGATTCCATTAAGCCCGCCGCCATGGCGGGCCTTTTGCAAGTGAAGATGGCGGCAGCATGTTACAGAAATGTGTGTGTTTCCTGTTACACGTCATTCCCGCGCAGGCGGAAATCCATACGCCTGCATATCCGGGGGGAGACTGCACGCGTGAACGTCGGAGTGTGGCTATACTGGACGGTATGAGAGCAACAACGCGGCAGAAGAGTGGGGGTCGACCCGACGCCCGAGCCTGGGCAGGGCTGATCTTGGCCGTGCTGGGCGTCTCTGGGACGTCCACGTTCATGAAACTAGCGGGAACCGATCCTCTCGTGACCGCGTTCTGGCGGTTGGCGCTGTCGACGCTTCTGCTCCTTCCGTTGCAGAGTTGGCGCAGGTGTAACAGTCTCAGGCAAAACGGAACCGTCCCGAAGTGTAACAGTCTCAGGGGAAACGGAACCGTCTTGAAGTGGACCATCCTGGCGGGCGCGTTCCTGGCTGTGCATTTCGCTCTGTGGGTGACGTCGCTGTCGATGACCTCCGTGTTGTCCTCGCTGGTATTCGTCACCATGTCGGGGTCGTGACCGCTGGCGGTGTGTTCATTGGGCTGGGGTCCGGCACGGGCGCCAACCTCGGAAACCTGCTGGCACTCGGAGGGGCGCTGGCGGCGTCGCTGTATCTTATCGTCGGGCGCAGGGCGTCCCGGGAGATGGATCCTGTCTCCTACAATGTGGGCGTGTTCGGCTGGGCCGCTCTCCTTATGGGGATCGTATGCGTAGCGGCTGGAAGGCCCCTCCTGCAACTGTCGGGCACGTCGTTCCTGTGGCTCGCGGTGACCGCTGTCCTGGGCCAGACTGTCGGCCATGGCCTCATCAATGCTTCGCTCAAGTCGTTTCAGCCGCAGTTCGTTGCCCTGATGCTGTTATGGGAGCCAATTCTGGGCAGCCTGCTGGCGTTCCTGGTGCTGGGTGACCGGCCGGGTCCGGCCGAGCTTGTGGGAGGCGTTGTCATTCTGGCCGGGCTGGCGCTGGGGATCGTTTCCAGCCGCTGCTCTGCTGCAGAAGGACCTGGGGGCGCTGAGGGTCAGCCGCTATAGCCGAGCAGCTCCTCGGGTTGTGTTCCGTGGAGGCGCACCTTGGTCGCGCTGAAGCGCACGGCGGCGGTCAGTACGGCCAGGGGATCTGACTTCGAGACAAGCGCAGACAGAAAGGCGGAAGCGAAGGAGTCTCCGGCCCCCGTCACGTCGACGGGCGTGAGGGCGACGCCAGGTGTCGTGATGATGCCCTCGTCGCTGCACAGGAGGGCGCCTCGTGTGCCGAGCTTGACAACGATGGTTGCCCCGGTCGATCGGTGGAGTGTGCTGGCTGCCTCTCTGGCATCTGCCTGCTGGGCGAGCCAGCAGGCTTCCTCTTCGTTGGGCAACAGGTAGTGACAGAGTCGTGCCGCTGCAAGGACTGCGTCGCGGCCCATGGAGTTCATGGCGTCGATGCTGGCGGGATCCATGGCGACGACCGGTCGTGCGGGAGCAGAACTTGTCAGTACTGCCACGAGAGCCGTTCGGCAACTCTCATCAAGCAGGCTGTACCCCGAGACGAACAGGAAGTCTCCAGCGGCCTTGCAGGCACTGCGCACGAAGCGTTCGAATGAGGCTGGATCCACCGCCGTGTTGGCGCCCCGCTGACGGTACATGTGGTACGAGCCAGCTTCGCGGACGACGCTGACCATGCCCGTCGGAGTGTCGACACGGTCTCCAGCGTATGCGATGCCAAGGCGCGCTAGGCGCGCCACATACAGGTCCCCTGTGACGTCTTGTCCAAGCGTGCCAAACAGGCGGACAGATTGGCCGAGACAGCGGAGGAAGAAGGCGACATTTCCTCCCTGCCCCCCGCAGGACAGCATGATGCCTGCCTGTGCTTCCTTCCCGGAAGGTGACAGGGTGGGCGCCACCGTCGTGACGTCGATGTTGAGGTCGCCCGTGACTAAGAACATAGAACCGGAGATCAGCGGTGGTTCAGCAGGGTGGCGATCTGCGTCCCCAGCGCGACGTTGCTCTTGATAAGGGCGATGTTGGCCTCGATGACGCCGGGCAGGTTCTTCTGCATGTAGGCCAGGATGTATGGTGTCATCACCTTGCCCTCGACCCCCTCTTCTGCAGCGTTTTTGAGCGCTGCTTGCAGAACCTTCTCGTGCTTTGTTGGATCGACCTGGTCACGCTCGGCGATCGGGTTCGTGACGAGGATCCCGGTGCCGAGGCCGAGGCGGTCACGTGCCTCCACGATGGATGCGATGTCCGATGCGCTCTCGATGCGGTGCTCGAGCGGGATGCCGGAGTCGCGCACGTAGAAGGCGGGCAGGGTGTCGGTCTGGTAGCCCAGGACGAGGACAGACATCGTCTAGAGGTACTCCAGTGTATTCCTCAGGTCGAGGATGGACTTGGCGCCCGCACACACGGTGATGCAGCGAGCCCGCCCGATGACGGGCAGGTCCTGTGAGATGTCGAGGATCTCGCTCACGCCGCGGTGCACGCCCCCGATGCCACCGGTGACAAAGACGCGAATGCCTGCAGCGTCGGCGATGTGCAACGACGCAGCGACGGTCGTGCCCCCGCTGAATCCCATGGCGACGGCGACGGGGATGTCGCGCGGTCCGATCTTCTTGACCCACTTGGCCCGGGCGAGCATCTCGAGTTCAGACTTGGAGAGGCCCACGCGGATCCTGCCCGAAACCAGGGCAATCGTGGCGGGGACGGCTCCACCCTTGCGGACGATGCCCTCAAGCTCCTGTGCGAGTTCGAGGTTGACCGGGTACGGCATGCCATGTGTGATAATGGCAGACTCGAGGGCGACGACCGGTGTCCCCTTGCGGAGAGCCTCCTGGACTTCCTCGGCGATGACGAACTCTTCCGGATGGGTCTCGCCGCGCCTGGCTCCCTCGGCAAACCCTTTGGTGACGCTGCTGCCGGTCTTGTGCCCGGTCAGCTGGTCATTCTCGCTGCGCTGCGCTCTTCTCGCCATGATGGGCTCCTCTGAAGTGTGTTGTTGCCAGAAAGGCTTCGACGACAACCGGATCGAACTGCGATCCGGCGCATCGCGCTACTTCCGCGGCAGCCATGTCGGGCTGCGTGCCATGTCGATACACGCGCGCAGTCACCATGGCGTCGAACGAAGTACACCCCTCGCATTGGACCAACATGCTCGGGGATCAGCCACCGCCAGGATGCATCCACCAGGCGGGATGTCCGTGCCGGCTGTTCCATGAGAATAGCCTGCGCCGTCGTATCATTCATGATGGGATGCGACGATGTCGCAGACATCGGAAAAGCCGGGGACCCGCCCAATGACGGCAGAACCGTACTCGGCGTGCTTGCGCATGATAGCGAACTCCTCTTCGGTGAGGAAGTCCTGTTTGAGCAGCAGTTCAGGGCTCATTTCTGTACTACCGTCAGGAGAACGAACAAGGTGGACCCTCCCGTATGTCAGTCCTGGAGAAGCTCCGTGGTCTCAGCACGGCAATGCTTCTTCATCATATGGGTGCTTGGCATTTTTTCAAGCCCACCGTATACTGTGACAGTCTTAGACGGGCACAAACGTGCTCTGCACAAGGGAGGTGGTGACGCCCAAGGGCGGATGATATGACACTCGACAAGTTTACGACAAAGTCGGCTGAAGCATTGCAGCAGGCGGCGCGGTTCAGCGAAGGCCACGGCAACCAGGCCACCGATTCGTTGCATCTCCTCCGCGCCATTCTCGATCAGAAGGAGGGGCTTGCGGCTTCCCTCTTCCCATATCTCAACGTTACGGTCGAAGCGCTGTCGTCGCACGTCGAACAGGAAATCGAACGGCTTCCCAAGGTTTCGGGTAGCGTCCCCGTCGGTCAGCTGGTCATCTCAGAGGACCTGAACATGGTCATCCGCAAGGCCGAGGAGGAGATGACGGCGCTCAAGGACGAATACATCAGCGTCGAGCACCTGCTCATCGCGCTGGCCGAGAACAGCCGCTCATGTGGACCATTGCTGAAGCAGGCCGGCGTTACGAAGCAAGCCATCCTGAGTGCGCTCGTGAAGGTGCGCGGTACGGAACGCGTGACGGACCAGGAGCCCGAAGACAAGTATGACGCACTCAAGAAATACGGCCGCGACCTGACGGAGCAGGCGCGTCAGGGCAAGCTGGACCCCGTCATCGGCCGCGACGAGGAGATCCGGCGCGTCATGCAAATCCTCATGCGTCGGACCAAGAACAACCCGGTGCTGATCGGCGATGCCGGCGTCGGCAAGACGGCGGTCGTCGAAGGGCTTGCACAGCGTATCGTGGCGCGGGATGTTCCCGAGGAGCTCAAGGACAAGAGCATCTTCGCACTCGACCTGGGTGCGATGATCGCGGGCGCCAAGTTTCGTGGCGAGTTCGAGGACCGGCTCAAGTCCGTACTCAAGGCCGTTACGGCCGGCGGCGGCCGCATCATCATGTTCATCGACGAACTGCACACGGTCGTCGGGGCGGGCGCGGCCGAGGGAGCCATGGACGCTTCCAACATGCTGAAACCGGCGCTCGCGCGTGGCGAGCTACGGACGATCGGCGCCACGACGGTGGACGAGTATCGGAAGATCATCGAAAAGGATGCTGCGCTGCAGCGCCGTTTCCAGCCGGTCCTGGTCGGTGAGCCGTCCGTCGAGGATACGATCGCCATCCTGCGCGGTCTCAAGGAACGGTATGAGACGCACCACGGTGTGCGCATCGCGGATGGGGCCCTGGTCATGGCGGCCAAGCTGTCGGCACGCTACATCACCGACCGTTTCCTGCCCGACAAGGCTATCGACCTCATGGACGAGGCGGCGTCGCTGGTCAAGATGCAACTCGAGAGTATGCCCGTCGAGATCGACGAACTGGACCGCAAACTGATCATCCTAGAGATGGAACGCAAGGCGCTGGTCTGCGAAACCGACGACAAGTCCAGGAAGCGCTGTGCCGACGTCCAGGCGGAGATCGCTCAGCTGGAGGAGAAGGCGGACCGGCTGAAGCTGTCCTGGCACAAGCAGAAAGACGTCATCGAGGAAGCCGCGCGGCTTGGCAAGGAGCTCGAGGAGAAGAAAGTCGAGTTCACGAAGGCGACGCGCGAGGGAGACCTCGAGAAAGCGGCTCAACTCAAGTATGGCGCGATTCCCGAACTGGAGAAGAAAGTCGAGGCACAGCACGACCAGCTCGAGTCGCAGGAGAAGGGCGGCGTCGAACTCAAGCAGTCGGTGACCGAAGAGGAGATCGCGCAGGTCGTCAGCCGCTGGACCGGTATCCCGGTGTCCCGCATGATGGAGACCGAGGTGACCAAGCTGGTCAACCTCGAGGAACGTCTTGCAAAGCGCGTCATCGGCCAGGAACAGGCAATCCATGCCGTCGCCTCGGCCATCAAGCGATCGCGCGCAGGCATGTCGGACCCGAACCGCCCCATCGGCAGCTTTATCTTCCTGGGTCCTACGGGCGTCGGCAAGACCGAGCTGTCCAAGGCGCTGGCGGAGGTGCTGTTCGACGACGAGAACCGCATGGTCCGCATCGACATGAGCGAATACGCGGAGAAGTTCAGTGTCAGCCGCCTCGTCGGGGCGCCTCCCGGGTACGTAGGCTATGAAGAGGGCGGGCAGTTGACAGAGGCCGTGCGCCGGCATCCGTACTCGGTCGTCCTACTGGACGAGGTCGAGAAGGCCAATCCCGACGTGTTCGACATCCTGCTGCAGGTCCTGGACGACGGGCGCTTGACGGATGGCAAGGGCCGTACCGTCAACTTCCGCAACACGGTCATCATCATGACCAGCAACATCGGCAGTGACATTATCAGCCGCATCGAGGCAACGCCCGGAACGGTCAGGTACGAAGAGGAATACTCGCGTGTCACCACCGCGGTGCTGGAGCACATGAGAACGGTGTTCCGTCCGGAGTTCCTGAACCGCGTGGACGAGGTGGTCGTCTTCAACCCGCTGGGTCAGGTAGAGCTGGCCAGCATCCTTCAGCTTGT
>JAPLGL010000091.1 GCA_026390155.1 Caldisericota bacterium
GGCGACAAGATTCGAACTTGTGACCCCCAGCACCCCATGCTGGTGCGCTAGCCAAACTACGCCACGCCCCGACTATTTGTTCTCAACCAGCTTCTTCAGCTTTCCGCTAGCCCGAAAGGTCACAACCCGTTTCTCCGGCACGTTCACCGCTTCACGCGTTTTCGGGTTCACGCCCGAGTGAGCCATTCTTGTGGACACGCAGAAAGCCCCAAAACCGGTCAGGGTAACCCTACGACCTGCCCGCAACTCCTTGCTAGAAGTGCTCAAAGCCTGATGCAGCACACTTTCCACGACGGCCCTGGAACAACCTGTCTTCGCTGCAACCACCGTTACAAGATTCGACTTTGTCACCTGACCACCTTTTCGAACCAGTTTGCCATAACCCGCTTTTCGTTTCCCGGCTCACCAGACACTGGAGACCAACCAGAGGCGTGATGCTTCCAGCGACGACCTCGTGCAACTGATGAACCACAGCGAGCAATTTTACTCAGTTCAGCGTTTTTTGCAAGAGCCTCGAGCGTCAGGAACCCCCTCAATGACGTTGCGTTGGCCGTCTTGAAGATGAGAAGCGGTGTGCCCAGGCCCCGGAGCCAACGACACAGGCACAAGTCATGCTTCCAGCTCCACACTGACGTCGGCACAGACTCGCCTCAGCCCTTCCACGACTTGGTCGATGACCATAGGGGGGCAAGACGTGCCGCTAACCACTCCCACGATGTCCCCACAGTCCAGCCCCAGATCGCCCAGTTCGGCCACGTCCTGGAGAAGATACGTCTTATGACATATGGAGCCTGCAACCGCCACCAGCCTCCTGGTGTTGGCACTGGAGCTATCTCCCAGGACCAACATGACTGTGCAGCGCCGGGCCAGAGCGCCGGCTGCGTCCTGTCTTCGCAATACCTCGGGACACAGCGTCATCTCCTCAACAACTTCGATTCCTCTGCTTCGGAACCACTCCAGGACTTGCTGTCTGAACTCACGAGATTGTGTCGTCTGGTAAACGACTCCCACTCGGGACACTGACGTCTCAAGCATGTCCAGGTCCTGCTCCGAAGCCACAACCCTGAGCAGCTGACGACCAGCAGCCTCCATCAGGTACCGTGTCTCTCGATGCTCTTTGTCTCCGACGACAACGACAGAGACGCCGGCATCTGCAAACCGGCCTGCGACGTCCCGGGCCCGGTTGACAATGGGACAGGTCAAATCCAGTACTGCTCGCGCGCCGGAAATCCTTCCGAGACGTTCAGGCAACGTGGAGCCATGAGCGGGCAGGAGAACAGTCGCAGCGCCCAGTTCTTCGTCGCTCAGCAGTTCGACAGATCTCAACCCCATGGAACGAAGGCGGTTCATCTCGCCTGCATTGTGGAGCAGCGTGTCAGTTGCAGCTATGGGTCCTCCCGAGCGCAAGGCCGTCTCAGCAGCGTCAATCGCTCGCCGGATGCCCGAACAGTAGCCCAGGTCGTGTGCCAGTACGACACGCATGTCAGGCATGCCCCTCTTCCTGCAGCGTCCGAATGCGGCCCATGATGTCCATGCTGATCGCTGTCAGATCTTCTTTGCGACTCTCACGCTCGGGCGGGAGGTGATACGTGATCGGCTGGCCTATGCGCACGGTGATGCGACCGACTCTGGGGATTCTCTTCTGCCTGGGCCAGCATTCGTATGAGCCGATAATGGCCATCGGAACCACTGGCGCACCTGACTTCACGGCCAGAAAGGCCGCGCCGTTGTGAGGGATCTGCAGACGTCCGTCTGGCGACCGCGTTCCCTCGGGGTAGATCATGCACAGGTCACCGTGGTCCATGATTGCGAGCACTTTCTGGAGAGCACCCTTGTCAGCAAGGGACTCCCTGTCGATACGCACCCCACCGAGACGTCGAATGAACGGTCCCAGCAGCGGCTGCTCGTACATCTCCTTGCGTGACACGATGTAGGTCTTGCGTGGCACTGCAAAAGCGGCAAGCATGGGGTCCAGATAGCTGCAGTGGTTGCCACAGATAAGTCCTGGTCCATGTCTCGGGACATTTTCGAGCCCGACGACGTGGAACTTGAAGAAGGTCCTGAACCAGAGCCTGCCCATTGGAACCACCAGCTCATACAACATGCTCGAGCCTCCTGCGGTACTCGGAGAGAATCGCCTGCACGACTCCATCGGGCCCGTCAGCAGAATTGTCCAGCTTGACATAGTCCTCCGTACATCGAAGAGGCGAGTCCTCTCTGGATGAGTCAATCGCGTCGCGCTCCCTGATGTTGGAGAGCACCGCTCCATAGTCAACCGGGGCGCCCAGACGCTCCAGCTGCACAACTCGCCGTTGCGCGCGAACATCGGGGTCCGCCGTGATGAATACCTTCAGGAAGGCACTGGGAAGGACTGTCGTTCCTATGTCACGCCCAACCATGACAACGTCATGCATCTCAGCGATGCGCCGCAGCTCCCTGTTCACAGCCGCCCGCACTTCTGGCACTGCACTGACAGGTGACACGAGCCTGTCAACCTTCGGGTCGTGGAGGGACAGTCCAGGGACCCGGCCATCAAACAGAACTGCGCCGCGGGCTTCGTAGCTGATGCAACGCTCGAGGATCTCCAGCATGCGATCCCGCTGCAGACTGACAGCAGACGGAAAGCGCTCCGCGTACGCTGCGGTGAACACCCTGTACAGCAGACCAGAGTCGACAAGCATAAGACCGACGTCGCTGGCTACGCGCGATCCAACTGAAGTCTTGCCGGACCCGGAGGGTCCATCGATCGCAATGTCCCGTCTCACAGAGCCTCCTCCACGAGGGCTGCAGTCACGTCAGCAAAGGAGATGCTGCCCTCCCGCAACATCGTCCACGACCCTGGCGCCAACCCGACAACCGTCGATGGCCGACCTTCTGGATGCTGTCGACTGTCGAGGACCAGATCGGCTCGCTCCAGCAGTGAAGCGGCCCCGGGCGCGTCCAGACGTTCCATGACCATCTTTCCGCTCTCATTCAGACTCGTCTGGGCCATCACAAGACCATGTGAAAGCAAGCGAAGGAGCCCCGCGTGCCGAGGCACCCGAAAGCCAATGCTGGATGCTTCCGGATATGGCGGTGGCTGCGTGTGGATCCCGCTTCCCGCAACGTTTACGACGATCGTCAGGGCACCTGGCCAGAATGCGATGGCAAGACGCCGGGTCATCCCGCGAACGGCAGGATCGACCCAGGGCAGGACAGGAACGATGTCCGATACGAAAACGGGCAGCGGCTTATGAGAATCGCGATGCTTTGCTGAGAATACCCTGGCAACAGAAGCCGCGCAAGCCGCGTTGCAGCCAATACCGTAGACGGTGTCTGTGGGAAACACTGTGACAGCCCCTGCGACGATACGCTCCGACAGTCGCTGAACATCCGCTTCCGAACAGGTATCCAACAGGACAATCTCAGGCAGGCTCATCTAGCGTCTCCGAAAATACGACCGATCAAGCTTGGGCTCTCGTCCGGCCCTCAAGCGGCTGATGTTCGCGCCATGTCGAACGATACCGAGTACAGCAAGCAGGGAGTAGATAAGAACCAGCTGCAACGGCTGTCTCAGAAGAAGCGCCATGACAGGAAGGGCGGCGAAAGCGGCCACTGAAGCAAGAGAAACGGTATTGCGCAGTGCCATGGCACCAAGCCAGACTCCCAACTCCAGCAGAGCGACGGGCCAGCTCAGAACAACCACTGCCCCGAATGTCGTCGCAACTCCCTTGCCCCCCTTGAACCCGGCAAGAACGGAGAAATCATGACCCAGAACCACAACAACAGCAGCTATCAGAACAGTATGCCGTGGCATGTTGGGAGAGAGCATCTCAAGCGCGACCAGGAGGAGCACGGACTTCAGAAAATCGCCGGCAAAAGCGAACATGGCAGGAACAGGACCGGCAGCACGCAACACATTCGTAGCCCCCATGTTCTTGCTGCCCACCTTCGTGATGTCGACACCCGTCAGTACCTTGGCGAAGATGTAGCTGAAAGGGACAGAACCCACCACATATGCAACAGCAAGAACCGCGACATCACGCAACACATAACTCACCGTGTTCATGTCGCTCGATGTGCCTCCGCATACCGTGGCAAACCCCTGAGGTCAGGCGACCAGCGTCCGCCCTGCAGTCCATATCGCTTGAACTGGCCAAGTATACTCTGCTCGAGTCCATCGTCAATCTCGAGCAGCAGCATCCCGCCGGGCCGTAGCCAGTCACCAGCCTGTGCAACAATCCGTTTGAAGAAAGTCATGCCCGACGTTCCACCATAGAGTGCCCCAACCGGTTCGAGGGGCGAACACGCATGCGCCCCCGCCAGTCGCTGTCCGCACACATAGGGAGGATTGCTGACAATGACGTCGACGTGACTGCGGAACTCGGCAATGGTGAGAGCCCATGCCGTCAGCACGTTGCCTTGGACGAACCTCACCCGATTGGATAAACCCATATCCAAGGCAGACTCGCGCGAACATGACACCGACACCGGGTCGAGCTCCATTCCAACGACCGATACCTGTGGCAGTCTGGAGGCCAGTGCCAAGGCGATAGCCCCTGAACCAGAACAAAGATCCAGCACGACAGCACCAGACCGACCCTCCTCGACAATGAAGTCCTCAGCCATCTGCACGATATGTTCAGTCTCCGGGCGAGGCACTAGAACACCCTCCCACACTCGCAAGACAATATCGCAGAAGGCAGCCTGACCGGTGAGGTACTCGGCGGGATATCCATCGGCCAGCTGCTGGGCCAAATGGTCTGCGAGTGCCTGCATCCCTGTCTCACCAGGCAGATTCAGCCGAACAAGCAGATCTGATCGACCCCATCCTCTCGTTGCCGCGACAGCATACTCCAACTCACCATGTTTCTGCGACGAGAGCCGCGCGCGCTGCTCAGCATGAGTCAGTATCTCTCGCAGAGTCAATCGTCGTTGTCCTGCAGAATGGGCGTCTCAAGCGTTCTCTCGCGGAAAGCCCGGTGAAGAGCGTCGATTACTGGATCGAGGTTTCCCTCCATGATGAGGGGAAGGGTATACAACGACAGGCCAATCCGATGATCAGTAAGGCGACCTTGAGGGAAGTTGTACGTACGGATACGCATATTGCGCATGCCACTACCGATCTGAGCCCTGCGCTCATTGATCATCTCGCTGTCGGCCTTCTCCTTCATGAGCTCATAGACACGGGATCGCAGCACCTTCATTGCCTTCTCCTTATTCTTCAGTTGGGACCTCTCATCCTGACATGACGCAGTGATGCCCGTTGGAATGTGTGTCATGCGAACGGCAGTCTCCACCTTCTGAACATTCTGTCCACCATGTCCAGACGCGTGAAACAGCTCGAGCTTGATGTCAGCGTCATCGATGTGCACATCGACATCTTCGGCTTCGGGCAACACGGCTACAGTGGCAGTGGAGGTATGAATGCGTCCAGAAGCCTCCGTCTCGGGGACACGCTGAACCCGGTGGACACCGCTCTCGAACTTGAAGAGCTTGTAGCTCCCCACCCCAAGTACCGAGAAGACGACTTCCTTGAAACCGCCGATCTCGGTTGGATGACTTGAGATAACCTCGATCTTAAGCCCGTGCTGACTCGAGAAGTACGAATACATGCGAAACAGGTCGGCGGCAAACAGGGCCGCCTCGTCGCCGCCAACACCGCCTCGGATCTCAACGATGATGTTCTTGTCGTCATCGGGATCTCTGGGAATACGTTCTTCCTCGATCTGGGCGACAGTAGCTTCCAACTCCAGCCTGAGCCGAAGATTGTCTTCTTCGACCATAGCGGCGAACGCGGCATTCGTCGGCTCCGCGAGAAGGGCAGTGTTGTCACTGAGCTCCGTCTTCAGAGATTCTTCGCGTGTGAGAAGCCTGAACAGAGAATCCATGGTGCGCCGCTCCAGGATGAGCTTCTGGATTTCCTTCTGATCAACGTCGTAGCGCAAGCTGACAACTCGCTCGTCGATCTCACGGATTCTACGCGCCAACTGTTCTGTTTCCAGGCTCATTGGCTCCTTTTCCACCTCAAATGAGACGTTCCTTTTCCAATACGCGCTCTGGCCGACCGGGAACCAGGTGATGCTCGCGACAACGTGCCTCGTAGTTCTCGGCTGCCCCCACCATGACCACTGGGTCATCGTATCGTGCAGGGCGTCCATTGACAATACGCTGGGTGCGCGTCGCTGGTCTGCCACATACCATGCATACAGCCGTCAACTTCGTCACTTCTTCTGCAAGCGCAAGCAGTTCAGGTATTGGCCCAAACGGCTCACCACGAAAATCCTGGTCGAGCCCGGCGAGAATGACGCGGACGCCTTTGCCCGCAAGATACTCTGCAGCCGCGATGATCCCGGGATCAAAGAATTGCACCTCGTCAATGCCGACGACTTCCACCTGCCGCTCCTCGACAATCCTGAGCACGTCGGCGGGAGAAGCCACGACGGCCGACTCAAGGCGAATGCCCGAGTGGGACGTGATAGTGTCCAGCCCATAGCGGTCATCCAGAGCCGACTTGAGGGCAATGACCTTCTGTCTCGCAATCTGAGCCCTCTTGAGACGCCGAATCAGTTCCTCGGATTTTCCCGAGAACATGCAGCCGGAAATCACCTCGATCCTGCCGGAAACACTTTCCATGATGCCTAGCGTCCAGCGCCGTCTTGCGCAACGATGTTAGCCAGGAACTCCCTGTTGTTGGCAGTTCTCTGAAGCATGGCAATGAGTTTCTCGAGGCTCTCCGTCGGATCCTCGTTGCCGATGAACTGCCTGAGAGCCCAGATCTTGCGATACTCCTCGGGAGTGTAAAGGAGTTCTTCGCGACGAGTGCCGGACTTCCGGACGTCGATGGCAGGGAAAATGCGACGTTCAGCCAGCTCGCGGTCCAGAACGAGTTCCATGTTGCCCGTACCCTTGAATTCCTCGTAGATGACCTGATCCAAGCGGCTGCCAGTCTCGATGAGCGCTGTTGCGATGATCGTAAGACTGCCGCCTTCGACCATGTTCCGCGCGGCTCCGATGACTCTCTTCGGCCCACGGATTGCAGTTGGATCGAGACCACCGGACAGGGTCTTGCCAGACGAGGAACTGATGAGATTATAGGCACGCGTAAGCCGGGTGATGCCATCCATGAGGATGACGACATCCTTCTTGACCTCGACGAGGCGCTTTGCGCGCTCCAGCGCCAACTCGACAACTCGAATGTGGTTCTCGGGAGGTTGATCGAACGTAGAACTGATCACCTCGCTCCGAATCGACTGCTTCATGTCCGTGACTTCCTCGGGTCGCTCGTCAATCAGGAGCACCATCAGCGTGACCTCGGGGTGATTGTACTCGATGCTCGCCGCAATGGCCTTGAGAATGGTCGTCTTCCCGGCCTTTGGTGGAGAAACGATCAAGCCGCGCTGGCCCTTGCCGATAGGAGCGACAAGTTCAAGGAGGCGTACCGCCATGCTGCAGTTGGGCATCTCCAGCTTCAGATGCTTGTTGGGGAAAATGGGCGTGAGCGATTCAAACTGTGGCCGGTTGAGCACGTGCCCCTCAATGCCGATACCGTTGATACTGTGGATACGCATCAGCGAAGAGTACTTCTCCTTGTCCCCACGTGGCGGATGAACGGTGCCCTCGAGCCAGTCTCCGGTCCGAAGACCGAACCGCCGGATCATAGGTGGCGAGATATAGACGTCCGTCGAAGAAGGGAAGTAGTTTGTGCGCATGAACCCATACCCCTCGGCGAGGATTTCACACAAGCCTGAGGCAGTGAACTCCTCTCCCCCGGAGCGTGGAACATCTCCGCCACGACGTTCAGATGAACTGGAGACAACAGCCCCGGAAACAACGTGTGCAGGCACACGTTCCTGTTCAATGTCGAGGTGCTCCGTCACAACCTCAGGCTTATCGTGGTTCTCGTAGGGCCTCATGGAACTCATGGCAGACCCTTCCAAATCGTTAGCATCCTTACCCCCAAGTTTCAACAACTCCCCAATAAGATCCGGCTTCTTCAGCCGTGTGTAGTTCCGAACATGGAGTACCTTCGCAATCTCGTACAACTCACGAGATGTCTTCTCCAATAACTCTTGTTCAGTGAAGTTCATAGTCCTCTTCCTTTTTTCACCACGTGGTCAAGCAATAGCCAGCAAGCGCCCGATGGAATCCTTGAACGAGCCCAACTCAGCAAAGCGCGCCTGACACTGCTGAACTGTCACACGCGTCTCATTCTTGAAAACAGGATCTCGCAGGTATGCGAGATTGACGTAGACGTTGGCAATCGCTCCCGCGAAAGCAGCCTCGAGCATCGCCGCGCCGACGTACAGGTCGGATGCGATATCCTTCGGCGCATCACTAAACGTCGCAGCGAGAAGTTCTGCGAAATCGCAGACCCGTACCGCCAGTGCAAGCGGCACTGTCGTCGAACCCCTAAGTGCGTCCTGCATGACAGCACGCCGCGCAAGTTTCTCGTCATCGGTCGTCTTGGGCAACTTCACGGCAGCCATGTAGCCCTCGAATGCCATGCTGTCCTCGTCCATCATCTCAGCGAACTTCGCCCTCGATGCTTCGCACTGCCCGACAAATCGAGCAAGTCGCACTCTTTCCCCATCATCACGCGCACTCACAACATTGGCGACCATCTCGACCAGAGCCGCCCCCATCGCTGCAGCAAGCCCGGCAGCACTACCTCCACCAGGAGTTGGATTGCGCGATGAGAGTTCGGTCAAAAACTCATCCAAGGATTGACTTCTAAACATATCGACCTCATGGTTGACCATTGGAATGTACCGACTGGTTCAAAGAAATAATACTTGCTCGCTTGGAAAATGCAAGGCCCGCAGCCCAAGCCGGTTGTTGCCCAGACAACTGCACTATGATACGTCCCTGACAACTGCACTATAATACGTTCATCTAGTCCAACTGGAGGTCATCATGATTGTCAAGGCAGTCCAAGAAGTCGAGGAAGTCCCCGTCACTGAAGCTGGAGCCCGTGGCACGACGATACGTTGGGTCCTCAACAGGCCAGATGGAGTCCCTACATTCGCCATGCGGTACTTCGTCGTCAAGCCAGGTGGCTGCACACCCCGTCACGCGCATTCCTGGGAACACGAGATCTTCGTCATCAAGGGAACCTGCACCGCTTTCTGCGAAGGAGAGACGCGTCAGGTCGGCCCTGACCACGCCATCTACGTCGAGCCAGACGCAATTCACAGTCTCGCCAACAATGGCGCTGAGGACCTTGTCTTTCTCTGCATGATACCGATCAAGTAGCCAATGGACCTTGCTCTGGCAGGAAGAACGATTGCCATCGCAGGCAGCACCGCCGGCATCGGCTCTGCACTCACAACCCTGCTCGACCGAGAGCATGCCCGCGTCCTGCTTGTCGGAGGGCGTTCCGAACGCTTGACTGCACTTGCGCAGATGTTGTCTCCTGAGACCCCGATCGGTATCATCCCGGGAGATCTCCGCAGGGAATCAGACCGCAATCGCTGTACGAATGCACTCCTCGGGTCCCCAGAACTGGATGGATTCGTGTTCTTGCCGGTAGAATTCCGGCCCGACGCTATCAGTGAAGTCCGCTCCTCCGAATTCCGCGAGACTTTCGACGTCAATGTCTTTTCTGCTTTCGAGTTTGCGCAGGCGGCGCTTTCCAGAGCGTCGTCCTCTGCAAGCTTCGTGTTCGTGTCCTCGATCGACGCCCACAGGCATCCCCTTCATACGCCCTCGGCAAGCTATGATAGTTCGAAACGTGCGCTCGAGAGCATCTCCGAGTCCGTGGCAGTTGAGGCCGGCTCTCGGGGGATACGCTCGAACTGCATTATCCCCGGACTCATTCGGACTCCCATGACTGAAGACTTCTTCGGACAGGAATTCGAGGCCGACCGTCGCCGATTTCTCGACGCAGTCCCGCTTGGCAAGCCAGGGAATCCTGAAGACGTCGCAGACCTTATCATGTTCCTGCTGTCTCCTCTCTCCGGCTACATAAATGGGACATCAATCCCCGTCGACGGCGGATTCCTGTGCCAGGGGCTCTAGGGGCGTCAAAAAGGGGCGCTCACGCGCCCCTGCAGTCTCATCTTCAGGTCGAACGACCTACTTGCGCCTGCGCGCAGCAATGGATTTTTGCTTGCGCTTCTCGCTTGGCGCCATGAAGAAGCGACGCTTCTTGAGTTCGCCGAAGAGGCCATCACGGATACAGTCTTGCTTGTATCTCCTCAGCATATTCTCCAGTTGAGCGTCTTCGCCTTGAGGTTCAGACCTGTCCTTGTTCCGATCACGATAGTTTCCCATCATTCACCCCTCCTTTCCTCAAACCATTGCCAAAGGGGTTGATAAACAACCAATGAATTATAGTGGAGTTGCGTCTTCAGTCAACCGCCTTGTCTGCAACGTCCTCAGAAGCTGACCTCAGCAATCGGGCGCTGTTCACAATTTCGCGCACGAAAACTGCGAGTGGAACGGCGAGCAACAATCCAAAGAAACCGGCAATCGTTCCGCCTGCAAGGAGGAGCAGGATGAGGAACCCCGGATTGAGCCCAGTTTTCTCCGATATGAGTCTTGGTGCGAGAATCTGACTCGTCGTGGACTCGACAACGCCGAAGATGATGATCCAGGCGATGAGCTTCCCTGGACCGGTTACGGCAGCGAAGAAAGCCCCCAACAACGCGACCACGAACGGACCTCCATACGGAATGAATTCACCGAAGAAGTCAACGACCCCGATTGTCAGAGCATAGTTGATTCCGAAGAGCCCACTGATACAGCCTGTCAGCAACGCTGTGACCAGCGAAATGAGAGCAAGCGCCTCAATGTATCTCCTCGTGCTCGCCGCGACCTGAGCAAGTGCGATCTCCGCACGGTCCCTCTGCGTGCGGATGAACGGCAGCGACAGAGACATCTCGTAGTACTCATGAGAGCCGCTCATGAAGAAGTACATGAGCACAAAGAACGGGAGAAGAGCGCTCAACCCCAGCAGTCTTTTGGACGATGCCGTGACGATGTTCTGCCCAAACTGAATCGCAGCCTTCTGGAGACCATCGAGAATGGCTGTGATAGTGTCCTGCGCCGCTCCCAGCTGATTCCGCTCCAGCCACACTGACAACCTGGAGAAGTACCCCTGAAGCGTTTTTGCATAGTCAGGAAGAGATGTCACGAGCGACTTGGTCTCACTCACGAGCGGAGGGATGGTGACCGCCACCAATCCGACAAACGCCGCCACGATTCCCAGGACGACGATTGCGCACGTGATGCCCATGGGAAGATGGGTTTTCCGATTGAGCCAGTGGGCAATCGGCAAAAAGAGAAACGCCGCGAAAGCCGCGGCGATTCCCAGAGAAACGATGCTACGAAGGGTCCACAGGAGCCAGACGGCCCACGTGGCTGCAGCGATGCTCAGGACGGATAGAAGGACGATACGAAGAGCGCTAGCTTCCTTGCTGCTCAGCCTCATCTTCAGCCTCCGTTGGGGCGACCTCCTTGATAATTGCTTCAGCAGCGATCACACCGCTGCCTTTGGACTTCAGCCGGATTACCTTGACGCCCGAGGAAACCCTGCCAAGCAGAGGCAGCCTCTCAGCAGGCGTACGAATCGTCTGACCCGTACTTGTGGACACGACAACGTCCTGATCGACAGTTCCGGTCGTGAATGCCGCCAGTGGACCGGTCTTCTCAGTGACGCGGTAGCAGATGACACCCCCGGAACCGCGACCAACCAGGCGAACCTCATACGGATTGAGACGCTTGCCATGGCCATGCTCCGTGATAAGCGTGAACGGCACATCAGGCCGAAGCACTTCCATGCCGACAACAAACCTGCCTCCGCGCGAAAGACGCATGCCACGCACGCCACCGGCAGATGCACCCATGGCACGGACAGATGTCGAGCGTATCCGGACAGCTCGACCCGAATCGGAGGCGATGAGAACCTCGTCGTTGTCCTTGACGGGCCTCACTGCAACCACAGAGTCCCCTTCAGCAAGTCTGATGAATGTCTTGCCCGTACTTCGTATAGTTACAAACTGCGATGTGACCATCTTCTTTATGCGCCCACGACGGGTCACGATGATGAAGGATACGCCCTCCTGTACGGCGGGCAGCGCCGTTGCTTCAGTGACAAGTTCGTCCGCCCCCATACCAAGGAGAAGCGATAGGTTTTCGCCTCCACCCTGTCTCTTCTCTTCGGGAAGACGGTATGCTGGAATCGAGTACACGCGGCCTTTGTTGGTGAAGAGCAGCATTCGTTGCTTCGTCCGGACCGTGAAATACTTGCTGATATAGTCGTCCCGTTTAAGATTCATGCTCGCGACGCCAAGTCCTCCGCGACCCTGAACCTTGAACGTCGAACTCGGGATGATCTTCGCATAGCCATTCTTGGAAATGACAACCATCACTTCCTTGTCTTCGATGAACTGTTCGTCATCGTCCTCCCCACGGCCATCGTCCTTCAGGATCTGGGTGCGCCGCGGATTCCCGTATTTGCGGGCAATCTCGACGAGCTCATCCCGGATGTAGACGCGGATCCTGTTGGGGTCTGCCAGCATCGTGGAGAGTCGTTCGATCTCCGTCTTGTTTTCCTCGACCTCTCTCGTGAGCTTCTCGACCTCGAGCGACACCAGAGACCGCATGCGCATCTCAAGGATCGCCTCCACCTGTCGGTCGTTGAGTCCAAAGCCCTCACCGAGACGAGCTGACGCATCATCCATAGACGAAGATGCAGTCAGGATTTCCGTCACTCGCTTGATGTTTCGAATGGCAATGACCAGACCGTTGAGGACGTTCAGGCGTTCCTCATGTTTGCGCAGTTCCAGAGCGAACTTCTTGCGAAGCGTCGCCTCGCGGAAGTCCAGGAATGTAGCCAGAACATCGCGCAGAGAGAGGGTACGCGGCACACCGTACAGGATTCCGAGCATGCTGACGTGAAAATGCTGCTGGAACTGGCTGTGTCTCCGCAGCAGCAGGTCAACGCGCTCAGGCACCGCATCCTTCTTGAGGTCGAGCACGACGCGGATACCCTCGCGGCTGGATTCGTCGCGCAGGTCCGACAGCTGGCTCAGACGCTTGTCCTTCATCAGGTTGGCGACCTTCTGGACAAACTCGGCCTT
>JAPLGL010000079.1 GCA_026390155.1 Caldisericota bacterium
AGGCTGATTGCCTTCGCAGGACACCGCTGGGCGCAGATACTGCACTCCACGCATTTGGATGTGTCGACCATGGGGATGGGCCGGTTGGAGGCGCCGACGATGCGCTGGAACGTTGCTGCAATCGTCACCACGGCACCACCCATGTAGCTGCGGGGCCTCATGAATGCTGGCTGGATGGGGGTGAGGTCACCCACGACGAGCGTGCCGTCTGGAACAGGGACGACATGTGACAGGGGCGTGAACCCCCAGTCGATCCCCATCATGCGACACATGGCCCAGTCCGCAAGGACAGGATCGTCCGCGACGACAACGGCCCGCAGGTGCCGCGGCCTTCCCGCGGAAGGTCCCTCGCCGTCCATGCCGAGGATGCCGTCCATGACGACGCGTTCGGGGATGGGGAGGGCTGCGTGGAGGTCCAGCAGACACCTGGCAAACTCGTCGCCGGACGGAATCATGTGGAGACCCGTGCGTTCGGCTTTGGGCGTGAGTCCGAACAAGTTCTTGACGGCACCCGTGACCAGCGTCAGGGAGTGGGTCTTCGCTTTGGGCAGGTTGAAGAGGACCTTGCACTGCCACAGCAGGTCGGGCACGGTGACTGGCCGGGGGCTCCGTGGGTGCTCGAGATGGATGCGTCCGAACCCGTACTGGTCCAGGTTGCAGATGGTGACTCGTTCGTCGCCAACGTATTCCTGGAGGCCGAAATCGGCGGCCAGGCGCTCACTGGGGACGTGGTTGCCCGGAATGTCGCCGACGATAACGCGCAGGCCATGGTCGAGCAGAAACCGGACGAAGGCGTGAATGAAGTGAGGGTTGGTCGTCAGTGCCCGTTCGGGCTCAGCTTCCTGGAGGATGTTGGGTTTGACGAGGACCGTGTCGCCGGGGGCAAGTCTGTCCAGAAGGAACTCCTGGCGGGCTGCAAAAACCTCAGTCAGTCGTTCTTCGTCGTAGTCGTCAAGTCGGTCGATCCATGCCTGCACGCGTGCCTCCTGTTCTGTATCAACAGGATAGCAGCAGCAGCCCGTGACTCAACCCTGTTCTTGTGCAGGGACGGATGCGACAGCGGCGCTGATCGCGTGGCGCGTGGGCAGGAGGAAGGCGAATACCACCAGAACAGCCGCGACGCCGATCAGCAGATGATACGCTGACGTGATGCTGGTATGCTGTGCCCATTGACCCAGGATGATAACGACGACGCCACCGACGCCCCAGGATAGGCCCATGATGGATGCGGAGACGAGGCCGCGGTGGTTCGTGATCAGTTCATGTGCGAAGACGATGTTGGAGCTCAGTGTGAAGCAGCTGAAGAAGCTCATGGCTGGAAACCAGATGATGCTGGTCGACCCTGTCAGGACGAACATCAGGAGCGTCACGGCTACGCCTGTCGCTCCGATGAGGTTGACCGTCCTGCGGCCTACGTGGTCGGAGAGTTCGGCCCCGATGACATTGGCGATCGCACCCACCAGGGAACCGACGGCAAGATAGATGCCGGCTTTGCCTGGTTGAAAACCGAGTTCCTGGAATAGCAGGGGCAGCAGGATGGTGACGCCGTTTAGAATCGTCGCGGTCAGCATGGCGTTGGCGACAAGCATGAGGTACCCCTTGAAGGCAGGGCTATCGTTCATGCGGCCGACGTTTCCGTTTCGTGTTGCTCTTTCGGGGTCTTCCTGCCGGGGGAGTGCGAGTGCCTGGAAGAACCCCAGTGCGATGCCGGGGATGGCCAGGATCCAGAAACGCTCGAGGTGCAGCAGTCCAAAGAGAGGAATGACCACAAGCGAGCCGACAAAGGAGCCCATGGACCCGCCAAAGTTGAAAACCGACATGAACCGGCCCTTGTTCGTCAAGGATAGCTGACTGGTAACAGCTGCCCCCTGTGGATGAAACATCGCAAGCGACAGGGCTATGGCGGTGAAGATGAGCAGGAGCCAGCCAAAGCTGCGGGCGAACGGAAGCAGCGCCAGTGACACGGCGGCGAATATGGAAGAAGCGACGACCAGTGCATTTGCATGGCGCATGTGGTCAGACAGCAGGCCGAAGGCCGTCTGGACAAGGCCCGAGACGATGGGCAGGCTTGCGCCAAGAGCCGCCGCTGCGCCCAGAGAGAAACCCAGGCGAGTGCGGAAGATTGGAACAAGAGGAGGGAGGAAGGCGGCGTACCATTCGACGAGGAAGTGGCCACCAGCAATTGCAAGCAGTGCTTTTCGTACATGGTTCATTGTTCGATTCTCTCCCTGAACATGCGAAAAAGGCAACCTCGGAGCGAGCAGACGAGTCCGCCATGAACGCGAGCAATGTTCCGCGCGAGGCTACCTTCTTCTGTGATTAGTATAGCAAACCTTCAGAATATGTCAACTTCCGAAATACATCAGGCTGGATGCTGCCCCCAGTCATTGATGACGCAGTGTGCTGCATCCAGACTACTACCCGAACGCAGAGTGGTGGGCGTGGCAGGTCAGCGTTGACGATTCTGCCTCGGGTCACTCGTCCGTGCTGAACTTGTCTCCAGCAATTGCCTTGAGCAGCCGCCGCAGGTCGCGCGGATTCGAATGGCCGTCGACCTGCAGGGAGACCTCGCCACCTGTCGTGATGAACATGAGCTTGTGAGGAGGCTCTCCAACTGTGCGTGTCCCGAAGCGGCCCGACGGGGTTCCTTGCAGCAGGTTGATCTCCGCAATGTCGGCGTTGCGCAGCACGCGCGCGGTCGGCAGTTCCGACAGGACGTCGGCGACCGTCATGCCGACATACCCGTCGATGAGTGCGAACGGCGCCTGGGCAGCGTACCACATTTGCTGGAAGCGGTTTGCCCCCTGGGTTTTTGCGTCGGCCGTTCTCGCCTCGCGGATTCGGCGAACCTTCGCCTGGTCGAACGGAGCAAGGACGACAAGGGAACCCGTCAGCAGCATAGTCAGCTCGAGGGACTTGAAGGCTCCCTGACGCTCGATCGCCTGGCAGGCGAGCAGAACGGTCTCTCCTTCAGGGGTGTCCATCAGAACCTCAGGTCCAGAACAAGGACGAGGGCAGAGACAAGGACCATGAGTACTGAATAGGGGACAGCGGACACGGACTCCTGCGCACGGCTCGCGGATTTCCAGCTGACATAGAAGACAAGGAACAGCGCGGGGACGAGCATGCCCCAGTAGTCGGTGCGCGTACCAAAGCGCCAGAGCAGAGCCCCCATGATGATCGTACAGATGGCGGCGACTATAACGACCAGCAGCTCACTGACCCATCGCTTGCTCATGTTGACCCCCTCTCACCCATGTCGCCCGAATGCGTGCGCACTGTAAGGATAGTCCAACGTAGCCGACGGTCAACAACATGCTACCCTTGATCGGGTACTGCAAAAGAGGCGAAAAGGGGCTTTCGGCACCCCGAACGATTTGTAACGTTTCCATGCGGACACCGTAGACAAGGCGTGGAGGTGGTACCGATGGAATTGATCCTTGTACCGTTTGGCATCGTTGTTGCAGCGCTTCTCGTGGCGGGAGCCGTCACTGGGGCAGCGTTCAAGTTTGTATGGATTGTTTTCAGGCTTGCCTTCGTGGTGTGTTTCTGGTGGCTGCTCCTGCTCATCGGCGGGGTGGCCCTGCTGAGGTCGATCCTGCGCTGACCGGTGCAGTACTTCTGAGAGGCATGTCAAGAGAGCCTGCACCGAGTCGACACTGCAAACGCTGTCAAGATGGAGCGTCTAGCCTCTTCTCCTTGATATCTTTACAGAAGACCATTGACTGATGAAAAATGCCCCCTACTCTTAGCTTATCAAAGTAAGGGGGAACCGTGATGAAGAAGATGACTAACAACAAGCGCATGGAGATGGTTTTGGCGAGGCTGCGCAACTACTGGAAGGCTGAGGACCCGCGTCGAGTCGGTGGTTTGACTGCATCTCAGCTTTCGTTGCTGCTGTCGCTTTCTGAGCATCCTGGATGCCGTGTACAGGATACTGCGGAACGGCTTGACCTGACTGCTCCGACCATCAGCATTGGTGTCCGCAGACTGGAGCGCATGGGTCTGGTGCTGCGCGATGAGGATCCCGACGACCAGCGTGCGGTGTGTCTATATCTCTCGCCACAGGGAAGGAAGATCTCTTCCAAGGCGCGTTCTCTGCGTGCAGCCAAGCTGGAGACAATGCTCTCTGGGCTGACATTGGATGAACAGGAGACACTCCTCGCAATGCTGGAGAAGGCAGTTCCAGAAGCTCACTGAAGGCACATTGCTGTAGCCTGCTGACAACAAAGGGGAGGTTGCGATGAATGCACGACCCATAACTTCAGATGTCACCCTGATGGGGGCGGTTGACTGGGACCGCACACTGTTCGATTCACTCATTCCTCTACCCGAAGGGACCAGCTACAATTCGTATCTGGTGCGGGGCAGTGAGAAGACCGCTCTGCTCGATGCGGTCGATCCGGCCAAGCTGGACGTGCTGATGGCCCAGCTGGACGCTGTTGACCATCTGGACTACCTGATAGCTCAGCACGCGGAACAGGACCACAGCGGTTCCATCCCTGCCGTCCTCGCCCGGTACCCTGAGGCCGTGCTGGTGACAAATCCGAAGGCCAAGGAGCTTCTGCAGGAGCTTCTGGATATTCCGGCGGACCGGTTCAGGACCGTCAGCGATGGCGAGACCCTGTCGCTGGGCAACAAGACCCTGCGGTTCATCTATCTGCCATGGGTCCACTGGCCCGAAACGATGGGCACCTACATCGAGGAAGACCATATTCTGTTCTCATGCGACTTCTTCGGCTCACACCGGGCGCAGTCGGGCGTGTTCGCCGATCGGGAGACCATCATGCACGGTGCCAAGCGCTACTACGCCGAGATCATGATGCCGTTCCGCGGCTTCATCATCAAGAACCTGGACAAGCTGACAGGCGTGAAGATCGATATGGTGTGTCCGAGCCATGGTCCCGTCTACAATGACCCTGCGTTCATTATGGACGCGTATCGTGAATGGGCAGGCGGCCCTGCACACAACAAAGTGGTCATCCCCTTTGTTTCCATGCACGGGAGCACGCTGAAGATGGTCGATCACCTCACGGCGGCCCTCGTCGATCGAGGGGTCACCGTCGAGAGGTTCGACCTGACAATTTCCGACATAGGCGATATTGCGATGTCTCTCGTGGACGCCGCGACCATCGTCATCGGTACTCCTGCCGTGCTCACGGGTCCACACCCCAAAACCATCGAGATTGCGTACCTCGCCGGAGCTCTTCGTCCCAAGGCACAATTCGTGTCCATTGTCGGGTCATATGGGTGGGGCCAGCGCATCGTCGACGTCCTTGGCGGACTCATCGCACCGCTGAAGGCCGAACTCCTCACGCCCGTCCTCGCCAAAGGTGACCCTCGTGCCGCCGATATGCAGGCGATCGACGCGCTGGCGGAGACCATCGCCGCCAAACATCGCGAGGCCGGCTTGCACTAGACTTCGTCCCCCTTCCGTACGACAAACCCCTGGCCGCGAGACCAGGGGTTTGTGTTCTACGTGTATGAGGAAGACCACCCGAAGAAGCGGCGTCCTCAGCCTGCCCCGCTATGGCGATGACCGAACTACGGCGTGGCGAGGATGCGCACAGTTGCTGCAGCGCCCTGCACCGGATAGCTCTCGGCGACAGGACCATTGAACGTGACCTCGTCCGTGTCACCCTTCTTGATCTCCGAGAAGGCGAACAGGCCTGTGATGGGCGTATTGTCTCGCAGCACGGTCGATCGCATGTTGACTGTGACGCTCGCTTTGTCGAAAGACGTGTCCTGTTCCAGCTTGCCTTCCACGAGCATAGCGATATCATCCTTTCCCTGAACGATGTTCTTCACAACACCCCTGATGCCGATCTTCTCACTCTCGTCGACGAGTGGCTGCGCATTCTGGAGCAGCTCTGACCCACTCTTCGTG
The DNA here is from genome assembly GCA_026390155.1 of Caldisericota bacterium. Taxonomy (GTDB): domain Bacteria; phylum Caldisericota; class Caldisericia; order Cryosericales; family Cryosericaceae; genus Cryosericum. The sequence goes on from JAPLGL010000079.1 coordinate 5,888, forward strand.
CAGACCTCGTCCGCGTCAGCAAAGCCGATGTACAGATTCTGCTTCTCGTCCACCACATACTGTGCGATATGTAGGCCGCTTCCCGTGTCCCGAGTCGCGCCGAGGCGCGTGAGGATCTCCTGGTACGTCATTCCCTTCCGAATACTCTCCACGTCGGACGCACGTATGTGTGCAATTGCGTTGTCGTACGAGAGCAACGCCGCGAAGGTCATCGTGTTCAATAGCCCTCTGCCACTCTGTGTACAGGTTTCGCTCGGATCTGCAAAGGAGAAATACAGGTCTAGCTTCTCATCCACTACATACTGCGCAACGTACAGGCCACTCCCCACGTCCCGCGTGGCGCCGAGGCGTGCGATGATCTCCCGATAGGTCGTTCCCATCCGGATACTCTCGACGTCCGATGTGCGAACATGCCCGACGGGATTGTAGGGAGAGAACAGTTCCTCGAAGGTCATCGGTTCAGGTCGCTTGCATGCAGTCAACGATACCGCGACTGCAATCAACGCCATGATAGCCACCACTCTTCTCATCGTTCCTCCCCGTCCATCTGGACGATGCCAAACCAATGAACGCATCCAGAGGTCTCCTTACTATGACTTGATAACCTCTGCAGAAGTTCCTCCGGCCTGCTCGCAATCGAGGTTGTCAACTCGACACCATGGGCCACGCAGCGAACGCCCGCTGCACGTAACCCCCTCCGGCTCTGGTTTCTGCGGAAAACAACTATAGACTGCCCAATATGGGGCCTGAGGGGAGCCTGGTGGTGTTCGGGCTCGTGTGGAGGCGGACGTGAGCAGAGGTGAAGGAGGTACGATGAGCGTCAGAGTGATCTACCAGTCAGTAACAGGAAACACGAAGAAGGTGGCCGAGGCGATTGCACGCGCCGCGGGCTGCGAGGCGGAGCCAGTGAGTACAGCGACGGTGGGTCAGCCGGTGGACATGCTGTTCCTGGGAGCATCGATCCATGGTGGCGACGTCGATGCATCGGTGAAGAAGTTCATCGAAGGGCTCGATCCGGCTCTTGTGAAGCAGGTCGCTGTGTTTGGCACCGGATTTCCGGAGAACAAGGAGAAAGCTGTTGGGATCACGAAGGGACTGCTGGCCCAGCGGGGCATCGCCGTGACCGACAAGTGCTACTTCTGCAGGGGCAAGTTTCTGCTCTTCAACCGCAAGAGCCCGGACGACCAGGACCTGAAAGGGGCGGAGGAGTTCGCGCGAAGCGCGCTCGCACACTAGCGCTTCCTGCGTCCGTCAGCGTATTCTCGGAGTGGGTTCCCGCCTTCGCGGGAACGACAAGAGCGTGTGAGATGTACCGTCTGGGGGCAGACGGCCGTATGCTCTGGTGTAGCGCACACGCAAACCGCGCTGGAAACCAGAACACGGAGGGTGACAATGAGACACGAGCTAATTCGGTACGGGTGGAGCAAGGCACGCAGGTGGGTCTGGGCGTTCTTGCCTGCACTTCTGCTGCAATGGGTCCTGAGCAGCGCGGTGACGTGGCGCAGGGAAGTTGATGGCAGGTTCAGCGTCCACCTCTGGTGGCACAACCTGGGAATACTGGGTCAGAAGACTGTCATCACAGCGGTCGTCCTGAGCATCGTGGGCTATGTCGCATCTCGGTGGGTCGAGATGGGCATCATCGATGGGTCGGTTAAGGTTGCGCATGGCGAGGATGTAGCTGCAGGTGACTTCTTCGTGTCGTGGAAGAATCTCGGAAATTATGTCATCGGATCATTCCTGTTCGGCTTCATTGTCGGTGTCGGCACACTGCTGCTGGTTGTTCCCGGCATCATCTGGGGGCTGCGGTACTGTTTGTATGGGTATTACATCGTGACGCAAGGCGCAGGCCCCATGGAGGCATTGCAGATGAGTGCCGAGGCGACTGACGGGCACAAGAGCGAGCTATTCGCACTCTGTGTGGCGTCCATGGGCGCCATCATTCTGGGGGTCCTGTGCCTGGGTGTCGGGCTCCTGTGGGCCATTCCTACCGTTGACATTGCTTGGGGCGCCGTCTTCCTGGAGCTCTCTGGACAGCAGTCATTCCCGGCGACTGAGCCGACATAGATGAACAACAGAGAGAGGCCGATGAGGCCTCTCTCTGTTGTGTGTGGAGTGTATGTTTTGATCGATTAGGTCAGATGTACATCTTCTGATAGTATTCTTCAATCATGCGCGCGGCGGAGAACTGCCATTGTGCCATGTCGATGCTGGCATGCATCATGGCGATCCATGCATCGCGGCGAGTTTCGTAGGTTGGGATGACGTCCGCTCGCAGCACATCGTAGAGCGACGCGCAATCGATGCTGTTACAGTCGTTGCCCTCATATCCGCCACCGAACTGCCAGCCGTTGACGCCGTGCTTGCAGCCCTCGGGCCACCATGATCTGCCGGTTCGAAAAAATGAGATCGCTGCGCTTGTACGGTGTGGCGCGGCGGGCGAACCCGATGGTCAGGACCTTTTCATCGAAGCTCACTCCATTGCTCTGCTCGATACTCTCGATCACGGTTCGCTTGAGTGCCATGTGTGCTGCCCACAAGTCTCCGCCGGAAGCATGTGCCTGGCGAATGCTGTCGTCCTGCCAGGTGCCGTTGTGGACGCCATTCGTGATGGAGAGGATGTCCGAGCCTCCCGGAATACCCTTCCACATCTCGCGTGCCGTGTGTCCATGCAGCTGTGATACGGCGTTTGCCTTCTTTGACAGACGGATGCCTGCAGCAGTCATGCTGAACGGGTCGCCGCCGAGGGTAGCGATCTGGTCATGCGTGAGCCCATCGTAGGCGTTGATGTACTGCAGCATGCGGTGGGAGTGCACCTCGTTGCCTGCAGACACCGGCGTGTGTGTCGTGAAAACGATGTGTTGTTTCACGGACCAGAGCGCATCCAGGAATGGCACGCCATTCGCCATTTGCTGGCGGATCAATTCAACGCCAGCGAACACTGCATGGCTGTCGTTGAAATGGTAGATGTCCACGCTGATGCCCAGCGCCTGCAGGGCGCGGACGCCACCGATGCCGAGAATCATCTCCTGAGCGACACGTTCCTCCTCAAACCCCCCATACAGCTGCGCCGTCAAGTTCCATCCTGCGTTGTCGGGCAGATACGTGTCGAGGAGATACAATGGAACATTGCCGAAGGCAATGCACTTCCACACTCTTGCCCGTACCTGCAGGTCCTCGATGGGTATGGTGACGACGACCCCCGTGTCGTCGAGGGAGTCGTATCGATATTCGTGATAGCTGTCGTATGGTCGGTCATACTCGTCGATGAACTGTTCTGTGTAGTCCTGCCGCCACAGGATGCCTATGCCTACCATGGGACGATGCTCGTCCGCCGCGGCTTTCAGGATGTCACCCGCCAGGATGCCCAGACCCCCGGCATAGATGTGCAGCTTCTCATGCAGCCCGAACTCCATGCAGAAGTAGGCTACTCTGGGCGTTCCGTTGTCCATTCAAAACCTCCGTTGTGTCAGGCTCCGTGGCAACACTTACGGGGTCGGGACAGTGATCCCGGCACAAGAGGAACATGCGCCCTTGTTCCACCAGACACTTCAAACTCTGTTATGATAGCAGGACATTGCCGGATTGCCATGGACTCCAGACTCCGGCGCTTCATGAAGGCACTGGAAGCAAGTGGGTTTCTTTCGTCGCGGGAACGACAGAAGGGAAGCTCTCTGTCTGCAACTCCCGCGAAGGCAACCGGCCCGTCACTCCCACGAAAACAGGAGTCCATGTGTCGTCATTTCTCCAGAGATCGGGCCGGACCTCTAGTACCGTGGATGGCTGCAGGATGCTGCTAGCCGCTCGATACGTGCGCGGACGTGCGGGGGCAATGCGCGGGCAAGCGCCCGATCGACAACTGACAGATCGGCAGTGCCACGGCTCTGCAGATGCTCCTCGATCAGCTTCACCCCGGCCTTCCACCCCGGGATCAGTAGGTTGGATCATTTCAGTACCACGATGGACATGGGAGGCAGAGTAAGTCGGTCTCCCCAAAGTGTCACCGCGGCGCCCGTCGTCGACAGGTATCCTCGAATGGCGGTGATCTGGTGGTCCGCCTTGCTGAAGACAATGGACTTACGTTCGGTCGACGTGTTGTAGACCAGCACGACCTTCGACCCGGCCCAGGTCTTACTGACGGCACAGAGGTCTGGATCGCCCAGGTCCTCCAGAACCGCCACCGTCCCTCTGCCGACCTCCGGGTTCTCGTTCCGCAGGCGTACGGCCCTTCGACAGTAATTGAGCAGCGACAGTGCGTCGGCGTCCTGTACGTCCTCGGCCGGGAACAGGACTTTCGCGGGTTCCATCCCGGGTGGACCCTTGGTCATGCCCGTCGTCACAGTGTCTGACCACAGCATAGGTCCACGCTTGTCCGGGTCCGTACGGGACCCGGTCATGCCAATCTCCTCGCCATAGTAGACAAACGGACCTCCGCTCATGGTGAGGTAGAGGCCGGCGGCCATCTTCGTCTTCTGGAGATCTCCGGAGAAGAAGCCCGCCGCGCGCGCCGTGTCATGATTGCCGATGAATGGCGCGTCGACAGCATCGGGGTCGACATCCTGCAACATTTTCTGCCACGCCACCATCAGCTTGCAGAACCCTTGTGCATTTGCATCCGTACCTGAGCCATTCAGGGTCGACGCAATGATGCCGGTCGCCTGGGCAAACGGGAACGCGAAGAAGCTGGTGGCGTCGCTGCGGTAGTAGTCGGCAATCGTCGTGGCATTGCTCCACACCTCTCCGACGATGTACGCGTCCGGGTCGACCAACTGGCAGACGCCAGTGAACCAGTCGATCAGTGTAATGTTCCTGTCGATGTCTCCCGAACTCGTGGTGCCATAGTACGTCTGCACGGCATCAAGGCGGAACCCGTCAACACCCAGACCAAGCCAGAACTGTGCGGACTTCTCGAGCTCCGCGCGCACGGCTGTGTTGTCCAGATTCAGGTCGGGCATGGACGACGTGAACTCCGCCTCGTAGTACCAGTCCGTCGTGCCGACCGGCGCATATCCACTTGAGGCCGGCATGCCGTGAACGAAGTTGTAGTAGGCCAGGTACGGGTTGGATCCAGGGTTGTCCGGATTGTCACGGATGGCCTGTATCGCCGACAGGAACCAAGGGTGCTGGCTGGAGGTGTGGTTGAACTCATAGTCGATGATGAGGCGCATGCCTCTCTTGTGACACTCCGTAGCCAGTCGCTCGAGATCGCCCAGGGTACCGTAGGATGGGTCGACATTCTCATAGTCCGTGACATCGTACTTGTGGTACGAGGGAGAGGGCATGATGGGCATCAGCCAGATACCGTTGACTCCCAGACCTCCCCCCTTGCCATCGTTGAGGTAGTCCAGCTTGGCGGTCACTCCCTCCAGATCACCGGTACCATCCCCGTTTGAGTCGTAGAAGGAAGGGACAAAAACCTCATACCATGTGCGGCATGCGTCTTCGATGATGTTCAGCGGCTGCTCGTACTTGTAGCCGGCTGTCCCCGTGCAGCCTGGGACAAGCAGCGTGCAGGCCATGATGATGGCGACCAGGACAGACAGCTTCTTGCTCATGCGTGCCACTTCACTCCCGGACGACCACGAAAGACTGTGGGGCCATAGCAGTCTCGTGTTCAGACCGAGCCGGCAATTCTCCCAGTGAGAAGAGGACCTTGCCCATGATGTTCACGGGGACGATGGCCAGATGCGGGGAGGGGTTGACGGCGATGATCAGGCTTCCTCTGCGGTAGATGAAGGGGTACGCGCCTTGCTGCGCATACACCACGCCAAAGGATCCGTCGGCCTGCAGGTCGGTGCTCGTGTGCCGCAGGTGGATCACGCGCCTCACCGTGTTCAGCAGCGATTGAGGGTCATCCATCTGTGCCTGGACGGTCGGGGCGTCGGGGCTGGCATCTACAGGGAGATACAGTCTATCTGTGGGTGCATCCGAGAAACCACAGTTGACGCCGTGGGTCCACTGCATGGGCGTCCGCGATCCGGTGCGATCATATCCGCCTTCCTTGCTGACAAGCCCTTCCATGTAGCGCATGCCAATCTCGTCGCCGTAGTACAGAAATGGTACGCCAGGCATCGTAAAGATGAAGGCATAGGCTAGCTTCAGCTGGGTTTCGTCCAGTGAGCGGCGCATCCTCGGCGTGTCGTGATTGCCCGTGACGAAACTGATATACCCATCGTTCCTGGATTCCTCGTAGCGCCTCAGATAGTCGTCTACGAACAGACTGATATTGCCGTTTCCCTCACTTCCGAAGAAGCCCAGCGGGGCACCGGTCACCGGATCCTTGCGCCTGAACAGGGCGTGGAAACCGTTGCTTTCGTGGTCCAGGTAGAAATCTGCATGGAATCCGGCTTTGAGCGCGCGTCCAGGGTCCGACCACTCCGAGACCAGGGCGGCTTCGGGATAGTCGCTGTCGAACATTGCCCGTACATCTTGCCAGATGGCCGACGTGGTCTTCTTCTCGTGATCACTCTTCACGAGCGAATCGGCCATGTCGACCCGGAACCCGTCGCAGCCCTTCCCGAGCCAGAACCGCATAATGTCCTTCATCGCTTCTCTCGTTGCCAGACAGTCAGGATGCATGGGGGGCAGCTGCCATCTCTCCGTGATGTGCTCGAAGCCGTAGTTGAGCGCCGGCTGGGTGCTGAAGAAGTTCACGAGGTAGTTGCCGTTCCGGTTGAACCTGCCACTGACGCACCGGAAGTCCCGTGGTGCGGTCCACGCGGTATCGGTCCAGATATAGCGGTTGGTGTACTGATTTGCGGTGGGCAGGGCACTCTGCTGGAACCACGGGTGCTCGTCGGAGGTATGTCCCGGCACGAGGTCCAGCAGGACGTGTATTCCCGCGGCGTGCGCCGTCGCAAAGAGCCGGTACAGGTCCTCGTTGGTACCGTACCTGGGCGCTACTGTCTTGTAGTCGGCAACATCGTAGCCGCCGTCCTTGAACGGCGAGACGAAGCAGGGGTTGATCCAGATCGCGTTGCAGCCAAGGCCGTAGATGTAGTCCAGTCTCGACGTGATGCCCTCGATGTCGCCGATCCCGTCGCTGTTCGTGTCGCAGAATGACTGAGGGTAGACCTCATAGAAGATGGCATCGCCGAGCCAGGCAGGCATCAGGTCTTCCCGAGGGCGACGCTCACGCGACGGCGTCAACCCTTGACCGAGCCGCCGGTGATGCCCTCGACGTAGAACCTCTGCATGGAGATGAAGAGCGCCACGATGGGAATCGACACGAGCACAGCGCCTGCGCAGAACATGGAGAAGTACGTCGTGATGTGTTCCCGGTCAATCATGCGGAACAATCCCAGGGCAACCGTGTAGTTCTTGTAAGCAGTGGGGCCCATGATCATATTCACGAAGATGAAGTCTGCCCACGGGGCAAGAAACGAGGTCAGGATCGTGTAGACGATGACGGGCTTGGACAGGGGCACGGTGATCCGCCAGAAGATCTGTGACCGTGTGGCGCCGTCGATCATCGCGGCTTCATCCATTTCTTTCGGGATCGCGTCGAAGAAGCCCTTTGCGACGTAGAATCCCAGCCCCGCTCCCCCGGAGTACACGAGGATGAGCGCCACCAGCGTGTTGGTCACGCCGACTGCCTTCAGGATATAGTACACGGCAATCATGGACATGAATCCAGGGAACATGCCGAGTATGAGTGCAACGTTCAGATACGGCTAGCGCAGACGGAAGCGCATGCGGGCCACTGCAGACGCGACGGACACGGTCAGGACAGCCGTGAGGGCGCAGGAGCAGACCGCCACGAACAACGTGTGGAGGAACCAGCGCG
>JAPLGL010000026.1 GCA_026390155.1 Caldisericota bacterium
CAGCAGGCTGAGGCTGAGGCGATGTGGGAAGCGATGCGCTCTCAGGAGCGCAACAGGGGTGGTTTGTTCAGCGACGTGTGGGCCAATGTCCCGGATCAGCGCGCGCAGGGAGATCTGAGCGGCTGGGCGGTGGCCGGACGTGTCATCTGGCTCATTGTTCGTGTCGTCTTCGGCATCCTGTTCATCGCGTTGCGTTTCCTGAACACGAATGTGGATGATCGCAATGACTTCTTCTAACCTGTGTCTTGCCAGCAGGACATGACAATGGGCCACCTCGCGAGGCGGCCCATTGTGGTTGTGTTCGACAGCGGTGTCAGGGTTTTGCCTCTTCCTCCAGATGGCCACCGCACACCAGGCAGTCTGGATCACGGTCGACGCGGGCGCCGTACCACCGCAGGATGCTCGGGTGTGTCCACTTGAACCCCATGCGCGGCCAATTCGCGTAGGCTTCCTCGCGCCGGTTCGCCCAGACGTAGAAGTCCGAGACGAGGTCTTCATCGACCGTGGTCATTCCAGTCTCGATGCCGCGTGACAGTTCCACGAGGGCCATCTTGGCCACCATGTTCGCGATGGGTGCGATATCGGAAGACAGCCCGACCTGGATCATGGCGTTGATCTTGTCTTCCTCGACATAGGCAGGCAATACGGCGAGAGCCTGCCGTTTCTGTGACATCTCTTCTTCGCGGCCGGCGACGGTGCCGGAGGAGAACACACAGTTGTAACAGGGACCCTTCCATGGTCGCACGCGGAGGACCTCGCCGCCGGCGGCGCGTGTGATTGCACGACCATAGAGGGCGACCTTGTTGTTGTTGAGGGACATCTGGTTGAGGTTGAAACGGCTCTGGTCATTGTCAGACGCAACGATGAGCAGGTCACAGGCTGCGACTGTATCCTCGACCTGGCTCAGTGCCTGGTTGACATTGACTTCCATCGTCGACACCTGGGCGTACGGGTTCTTCTGCAACACCTGGTCCCGTACCGCGAGCGTCTTGTACCGCCCGAGATCATTTACGCCACACACATGGCGACTGATGTTCCCGAGCTCGAGCCGGTCGAAGTCGATGAGCGTGAAGTGGCCGACTCCTGCACGGGCCAGTTCCAGAGCGATAGGGGAACCACCGCTGCCAAGACCGACGATGACGACTTTTTTCTCGGCAAGCGCTGACGTCTCGAGGATCCCGGTGTTGCGGGAGTACAGCTCGGAGCGCCGAGGGACGAAGCGTGTGTCCGCGCCGGCGACACCTTTCTCAGTCACGATAAGTGCGCGGCAGGAGGGTGAACTCCCTGCGCCGGTCCCGGCTATCAGGATGACTATGGGAAGCCCGTCGGGGTCGACACGCCTGCGGATCTGCATCATGAGCTTCTCTTCGTCGAGGAACCCCGCAGAGTCCGCGTGCGTCGCAAAACAAGGGCAGACATACCCGGAAGGCGTAGAAGAAGGCTTCTCAGTATAGGCGTGGAAGACTGTCCAGTCGTCGAACCCGAAAGCTACGCCATCCACCAACTGGACGTCGTCCCCCGTCTGGCTGAGCAGGTCACGTACCTGCTCCTCGAGAACGTAGACCAGGGGTGTCATGGCAGTCGGCGGCTGAAAAAGCCGTCACGCGTCGGGTCATCCGCCGTCACAGCATCGGGAGAAAGCTGGGGAGCCTTCGCATCGACGAGCACCAGCTCCTGTGTCCGCGGGTCAAAGACCAGCTTCTTGGTCGTCACTTTGCCCTGTGTTATCTGTGAGAGATGATCCAGGACGCCCTTCGTATCTTTCTCTTCCATTGTGTTCCTCCTCGCGGTCAGGCTTGCATGTGTGGCAAGTAGTGGTCTATGGCATAGCCGCTGTCCAGATGTCCTTCATAGGCTTCGACCCAGGCACGGATTTTCAGCAGGACCTTGGAGAATGTAATATTGGGACTCCAGTGTGAGGCACTGTAGTGACAGATGCGTACTGTGCCGTTCTCTGGTTTCAGCAGGTGCATCGGGTACGACGTCCCCAAGTCGACCAGGGAGTGTCCAAAGCGGTCTCGGAGGACGGGGCTGATGATCTCGACGATAGGGACGGAGTTTGGCAAGTCGGCAGGCACACGGAGACGGATGAGGTACTCGTTGCCGGCATTGGAGCGCAAGGTCCCCTCGATGACGGCATGACCAGGAATGATACTGTCCTTCAGGAAGAACGTTGGGAAGTAGCGGGACAGGATGTCCATTTCGAGGTGCAATCTGGCTGACTGCTGTGAAGACCAGGCCATGGGACTCAACCCTCTCTTGCCGGGGGTGTTCCGGACTCCATGTGTTCCCTGTTCACAAGAAACGTTGTGACCAGTTCCTCGACGCGCGTCACGGCGTCTTCGCCGCGGTCCGTGTCTATGAAGAGCGTGCGCGGTGTTGTCCAGGACTCCTCCTGTCCTTCTGGAACGTCCACGGGCCTGCATTCGATGATGGGCTTGACGACAGGATAGGAATGCGGAAAAACGACCTCGAATGCGTACCCGTCGCGGTGAAACGACAACGACACCCGTCCGTCCTCTCGCTGCAGGATTTCGACGTCGTGTTCGAGCGCCGACAATTCCTGGAAGAGGCGGTAGAGCTCGCTACGCCCTTCCGGCGTCGCCATGAACGAGAAGCTGGGGAAATTCGGGCTGTCTGTCTGTCGTGTGGTTGCTACGACGGCAAATGTTGTGCTCGGGATGGCTTCATAGGTTGAGGCGGCAGTCAGCGGTTCGCTCCGCGGGAATTCCTGCACGGCTTCGATAGCGGCGCGCACGGGACTGGCACCAGGCAGGATGAGCCACGTCGACTGCTGGCGTTCTCCACCTCCGTGCGCATGGTACAGGTACGCGCGCATCTCGACACCGTCGGACTTGTCGGCAAAGTTGCAGATCGTGAGCAGCCAGGCGTTGAACCCATTCTTGTCGAGTGCCCGCTGCATTGTGTTTGAGTCACCTCTGGATGGTTCCGTGAGTCCCAGCCTGTGGTGCGAGTGCCACGTGCCAACATGCTGCAGACCGTGCAGGTCGCGGAGGATGCCGCCGGCGGACTTGAGGAACGGAGATTCCTGGTAGAAGGCAGTGTCGTTGTGGTCAGCATGATCGCCAGGGCCGAGCACGTACTCGATCATCGGTGAGCCCGTGTGGGTCCAAAAGCCAAAGAGGTCTCCGCCGGTCTCGATGCCTGGATAATCTGCTACAAAACGAGCCATGATCTCCAGTTCACCGTCGTAGATGAGCGCCTTGTCACCATGCAGTTCCGTGGGTGCTTCAGTCCGCCTCTGGACTGAAGCCGCCAGGGTTCGCCTGAATCTATCGCTGTGCCCTCTTGCCATTGTTCCTCCCCTGAAGTCTCCTCTCAGAGTCCTCTGACTGCGCAAAGTATACCACGAGGTGCAGAACGTCAAGCAATCCGGCCCAGCGGTGGCCTGAATCTGACAATCGCCGCAGAAGGTCCATCATTGACTGCCGGCTGAAGGCACTGTCGACGGCACGTCGTGCCTGGTTGCCGGAAGGTTGCCGATGACAACACCTGCGACAATGATGAGGCCCCCGGCAAGCGCAACAGGCTTCATATGCTCGCCAAGGAGCAGCAGTGCATACAGTGCAGAGAGGACGGGTTCCAGTGAGTCGATTATGACGGCTCGCTGAGCGCCGATCATGGAAATGCCCTGTACGAACAGGAACATGCCGCCTGCAGCCGACAGGCCGATGCCGGCAAAGATGAGCGATGCAGTGTGGGAGCTGAAGACGACTGGGTAGAAGACGGGCTGACCTATGGTAAGAAGGCACAGAACCATGGCCGGTGCCAACTGGTTGTACAGGCCCAGCGTGCGCGGGTCGACCCCACGAATGACGCGCTGAGACAACACGGCGTACAGCGCGTAGGCCACTGTGCATGCCATCATGGTCAGGACACCGACCCCAGAGACACTGCGGAAGCTCGCACCCAGCAGGAGCAGCAGACCGACAGCGATGACACCCACCGATGCCAAGTAGGCGCGCGTCACGCGTTCATGCAGGAGGAGCCAGGCGAACAAGCCGGCGAAGGCGGGGTAGCAGTGGAACAGGAACATGGCGGTCGATACGGGCAGGAGCCGGACTGCGGTGAAGTAGAGGAGCGTTGGCCCAGTGACGAAGACTGCCGAGAAGCCCAGGAGAACGCCTGCCTCATGCCAGGTGCGCGGGAATAGCAGGTGCCAGTTGAGGACACCAATGACCACGACCAGGATGATGCTGGCGAGGAGATAGCGCTCCTTGAGCAGCTGCAAAGGGCTCAGGTTGTACCGATACGCGAATTTGGCGAGGACCGAGACGCCACTGTAGATGACGGCCGACGCGAGAGCGACCAGGATTCCACCTTTTCGAACCTGAAGCTGACTCATTTGCACTACTCCTTTCGCATCATGTAACGATTCATCATAGCGCACCGGGAGCGGAGTGCAAGAATACAGGGCACGACGCAGGCGGCCGGCCGTTGGACGTTCAGCCGCTTGGCCGGATTCCCTGAAGGACCCGCCTCAGTCGGGCGCGCTGCGATGGACTCAACTCGGCGGCACGCCCATCGATTGCTGCAAGATACTGCTGCCTCACGGTGTCATCGATGGCGCAGAGGATGCTTTCGGCCTGTGTCGGGACGTCACGGGGCAGGCACGTTTCCAGCGTCTGGAGCAGAGCAGGGAACAGAGTCCTGCGCCGTTCAGATGAACTCGCAGCGACCTTCGCAAGTACTCTGGTACCCCAGACGACGGTAATGAGGGTCCCACTCTGCACTGCGCGCAAGACATCGGCCACACGTTGCCAGATCTCGTCGGGGCGGAGGTCGGCCACGTTGGCCAGTGCGATCATGGCTCCCCACACCATGCGGTTGTTCTTATCGCCCAGGAGTCTCAGGAAGAACGCTACGTGGTCGGCAATCAGATCAGGCGTGGCATAGCCGATCTCATACAGAACCTTGAGACAGTCGCTGCGCACGTTCTGGTCTTTGCTCCAAAGGCTGTCGGCGAGCTCTTGGACAGCTGCCGTGTCGCGCGTCCGCACCAGGTCTTGCGCAAGTTCCTCGTTGGGCACGTCGTCGCGACGTCCCAGGGAGGAGGCGAGTGAGCTGAGAACCGACAATCGCTGCGCTTCAGGGTTCATGGGGACTCCGTTATTCGCCGGAACTGGACGGACGGCCGTCAGCGATGGTTCCAAAAAGGTTGTTGGGCGTTTTCAACTCATTTCTCCTCTGTGCTTGCCGGCGTGCTATTGATCTGCGGCGTGCTCATTACATGGCTGCTGTTCCGGCTCTCGAAGACTCTCAGGAAGAGGACGCCACCCAGGATGAGGAGACTGCCGGCGATCTGGATGCCGTTCAGGCGTTCACCTAGCGCGACGTAGGCGATTGCTGCGGTGCATGCCGGCTCGAGGGTGAGAATCAGGTTGGCGACACTCGACGGGAGGTAGCCGAGGCTGACGTTGTACAGTCCAAAGCCCGCGACGGTCGGACCTGCGGCCAGCAGGAAGAGCGCGAACCAGCCCCACGCTGCGTTTCCAAGCCACAGCAGGTTGACGGGCCGGATAGCAGCACCTGGCAGGAATCTTCCGAGAGAGAGATTGAGCAGCAGCAGGAAGCAGGACGCGAAGGCGAATGTGTAGAGCACGGTCGTCCAGGGATTGAGTCCTCGCTGGGAGGCTGAACGTCCCATCAGACTATAGCCCGCGTACCAGAGACCTGACAGCGTTCCTGTCAGGATGCCGGTCGTGTTTGCCTGCCACGCGCCCGGCTCCAGGACACCAGAGATCAGGATGCAGCCTCCCACACAGCCCGCAATCGTCACAGCCTTCACCCACCCGAGGCGTTCATTCAGGAGCCACTTGCCGAGCAGGGCTGTGAATGCAGCCGAGGAGTAGACCAGGACAGTTGACACAGCTGCTCCATTGAGTGAAACGGACAGCGTCCAGAAGGAATTGAACATCGTCAAAATGACGCCATAGGCGACCAGGTAGGCCACGTGGCGCCGTTCTATGTGAAGCAGGTTAGGACGTACAATGACCAGACTGATCAGCATCGTCAGAGCCACAAAGAAGTCTCTCCAGAATGCCAGAACGAGCGCGGGCATGTTGTAGGTCTGTGTGAGGTAGCGGATGAAGATTGCGGTGGTCGAAAGGATGACGGCGCTAGCCACTGCGATGGGATACCCACGCGCAATGTCCGAGCGCTCTCGGGCGGAACCAGTCAGGCGTTGTTGTTCAAGCTTCGACTGCGCCTTCACGAGCCCGCAACCTCGAGGACCGGTCTGAGGAATCCATGCTGTACGAGGTACCACATCTTGGCAATGCCAGCCGTGTGCGAACTGGAGGGTCCAATCATGATCGGTCCCATGGCGTGCAAAGTGGCCATGTGTGCCTCCTGATGTCACTCCAAGTATACGAGAGAGGGGATAGTGTCAAGCTGAGAGACACGGTGGGCAGTACTGTTGTCCGCCTGCCGTATCCACAATATACTATTAAGAAGGGGTTGTCCCCAACTCCGGAACAGGAGGAGTGACGATGAAGACTTGCAGGAAGCAGAAACTGGGCTTGGCTCTCAGTTCGGGTGGGGTCCTTGGATATGCGCACATAGGTGTTCTCCGGGCGCTGGAAGAGCTTCGGGTCCAGATCGACCTTCTTTCAGGTGCTTCGATGGGTGCAGTGGTAGCGGTGTTCAGCGCGGCAGGCCTTGACTCGCTGGCTCTGGAGGCTCTTGGCGTCAAGTACAGCGCACAGGTGGCGACCCTGCTCGCGTCCATGATCTCCGTGAGCGGCCTGACGACGCCCTCGCGTCTGCGAGCCTCCCTCCGCAAGGAACTCCCGGTGACGGTCTTCGAAGCCCTCCAGAAGCCTGTGTGTATAGCTGCAACCGACATTCAGACCGGCAGGGCACTAGTTTTCGACACTGGGGACATCTGGGGTCCGTTGTCCGGTAGCTTCTGCTTGCCAGGCGTGTTTCCAGTCGCCAGGGTCGGTGACCAATACCTGGTGGATGGGGGCATGTCTATGCCAGTCCCGGTGACCGAGCTGCGAAAGCGGGGTGCCAGGAGGGTGGTCGCGGTGTCGCTGTACGACTTGGTCCAGCACGAGGAGTACAAGCCCGGCATGAAGATCTCCAAGCTGCTCGACCGTTCGCTCAACCTGACGCTCGACAACGTTGCCCAATCGGAACTCGAGGTGGCGGACCTGGTTATCCGGCCCGATCTCAAGGGTTGTGAGCCTTCGGACGTCCACGAGTATGTGGCGCGGGGATACGCTGCCGTCATGAGCAGAAGGGCGGAGGTCGAGGCCCTGCTTGCCTGAGATCCACGGGATGTTCCGCGTGCTGCAGCAAAGTGTGACGGCGTGGGCTTCCGGGGTCCTGACCGCAGGCTGGGAGGCCTTTCTGCCGTTCCTTCCCTCGCTGGCTGCAACGGCCGCGCTTCTTGTTCTTGTCGCTGTGGCCGGCATCGCCATCCGTATACACCGCGATCGAGTGTTCCATGGAGCAACACTCTGTTCTATCGACACCATGGACGGAACGCAGTTCGAGGAGTTCCTGACTGTGCTGTTTACTCATTTGGGCTACCGCGTCCAGCATGTCGGCATGAGTCATGATTTCGGAGCTGACCTGGTGCTCACGTCGTCCCATCAACGCATCGTCGTGCAGGCAAAGAGGTATGCCCGCAACGTCGGCATCGGCGCCGTGCAGGAGGCTCTGGGAGCAGTACAGTACTACCGTGGTACGCGCGGCATGGTTGTGGCAAGCAGCGGCTTCACGGAACCGGCCCGGGAACTGGCGGCAAGGTCGGGGGTTGAACTGTGGGACAGGCAGCGACTTGGAGCCGCAATGACCAGAACGGCTGGAAAGCACAGTGACATCGCGCGAAAACCGGCCTACAATGTTCATGAGGAGTGATCCATGAAGATAGCGACGTGGAACGTGAACTCAGTACGAGCTCGCCTGCCCGTGATCCAGAGGTGGCTGCAGGAGTCACAAGTGGACGTTCTCGCCATGCAGGAGACCAAGACACTCGACCAGACATTCCCTGTTGCAGAGTTCAAGGCACTGGGGTACCAAGTCGCTGTGTCCGGTCAGAAGACGTACAATGGTGTCGCCATTGCATCCAGACTACCCCTTTCCAACGTCGTCAAGGGCTGGGCCGGCAATGACCCGAGCCGGATTCTGGCTGCGGATGTCGGGGGAGTGACGTTGATCGACGGGTATCTGCCACATGGCGGCGAGCGTGGCGACGAGGCATTCCTGCACAAGCTTCAGTTCTTTGAGGAGTTTCGGACGTATCTCGATACAACGTATTCGCGGGACCATCATCTGCTGTTCATGGGCGATTTCAACGTGGCCAGGGACCCCGAAGATGTCTGGGCTCCGGACGAGATGCAGGACGCCATCGGCTTCATGCAGGAAGAGCGTAAGAGGCTCGAGCATCTGCGCGGGTGGGGATTTGTCGACCTTTTCCGCAGATTCCACGGTGAGCAGCAGTTTACCTGGTGGGACTACCGCATGAACATGTTCAAGCGCCGCATGGGCATGCGCATCGACTATGCCTGGGGTTCGGAGGCGCTTTCTGCGCGCGTCACCGACTGCATGGTCGACGTCGAGCCGAGGCGCTGGGAGAAGCCGTCAGACCACACTCCCGTCGTCGTCACGATCTCGTGACCGCAGTGTGGGTCGCACGATTTGCGCCAATCAGGAGGGAAAGATGATTACGGGAGTACTTGACGAGAGTTTGCGCGGCATCCTGGATGCTGTTTCGGAGGGCGTATACGTGACGACCGCGGAACGCGAGATCGTCTTCTGGAGCAAGGGAGCGGAGCGCATTACCGGCTACTCGTCCGATGAAGTGGTGAAGAAGCACTGCTATGACAACATCCTGGTGCACATGGATGTCCTCGGCAACAACCTCTGTTTCGACGGATGCCCTTTGCAGAAGTGCATCGAGACCGGCGAGCGGCAGGACGCCAAGGAGGTCTTCCTCAAGCGGAAAGACGGAGAGCGGCTGGCCGTGTACGTCAAGGCCTCCATCCTGCAGGTCGGAGACGAGCGGTACGGTCTCGAGATCTTCGGCGAGCTTCGATCGGTGACCGGAAGTGCTCTTGCGGATCAGCTGAAGCAACTGTCTGACGTCTCCGTTGTCGACCATCTGACCGGTCTCTACAATCGACGCTACATCGACACGATCCTGGAACAGCAATACGAGCTGTTCAAGCGGCATTTTCAGCGGTTTGGGCTTGTGATGATCGATGTCGACAAGTTCAAGAGCATCAATGACACATTTGGACATCTGGCAGGAGACGAAGTGCTGAAGTCGGTCACATCTGTTCTGCAGCGGTCGCTGCGCTCAATGGATTTCCTTGCTCGCTTTGGTGGCGATGAGTTCATCATAGTGTGTCCGCTTGTTGAACTCGAGGGAATCGAGAAGCTCAGTCAACGAATTGTCGGGCTTGTCCACCACTCTGTCCTGTCGTCGCCAGATAACCCGAAGGACATCATCGAGGTCTCTGTTTCGGTTGGAGGGTCGATAGTGGATTACAAGGACAAGTCGAGTTCCGACATCATCGCGCGAGCGGACGAAGCGCTATGCCGCGTCAAGCGCGACGGGGGAAACTGGTACGCTCTGGGCTAGACTGCTGCCTGATGGTCTTGTTGCGAAGGGCTGGACGTGGTGTCCAGCCCTTCGCCCCAGTACGATCTATTCCTGTCTGTGACGTCTAGTACGAGTCGAGATACCTGCTCTGCTCTGCGGTCAGCGTGTCGATGGCCAAGCCACGAGATGCAAGAAATGCCCTCGACGCCATGTCATCGATTGCCTCCGGTACAGTGATGAGTTCCTTGGGCAGAGACTCCTGGTGTTTGACCAGGTACTCGCCGGACAACGCCTGCAACGCGAATGTCAGGTCCATGATCTCGATGGGATGCCCGTCGGCGCATGCCAGGTTCACGAGGCGCCCCTCGCCCAGGATGTAGAAGTGCTTGCCATCGCAAGCGTACTCCTCGATGTTATGCCGGACCTCGTGGTGCTGGGGGTCCTTGTTGCGCAAGTAGTGGACGTCGACTTCGATATCGAAGTGCCCGGCGTTGCACAGGATGGCACCGTCTTTCATGACGTCGAAATGCTGCCTGGTGATGACCTTGTCGTCGCCGGTACATGTGATGAAGATCTCTCCGATCTTTGCGGCCTCGAGCATAGGCATGACCTGATAGCCTTCCATGTGTGCATCGACAGCCTTCACGGGATCGACTTCTGTGACGATGACCTGTGCGCCGAGACCTCTGGCACGCATGGCTACGCCCTTGCCGACCCATCCATATCCCACGACGACCACGACCCTGCCGGCGATGTTCATGTTTGTCGTCCGCAGAATGGCGTCCCAGGCGGACTGTCCTGTGCCAAAACGGTTGTCGAAGAGGTGTTTGCACAGCCCCTCGTTGACTCCGATGACCGGGAATGACAGTTTGCCCGCGCGCGCGAGTGCCCTGTCGCGGATGACGCCGGTCGTGGTCTCTTCGCATGCGCCCAGAATGGCGGGAAGCAGTTCCGGGTGGTCGAAATGAACCGCGTTCACGAGATCTCCACCGTCATCGATCAGGAGATTGGGCTTGGTGGCGAGGACGCGGGTGAAGTACTCCTTGTACTCAGCCGGCGTCTCGCCGCGTTTGGCAAAGACGGTGACCCCTCGTTCCGCAAGTGCCTGAGCCACGTCATCCTGCGTGGTGATGGGGTTGGATGCCGTAACGGCGACGTGAGCACCGCCACGTAGCATCACGTAGGCCAGGTTGGCTGTCTTGGCCTCCAGGTGGAGGGCGATGACGACGTTGAGCCCGGCAAAAGGCTGTTCCTTCTCGAAGCGTTCTGCGACTGAGGACAGGATTGGCATGTGACGGATCGCCCACTGCATTTTCTGCTCACCCGACTGACTGCTCATGACTCACCCCCATAGAAGTAGTGAAAAGGCTGCCAGAGGACGTGGTCCTCCGGCAGCTTGGGAAAGGATCGACTAGCGCTGTTCCTTGTAGTACGGAAGGCCATCCGCCGCGGGTGCGATAGACCTGCCGACGAAGCCCGCCAGAACAGCCAGCGTAAGGACGTATGGCAGGATAAGCGTAAGGCCCGGTGCCAGCTTGGGAGCAAGGCCTGTGACGGCGATGATGGACTGCACGATCTGACCCGTTCCAAAGAGAAGTGCGGCTCCGAGGGCGCCGAATGGAGTCCACTTGCCAAAGATCATGGCGGCCAGGCCAATGAACCCGACACCATTGGGCATGGAGTCGCTGAACCCCGAGAATGAGCTGATGGAAAGGGCAGCACCACCAATACCTGCAAGCGCTGCTCCTGCGACGACGGCAAACCAGCGAACACGAAACACATTGATGCCGAGCGTCGTGGCTGCCTTGGGATTCTCGCCGCAGGTACGGATGCGCAGGCCGAGGACCGTATGATACAGCAGCACGTGCATCAGAGCTGTGCAGATGAAACCGAGCCATATCATGAACGAGAGGTTGGAGAAGGCCCCGAGAAGGGGTATCTTGGCAAGGAAAGGGAGATGCACACGGTATGCTTGAGCTCCAAAGTAGTTCTGGAGCTGAGGCGAGTACCCGGTCGTGCTGAAGACGAATTCCAGCAAGTACGTCATGAGGCCGACAGCGATAACGTTGACGGCCGTTCCAGCGACGGTCTGGTCGCCGTTCCACCTGATGGTGATGAA
The DNA here is from genome assembly GCA_026390155.1 of Caldisericota bacterium. Lineage (GTDB taxonomy): Bacteria > Caldisericota > Caldisericia > Cryosericales > Cryosericaceae > Cryosericum. Next base: position 11,697 of record JAPLGL010000026.1, read on the forward strand.
GGCATGGAGAGCTCCCACAAGGCAGCCGATGGCGATACCGAGCAACAGGCCGATCCAGGGGGAGTGCGAGAAGAACGCGCCGAGCAATCCGAAGAATGCGCCGAACCGCATGATGCCGTCCAGACCAATATTGACGACACCCGCGTTTTCGCTGAGGACGCCGCACAGCGCTGCAAAAAGGATCGGTGTGGTGTAATCCAGCATCTGTGCGATCGTGAGGTTGATCTGCGTGATGTTCATGCTGCGGCCTCCTGGTCTGCTGGCGGGGTTGCGCGGCTGCGCCGGTGCCTGATGAGCTTGACCAGGTAATACCGAACGGCAACCTGCAGGGCGATGAAACCGACGGTCATACCCTCGATGATGTTGGAGAATGTCTTCGGAATATTGGCGACTTGCATGGACGTGGCCCCAGTACGCAGTGCACCGATGAAAAGGCCTGCCAGTATGACACCGAGAGGTTCGCTTTGACCAATCAACGCGATGCCAATGCCGGTCCAGCCGTATCCCATGGTTGCGGTGTTGGGGAACTGGTACGTCAGGCCCAGGATGAAGAAGGAGCCACCGAGCGCTGCCAGGCTTCCGGAGAAGAACATGAGCTGCAGGATGCGGTGGCTCACGTTGATACCCTGCGCGCGCGGAGCCTCCATGCCGATATTGGCTGTATACCCAATCGCGCGGATTTCATACCCGATCGTCGTCTTGTAGAGCAGGAACCACGTTGCGTAGGCGGCGATAAGAACCAGCAAAATACTGGTGTTGAGACGTGTCGGCATCATGATCCTCAACAGCTTGGCGGTGTCGGCCACGTAGAAGGTGCCCGAAGTGAACGTCTGCGAGGGAGGCGTCATGGGCCCTGTCACCAACCAGCTGGTGATCAGGAACCAGGCGATCCAGTTGAGCATGATGGTGCCAATGACGATGTTGACCCCGCGTTTGACGTAGAGGTACCCGGCGACTGCTGCCCAGGCTCCACCGGCAAGCATCCCCATGATGATGCAGATGGCTCCGTGCAGCAGCTGTGCTATCCAGCCGAAGCTTCCCAGTGCGGCATACATGGTTCCAAAGGTGTGGGCCACGGGAGCCCAGTATCCGAAGAACGTCGCCACGATGGCGCCTACCCAGAACTGACCCTCGGCTCCAATGTTGAACAGTCCACCTTTGAACGCAAGGGCAACGGAGAGACCTGTCGCAATGTAAATGGCACTCTTGATAAGCAGTTCGGCGAACTCGCGCCGGTATGCTGGACCACCGGGGATGAGTCCGGAATCGCCAAAAAGGAGAGCGTAAGCCCGAAATGGATTTCGACCGGAGGCGGCTATGACGATCATGCCAACGACAAGAGCCAGACCAATGGAGACCAGAGGGACCAGAATGTTGAGAGGATCTCTCCGGTTGTGTCCCTGGTTGTCAATGCCAAAGGCCTTGAGGAACCTGGTGGTGAAATTGCTTTCGCTCACGATTGCACCTTCTTGTCGATACCGACGCCGAGCATCAGAAGCCCCAGGGCCTCCTCGGTCGCCTTGTCCGGGGTTGTCTCTCCGACGATGCGGCCCTCAAACATGACCAGAATACGGTCGGACAGGCCGAGGATCTCGGAGAGTTCGAGTGAGATAAGCAGGATAGCCTTGCCGGCCTTCTTCTCCTCAAGCAGCTTGCGATAGACGAATTCGGTGGCGCCAACGTCGAGGCCGCGGGTCGGCTGCGAGGCGATCAGGAAATTGTGCGGCAGCGACAGCTCACGAGCCAGGATGAGCTTCTGCTGGTTGCCACCCGAAAGCGATCCTGCTGTATCGTAGACGTCACCCGGACGGATATCGTATTCCTTGACCTTCCCTTCGGCGAACTCTGCGACCTTGTCATAGTCCACTCTGATGCCCTTGCTGAACGGTTTGCCCACGTGCTGGCCCATGACGGAGTTCTCGCGTACCGTATATGGCATGACGAGGCCTCTGCGCGCGCGGTCTTCGGTGATGTAGCTCATGCCTTCCTTGCGCAGCTGTGCCGTGGTAACCATGCGCATGTTCTTTCCGTTGAGTTCCATGGAACCTGAGACCAGATGTGAGAAACCAATCATAGCGCTGACGAGTTCATCCTGCCCGTTGCCCTGGACGCCCGCAATGCCGACGATCTCGCCGCCGCGGACGTCGAAGCTCATACCCTTGACAGTCTCGTATCCGCGATTGTTCCTGACATGGATATCGTGACACGCGAATGCGACGGCTCCCACTTCGACCTCGACCTTTGGAATCTCGAGGACGACGTTGCGACCGACCATCATGCGAGCCAGTTCCTCTTCGTTTGTGTCTTTCTTGTTGACGATGCCCTGCAATTTCCCGCGACGCAGGACGGCGATACGGTCAGCGATCTCCATGACCTCTTTCAGCTTGTGGCTGATGAACAGGATCGTCTTCCCCTCTGCCTGCAGCTTGCGCATGGTCACAAACAGATCGACGGTTTCCTCAGGTGTAAGGACGGCTGTCGGCTCATCGAAAATGAGGATCTCGGCTCCCCTTCGCAGCACTTTGAGGATCTCGACACGCTGCTGGACGCCGACAGGCAGGTCGCCCACGAGAGCCGAGGCGTTCACAGCCAGCGAGACTCTCTCTGAGAGCTCCCGGACTTCGCGCACTGCCCTGCCGTAGTCGAAGAAGATACCCTTGTGCGGTTCATCGCCGATGACGATATTCTGGGTGACGGTGAACCTCGGAATCAGCATGAACTCCTGGTGCACCATACCCATCCGCAGTTTGATGGCATCCTCGACCGAACGAATCTTGACTTCTTTCTCATTGACCAGGAGGTCACCACCCGAGGCCGTGTAGATGCCGTAGATGATGTTCATGAGAGTACTCTTGCCCGCTCCGTTTTCTCCGACAATGGCGAAGATCTCGCCCTTTTCGACAGAGAACGAGATGTTGTCGTTTGCAAGATTTCCGGGAAACATCTTTGAGATGTTACGTACTTCGAGTGCTTTCATGGCTTCACTCCCTTAGAATGGTGGAGAGGGCAGGTGCTGCACTCTCAGAGGCATAGAAGCTTCCTGACACCGGTGGACAGTCCAAGATGACAGAAAACTCAGACCTTCCAGGCCAAGCCTCCTCAAATCCGTCGGAATGGCGATTGCGGAAGGCACGACCAGGGGACCGGACAACAATGTGCTCATCCATTTTTCTCCTTTGCAGGATTGGTCACTTCGCAGTAATTATATACTAAACAGTCTCAAAGCAAGAAGGCGCAAAGTCCTTTACGAACCTGCGATTGAAGTACAGCAGGGGGACGTTGCGCCTTTGCGGGAACAGTGGTTGAACGCGAGTCAGCGAGTCGCTTCGCCCGTATCACTCTCCCGACAGGTCGCGGTGCTCGCGCTGTCCGAGATGCCAGTGGTACAACCAGACAGGAGTCCCGACAAGAACGGCAACGATATTCCTGATAAGGCTTTGGATCGCATACGTATTTGCCGGTGAGACAAGACCCGTGGTGTCCGGTTTCACGGGCAACATCATCGGATCCGGCGACATGAAGAACGCCCTGTAGATACCGGGAACGACGTTGATGAGGTTGAACATCACTATGAACAGCCCAATGGCGGATAGCAGATAGATGTAGAGCCTTCTGATGAGATCCCTGCGCCCCTCAGGCTGTGGCGTCGGAGCGGCTGCCGGAGTTTCGCTCGTCACCTGGGTACCAGCTGTCGCAAGTGCTGGCGCAAGATGGCGCGTTTCCTGGATGATGTTCCAGTGGTACAGCCAGACGGGAACGCCGACTGCCACTGCGGATGCGAACTCCAGGAGTGTGGACAGTTCGTTCTGCATGCTGTCCGATGTGATCAGACGGAAGACGTACATATTGAGGACGCTGGTGATTGCCCCGATAAGACCGGTCAGAGCCATGACGATCCCGACCACAGTGACGAGATACAAGTAGATGGTGCGAACAACGTTACGTTGCTTCATGGGTACCTCCCAACACATACCATGAGGTCGATCGCTGAGGGGCTGGGCACCAGGAGATGAGCCAGAAAGCTCCAGCCGGTCCTGGTGCCCAGTTGCATGCCTTACGGCATCCCTCAACGATATACTAGAGAAAGTCCCGTGATAATGCAAGGACTGTACGTGCATGAGGTGTCATGGCGAGCGTCGGGCCTGGCGTTGTGGGTCCCGGCATCACGCAAGAGGGTTGGTCTCCCCACTGGTTGTGGTATGATGTAACAAGTAGGTATCGGTCGGATCAGGAGCAGGATGCATCATGATTGAACTTGAACAGAAGGACTTTGAAGAACTCGTGCTCGTCGCTCTTGTGACGCTGCCTGACCAGTTCAGGACGGCGCTCAAGAACATCGATGTCATCGTCGAGGACTTCCCTCCGATGGATGTCCTGAAACGAACAGGAGTCGCCAACGGCTACGGGTTGCTGGGACTGTACCAGGGAGTTCCCCTGAGGGACCGGGGGCCGCACTACAGTGGCACCCTTCCGGACAAGATCAGCGTATTCAAGGTCCCCCTCGAGTCCTCGGTTGATACAGTCGATGAGCTGATGCCGCTGGTCCAGCATGTGGTCTTGCATGAATTGGGGCACTATTTTGGGCTCAGCGACGAGGAAATGCGCGAGAGCAGGGGAGACCTGCATTGACGTGAAGAGATCGGCGGGCGCAGTGCGTGCCGCTCTTCCCATTTCGTAACAGGAGGGGTCTACATGGAAATCCGAAGGATTGCGGTGTTTGGTGCCGGGGTCATGGGGGCAGGAATTGCTCAGGATGCAGCGGCACATGGTCTCGAGGTCGTTCTCGTTGACCGTACCGAGGAAGGGCTGGCGCACGCTCGGAAGAGTATCGAGGACAGCCTGAACTATGAACTCCAGCGATGGGGAATCACAGGGTCAGAGAAGAAGATCCTGCTTTCTCACATCAAGTTCACCTTGAATCGTGGTGATGTGGGCAGTGTCGACCTCGTCATCGAGGCTATTCCGGATGAACTGACGGCCAAGCAGGAGCTGTTTGCCGAACTCGAGGCTCAGTTTGAGCACCTGTGTTCCGATGAGGTTGCCTACGTCAGCAACACTGCCATCCTGCCCATCACGGATATCGCGCTGAAGATGGTCAACAAGGAGCGTCTTGTGGGCATGCACTTCCTTGCGCCCGTTCCGGCTATCAAGCTGGTCGAGATGGTGCGGGGTGTCCATACGTCTCAGGCCACCGTCGACCGTGCGAAAGAGCTGGCACGTCGCATGGGCAAGACCCCCGTCGACGTACTCGAGAATCCGGGCTACATTACGGCGCGTCTTGTCGTCCCTCTCATCAACGAAGCAGTCATGCTTTACCTGGAAGGGACGGCCAGCAAAGAGGACATCGATGTCGCCATGCGCCTGGGTTTCGGTTTCAACAAGGGTCCGTTTGCCCTTGCAGACCAAATTGGGCTGGATGTGGTCCTCGGGTGGTCCGAGCACCTGTTCCATGAGCTTGGCGAGACTCGGTATCGTCCACAGGCACTCGTCCGTAACCTGGCTCGACGAGGGTACCTGGGAGTGAAGAGCGGCAGGGGCTTCTACAACTACGAGGCTCGCGTTGACAACGCGGAGGAGAAGATATGAAGGTTCTGGTCCTGAACTGTGGCAGCTCTTCCATCAAGTACAAGCTGTACGACGATGACCAGCAACTGGCCGATGGCCTGTTGGAGAAGATCGGCACCGCGCAGGCGCAGCTCAATCATACGATCGCTGGACGAAAGAAGGTCGTCTCTGTCCATGAGGTCCTTGAGCACCAGGCCGGCATCGAGCTCATTCTGAGAGTCCTGGTTGACCCGGAAAAAGGTGTCCTCGCGAGCATGGAGGACATTCAGGCCGTCGGGCACCGCGTTGTCCATGGAGCCGAGTCATTCTCGGAATCGACGCTGATTACGCCCGAAGTGCTATCCAAGATCGAGGAATGCATCGACATCGCTCCTCTCCACAATCCACCGAATCTGGCGGGCATCTACGCTATTACCAACCTGCTGCCGAAGGTTCCCCAGATTGCGGTCTTTGATACTGCTTTCCATCAGACGATGCCGGACAGGGCATTCATGTACGCAATTCCTTACGTTTTCTATGCTCGAAACCACATCCGCAAGTACGGTTTCCATGGTACGAGTCACTATTTTGTATCGCATCAGGCTGCCGCGGCGTTGGGGAGGCCCATCGATGAGCTCAGACTCATCACGTGTCATCTGGGCAACGGTTCTTCCATTACTGCCGTCGATCAAGGCAAATCCGTCGACACGTCCATGGGGTTCACTCCTCTCGAAGGATTGCCTATGGGGACGCGCTGCGGAGACATCGACCCCGCAGTCCCGCTCTACATCATGGGAAAGGAAGATCTCAATCTTCAACAGATCAATGCTCTCCTTAACAAGCACTCGGGCGTTCTGGGCATTTCAGGGATCAGCAATGACTTCCGCACTCTTGAGGAAGAGTCCATCAAGGGTGACAAGCGTGCGACGCTGGCACTGGAAGTGTACTGCTACAGACTCAAGAAGTATATTGGTTCCTACATCGCAGCCATGAACGGTGCTGATGCGATCGTGTTTACGGGGGGCATAGGTGAAAACAGCGATGTCGTTCGTGAGATGGTCGTCAAGGACATGGAATTCCTGGGAGTAGAACTCGATATTGACAAGAATCGAGCCAAGAAGCGCGGTGAAGCGACAGATATCAGCAAGCCGTCTTCACGTATCAAAGTCCTGGTCATCCCGACGAACGAGGAGTTGGTCATCGCGCGGGATACTCGCCGAATCGTGGCTGCAAGCTAGACAGCATCGCCAACATACACACAAGAAGCCCATGGTGCGACAGCACCGTGGGCTTTCTCTCTATCCTGAGACTGCCTCGAAAGAATGGCTATGAGACTGAGCTATCCTGGCGATGTCGTGCATAGCGAAGGGTGCGCTGAGCCCTGTCTGGACAGAGGGACTTGACAAGAATGAAATGTGCGCCAAAATGACCGTAAGCATCGAAAAGAAGACCCCGTAGTGGGTGCTGTTCATCCGGACCGCCGGGTCAACGATTGTAGAAGTACTCCGGCAGGTCATCGACATGACAGTGCGCGAACGTTGTCAAGACTGATCGTGGCCGCCCCCTCACATGCATTTGGGTCCTCCTCGACATCAGTCCAGACTCCCTTGAGATCTGTCAGACAGCTGCCGTAGTAGAGTATTTGGAGCTTGTCGGCGTCTGCAGCCACCCCTTTCTCTTGCCACCAGAGATAGACGGTCTCCTCGAAAAGCTCCCGGGATGGTGGGTTAGCAGTGACGTAAGGCTGGTTACTGGGAAGTTCATATGGTAGTACATAGGAGGTATCTGCTATGAAGTGGGGAAGCAAAGTCACCGCAAGTGCCGTTTCGATCGCCGCCATCGTCCTGTCCATTCTCGCCAACTACAAGTGGCACTAGGCCACTGACCCAGGAGGTATCTGCTATGAAGTGGGGAAGCAAAGTCACCGCAAGTGCCGTTTCGATCGCCGCCATCGTCCTGTCCATTCTCTCTAACTACAAGTGGCACTAGGCGGGAGCCTGCTGGAAAACACGGGCTAGATTGACAAGGGGGCGCAAATAGCGAAAATACGAGAAACAGCCTGACGACGAGGAGTTGAAAAGTTGAACAGGCGGACCGTGCGTTGGGATTGGGCATATGTTGGATTCACGGGATTGTTGGTTGTTGGCACGGCCGTTGTCGCGGCAAAGGTCGTCGTTGCCGTTCCGCATGTAGACTGGTGGTGGGTAGCAGCTTTCCTTGTGCTGAGCGTTGTCGCGGATTTGAACCCCGTGGTCGACCTCGGATTTGGTGGAGAACAGGTCGAGGTTACCGTATCGTTGGCGTTGACGTTTTCGGTCGCATGCATATGGAGCCCTCTCGCGGCAATGAGTATTGTGGCTGCTCAGACCGTATTCTCGGATCTGGTCACACGGAAGGATATCGAGAAGATCGCGTTCAACGCATTCCTCTATGTCATCGTCATAGGGGGAACGAGTCTCGTCTACCACTTGGTCGGTGATCCAGCGACGCCCTATCTGGGACCGGCAAATCTGAAGGCCCTGATGCTTGCGGCCGGGTACTACGTGGTGTCTGATTATTTGCTCCTGTCTGGTCTGTTCGCGGTGCTCTCTCACAGACCATTTGGCAGGGTCTTTGTTGGCTTCTTTCGTGACAGCTGGCTGAACATCGCGGCGTTGCTTCCCCTCGGGATGGCAGTTACTGGACTGTTCCGCTTGAACCCGGTGACCGTACTGTTCCTGCTGCCGACGTTCTTCCTGCTGTATGTCTCTCTGAAGCGAGAACAGACACTGCGGAGCCAGACGCAGACGATTCTTGAGAAGCTGGTCGATGTTCTTGAGAGCAAGAGCCCTGAGACCGCACAGCACTCGAAGCGCGTGCGGGCGTGGGTGGAAGACATGTGTGATGAACTTGGCATGGAGAGTTCGGATGCCGATATGGTGCTGCAGGCTGCCGTATTGCACGACCTGGGGAAGGTCGGGCTGGACGATGGTCTGCTGCGCAAACCTGGTATCAACGCTGAGGAATTTCATCATATCATGGAGCACCCCGGGGTTTCCGCCGCGCTGCTGGAGGGACTGACGCTGTTTCAAGGTGGGAGAGACATAGTCCTGCACCACCATGAGCGATATGATGGGAAGGGTTACCCGGACCATCTTGTGGGCGAGAAGATTCCTCTTGGTGCGCGCATTATTGCTGTTGCGGACTCGTTCGACGCTATGGTGAGCATGCGGCCATACCGGGCCAAGAGCCTCACGGTCATGGAGGCTCTCAAGACTCTGGACGACGAGCGTGGGGCTCAGTTCGATCCGGATCTCGCAGTCACATTCACGAAGCTGGTCCGTGCACGCCTGGAGGCAGGAGACATGAAGAACTTTCCTTCCTCCGTGCGGGTTGACTCGACGGAGGAAGTCAGCGTAGCAGAGGGCGTTCAAGCCTAGCATGCTCGTTCTGGCAATCCTGAGTGTTGCACTGGTCTCCAGTCTTCTCACTGGCGGTCGGCTGAGGTATGTTCGAAACTGGCAGCTCAACGGACTATGGATGGCCCTGGGTGCATTTGCAGTACAGATGGCTCTATTCACCCGGTGGGGAACGGGGTTCGTCGGCGAGGCGCTTGTTCCTGTTATCTATGTCGTCACGATGAGCGCTCTGGTAGTATTCCTTGTCGTCAATCGACGCGTTCTCGGTGTTCCGATTCTTCTGGCAGGGTTGATGCTCAACCTGTTGGTCATCAGTGCCAACACTGGACGGATGCCTGCTTCGGTGACGGCACTTGCTGCAGCCGGCCGCGTCGAGGAGGCGGATCTGCTGCGACTGCACGGAGCGGCGGCCAACTGTGTCCTGATGAGCGATTCCACAAGGCTGAACATACTGGGGGACAACATCGTGATCCGGCTGGGTGGGCCAGTCGGCTCAGCATACAGCGTCGGTGATCTGGTTGCACTTGCCGGCGAAGCCGTGGTCGTGTTTGGCATGTTGAGAGTAAGACCACCAGGTCTTCAATCGGAAGAGAAGCAGCAGCCGGCTTGACCGACTGTCGATCGGTTCCGTCGGACGCGGCCTGTACTCCTATTGAACGCAGCGTGCTGACACAGGAGGTGCGCGATGCGCATCCGGGAATTGTACGATCTCATCGATACTGTGGCCCCTTTTCGGCTGCAGCAGGAGTATGACAACGCAGGACTGATTGTCGGTTCAATGGACGATGACATACGTGGAGTCCTTCTTTGTCTCGACGTGACGCACGAGACAGTGGAGGAAGCGGACCGTGTGGGTGCCAATCTCATTCTGTCTCACCATCCCCCCATCTTCAGGGCGATCAAGAAGCTGGACGCGATCCAGCACTCGGCCCTGCTGGCCGCCATTCGCATGGACATGGCTCTGTTGGCAGCGCACACGAACTTCGACGCTGCGCCGGAAGGTCTCAACATATTCGTGGCGCGTCGAATGGGTCTCACTGACCTGGGCATTCTCGAGCGTCACGAGTCGGAGCGGCACTACAAGGTTGTCACGTTTGTCCCTCCCGAGTTCAGAGAACAGGTCCTGGAGGCTATGTTTGCCGCTGGGGCAGGACATACTGGCTCCTATTCGCGCACGTCATTCCGGACCACCGGGACAGGCTGGTTCATGCCTGACCCTGGGGCTCACCCTTTTGTGGGTGAGGAGGATTCCCTGACCAGCGTAGAGGAGGACCGCGTCGAGACGATCGTCTCCGGCCGAGACCTGACATCTGTCCTGAAAGCTCTGACTGGTGCTCACCCCTACGAGGAGCCGGCAGTCGACGTTTTCGAGGAGCATGTTCCTGGGAGTCCAAGTGCCGGGCTTGGACACGTAGGGAGTCTGCCCCATGCCATGAATCCTGAAGAGTTCGTCGCATTCATCAAAGCGTTCTTCTCACTCTCGGTCTTGCCGGTGGCGGGGACTTTGCCGCAGGCCATCGAACGTGTGGCGTTCTGTTCGGGATCTGGGTCGTCGCTGCTCCCGGCCGCGAGCAGGGCGGGAGCCCAGGTACTGATCACGGGAGACGTCACCTATCACGATTCCCTCGACGCGTCTCAGGGCGGAGGCTGTGTGGCCATTGTCGACCATTACAGTTCTGAGCGCTTCTTCGCGGCTGCGATGGAGGAGTCATTGCGCAGTGCTGCTGGAGATAGTGAGTTGCCACCGCTGCACCAGTCGTCCGCGGACTATCAGCCCGTCAGATTCTGGTAGAAAGGGCAGGAAAGAAAACAACCCGAAGCGCGATCGCGGTCCGGGTTGTTTTCGAAGGAGGGCATGTAACCGATAACGAAGTTATCGATTACATGGCCACTATATGGGATATCCGATTCTTGTCAATGGCAACGTTTGCATTTCTTCCGGCGGCCAAGGATGGCATGCCTGCAGAGTGTGTATTGGCAAGTATTCGTGTGTTGAACGCCCTCTGAAACGTGCTATTGTTTTGTCATGAAGAGAGAGGATATCGTCTCCGTCGAGCAGTTCGGGCGTTCCACGTGGCTGGAAATCGATCTGGCTCGCGTACGGGACAACTATCACGTCGTGTGTGGTATGGTGCCGGTGAAGACCCATGTGGTGTGTGTCGTCAAGGATGATGCCTATGGCCATGGTGCCGTACCCGTGGCTCGTGTCCTTCAGGAAGAGGGGGCAGACTGGTTCGCCGTTGCCACGCTGGAAGAAGCTCTCGAACTCCGACAGGCCGGCATAACAGGTCGCATGCTCGTGTTTGGGTATGTCCCAGCATCGGGAGTCGGGGAAGCAATCGCTGCAGGTATTGCGCTCAGTATCCCCAATGACGACGTCGCACGCGAACTCGTCGAAGCCGCCGCCGGAAAGCAGCTGACGGTCCATCTCAAGGTGGATACGGGCATGGGAAGAGGCGGCGTTCTTGCGGAAGGGGCATTGGAGGTACTGTACAAGCTCAATGACCTGAAGGACCTGAAGGTTGAGGGGATCTACTCGCACTTTTCGTGTGCAGATTCGGACGAATCGTATTCCTCCATGCAGCTGCGCAGGTTCGAGAAGGTTCTCCATCGATCGACTGTGGAGGGCATACGCCCCGGGATTGCCCATTTTTCCAACTCAGCTGGCATCCTCACCATGAAGGCTGCAACCTTTGAAGCGGTCCGTCCGGGGCTGCTGCTCTATGGTTGTTCGCCCATCGAGGGCGTACCCATAGCCGGGTTGCGGCCGGCGATGGCGATGAAGTCCCGGCTGATCGCGCTCAAACAGGTTCCTGCGGGCTACGGCATCAGCTATGGACGCAGTTACCTGACCTACAAGCCGACGACGGTAGGGATCCTTCCGGTCGGCTACACGGACGGGTATTCGCGCATGTTGTCCAACAAGGCCTCGGTAATCATTCACGGCAGAAGGGCGCCGGTGATAGGAAGAGTGACCATGGATCAGACCATGATTGATCTGTCGGACGTCCAGGGCGTGACGGTAGGCGACGAAGCTGTTCTCATGGGTGAAGTGGGAGACCAGCGCATCACCGCGGGTGACCTGGGATCACTTGCTCAGACGATCAGCTACGAGGTCCTGTGTACGGTTGGCAGGCTGGTTCGCCGCGTGTACCGTGACCGTTTCCCCGAGGGTGTTACTGTGTCCAGGGGGGGTACTTGAAGTCCGAGACCGAATGAAGCAGGACGTCCGGTATCTTCCCGTTCAGAAAGCACTTCAGGCGGTGCTTGCGACCGTTGCATTTCCGTGTGCTGTGAACGCTGAACTTCTGACCGGTGAAGACCGCTGTCTGATCTTTTCTCAGAACAGCAGCCTTCCGTTCGGAGCCGCATCGATCGTCAAGATTCCCCTCCTGGTCTGCGTTGCGCAACTGGTAGAACTGGGTGAACTGGCGTGGAACCGGCCCGTTTGTCTGACCGTCCCTGCCCCTCACGGGACGGGACTCCTTGAGCATCTGGATAACGCTCGCCCCTGGTCAGTCCAGGATCTGTGCGTGATGATGATGGGCGTGTCCGACAACATGGCCTGCAACCAGCTTATAGAGGAGATTGGCATGGAGCGTCTGAACGCCATTCTGCGAGGGCTCGGGTATCAGGTGGCCACGATCAGGCGTCGGATGATGGATCGTGAGACACTCGTTCGAGGCGTCGACAATACTGTGACCGCTGAGGAGATCGCCGAGATGCTGGCGCAGATCCACATGCATCGCCTGATCTCGAACGCGATGAGCGAGCGCATCCTCGGGTATCTGCGCATGAATCAGCTGAGAGACCTGGTTGCCTGGCCTCTTCCTGGCAGCGCCGTCCTGGCGGGGAAGACCGGCGGCATGCCCGGCTCTCTGCTTGACGCAGAGCTGATTACTGTGTCGGATGGTCTAACCTACTCGCTGTGTGTTTTTGCGTCAGGTTTTGAACGGGCCGCCCGGGCGAAAGGCGTCATTGCTGAGGTTTCAGAGATAGTCTATGCCGCCGTTTCAGGTGGAAAGAACTCGAACCTTGGTTGACTGTTCAGAAGTGGTCACAGAAGATGACTGCGGATGGAGGCGAAGGAGAGCAACGCCGGCAGAGGGTTGTGGGTGCTGACCCGAGGCCGGGTCGGACTAGATGCCGCCTCGCGTACTGATGTGCAGCGAAGGGTAGTGCAAGCGCGTTCGTTCCGCAATGGTCTCGAGGTCCCATGGTTCAAATCCTCTGGCAGACATGAAGCCGGGGTCGAGCGTCTTGGTGAGAGCGAAGTTCTGGATGACGTAGGTCGATCCAGCGGGCAGTATGGAGGCGACAGCGTCGATATCTGCTTCGCTGAACAGCAGAGGCAGGACTGTCGTCCGGTATTCATGGACGATATCGCACTCAGCCAGGAGCCGTATCGAGTTTTCTGCGAGGGCAAGAGCATGAGAGTTGCCTGTTACCTCGGCGTATCGTGAGGGCGGAGCTTTCACGTCCATGGCAACATAGTCCAGAGACCTTGTCTCCAGGAGGTGCGCAAGCATCTCAGGGTTAGACCCGTTGGTGTCCAGCTTGACGGCATAGCCGAGAGAGCGTATGCGTTCGACGAATTCGGCCAGATCTGCGTGAAGCGTCGGTTCTCCGCCGGTGATGCACACGCCGTCGAGCTTGCCCCTGCGCCGCTCGAGAAAGACGAAGAATGCCTCTTCGGTCAGTCGCGGCGTACCCTCGGTAGCGCTGACGAGCTCAGGGTTGTGGCAGTATGGGCATGCGAAGTTGCAGCCGACCGTAAACACAGAGGTGGCAAGTCTTCCCGGGAAGTCGCCGAGCGATAATGGTTCGTAGTGCGCCAGTCTCATGTCTCCGCTTCCTCACGAGACGCCACTTCCAGCAGGGGGACATGAAAAGGCCGCTGACGGACCATCGAGATTTCCGCAGTCAGCGGCGTTTCATGCATCGTGATCATTGTGCTGTGTTATGCTGGGTTTTGGCCTCGAAGCACGTTCTGTCAGCCCACTCAGCCTTTTTTCCTTTGTTCCATTGGGAAACGGGCCTGAGATAGCCGACCACGCGGCTGTAGACTTCAGTTTTTGTACGCTTGAACACAGGCACGGTTGTCCCATTGTCCAGCAACAGGTCCCCATTGTCTAGTTCTTTCACTTGTCACCTCCTCTTACTCAGTCAAGTATAGTCAAGACTTCAATTGGAAACAGTGACACTACCTGTCGCGACAAACGCATTCGTTCCTGACGGCAGCAAGACCCTGATTGCTCGCTTGTCAGCCGTCATACCCATCGCAACGACGTTGTCGCCCTTTGCGAGTACTGTTGTGGGGGTTCCACTGAGACTCTCGTCCAGGTAGACCTTGACAGACGTGGAGGCGGTCACTCTGGCGAATGGGACATATGTTGTCGATCCACGCGCTATTCTGGCATACCCCCCGTAGACCCAGCCCGTCTTCCCTTTTGCCTGACCGAGCCCCTTTCCCTGAATCCAGCCCTGACCGAGGGCCAGAGCTGTCCTTGTCTCCGTGGGCGCAGCCACTTCCAGGACCTTGCTGCCGATGGTAATGGGCTGGTCCCGGAACATGAGTCCCGTTTCGGTCGTGAGCGTCGCGCCGGGCTGGCTGCCAGCTGCAACGGGTGCACTGCCGCCCGTGAATTGATAAGCGAACAGCGATGGGGCAGTGCTCTTGACGACGAGCTTGGGGCTGCGGGAGCCCTCGATGTACTGCCATGTCTCATAGGTCAAGGGGGCGGTCTTGCCGTCCGAGCTCGTGCCCGAACCATAGATGCCGAGTTCGTAGACAAGAGTCTTTCCATCGGTTGTCCGTGAAGCGCCACGCACGAAGGGCTGGAGGATGCCCGTTGACGTGGGGGGCGGAGCTATGCTCGTGATCTTGCCGTCCTTGGTCCTGATGCCAAGGTACGTCCCCTTGGTATCCTGCATGGGGCCGAAGAACGTACCGTCGGCAAACGTGACTCCCGTCGGGCCGAGGAAGGTGTGGGTGGTGTCGAAGCCAAGGCTCGAGGCGGCGATCGTCCAGATGCCGCCGGGAGAGACGATGAGGGCAGTCGATCCGTCCAGAATTAGTCGCGTTGTCCGGTCGAACTGTTCCTTCGTCAGTGGAACCTGAGTCCAGAATGAGCCGTTTGTCGTCCCATCGTAGCCTATTGAGCTTACGGTGAGTTGCAGGAGTCGTGGAGTTGTCGTGGACGACCCCTCGACCAGCAGGATACCGCTCGAGGAACACAACAGCTTCGGTCCCATCTCTGCCTTGCCCTGACCGATGATCAGTTCCTGCTTGGACGCGAGTTTGCGCTCGACAACCTTGTACGAACCATCTGTCTCGCTGGTCACGTAGACCAGCTCACTTCCTGCAGGGTGCCAGTCGAAGGTGACAACTGTTCCCAACTTGGTCAGCTGTGTCTTGCGCCCCCCCACCCACTGCCAGAGGTCGCCCTTGTCCAGATAGAGGCCGACATCGCTCTTTGAGGGTTTTGTCGTACCTCCTGGAGTCGTTGACGGGGTACCGTTTGAATTCAGGTTGCGGGCGACGAGGAACACGGAAACGGCGAGAACCAGAACGGCGACGGCAAGGAGAATGGTTTTCTTCTTGGGACGACGGAATCCTCTCATTTGACAAACACCTCCTAGCCTTCAGGACGGGTTGCGAACGTTATGTCTCCAGAGACAGAGCCCACGGCCATCTTCTGAGCATCGAAGGCGAGCTCTTCGTCGCACTTTGGGCAGAATGGATGGTTGCCTGCGATGTACCCATGTTTGGGACAGATAGAAAACGTGGGCGTCAGTGTGAAGTACGGCAGTCGGTAGCTGTTTGTGACTGCGCGCACCAGCTGCTTGGCCTGATCTGCGCTTTCCAGCCGTTCGCCGAGGAAGAGGTGGACGACCGTGCCCCCCGTATACTTGACCTGAAGAGGGTCCTGGATGTCAAGTGCCTCGAACGGGTCGGTCGTGAATGCGACGGGCAACTGCGTGGAGTTTGTATAGTAGGGATCAGCGCCGTTTCTCACAGCCTCTTCGTTTGCCACGAGGATATTCGGGTACAGAGCCTTGTCCTGCTTGGCCAGCACATAGGTTGCCGATTCGGCTGGAGTTGCTTCAAGGTTGTAGAGCTGGCCGCTTTCATGCTGGAACTCCTCGAGCTTACTCAGCATGAAATCCATGACCTCGAGCGCAAGACGCCGTCCATCGGACTCGGCAATCGTGACGCCAGCGAAATTGAGAAGAAGTTCGTTCATGCCGTTGATGCCGATCGTGTTGAAGTGGTTGGCCCAGTAGGACCCGTTGCACTGTTTGACTGCATCAAGGTAGTGACGGGAATATGGATAGAGTCCTGCCGCTGTCAGGTTTTCGATGATCTTGCGCTTGATCTCGAGCGACGTGCGAGCAATGTCCATGATGTGGGACAGGCGATCGAACAGCTCGTCCTTGCTGTGAGACAGGTATCCGATACGCGGAAGGTCAATGGTGACGACGCCGATGGAGCCTGTAAGAGGGTTGGACGCAAACAAGCCTCCGCCCCTCTTCTTCAGCTCGCGCGTGTCGAGTCTCAGACGGCAGCACATCGAGCGGGCATCGTCCGGGTTCATGTCGCTGTTGACGAAGTTGCTCCAGTACGGGATGCCGAACTTGGCAGTCATCTCGAAGATGGGGTCATAGACAGGGTTCTGCCAGTCGAAATCCCTGGTAATGTTGTACGTGGGGATGGGGAACGAGAAGACGCGACCCTTGGCATCGCCCGCGAGCATGACTTCAGCGAATGCACGGTTAAACATGTCCATCTCCGGCTGAAAGTCTGCATAAGTCTCAGTAATGGGCTTTCCACCGATGATGGCTTCTTCGCCGGCTGTGGCGCCATGCGGGTGCAGGTCGAGGGTGATGTTGCTGAACGGGGATTGAAAG
Source organism: Caldisericota bacterium (assembly GCA_026390155.1). Lineage (GTDB taxonomy): Bacteria > Caldisericota > Caldisericia > Cryosericales > Cryosericaceae > Cryosericum. Next base: position 28,550 of record JAPLGL010000026.1, read on the forward strand.
CCCGAGCGTGTGGGGACATTCATGTTGAACACGAATTCCTGAACGGCCTGCTTGACCTCGTCATAGCGAAGGTGATCGTAGCGGATGAAGGGCGCAAGGTATGTGTCGACCGAGCTGAATGCCTGCGCGCCAGCGGCCTCGCCCTGCATGGTGAAGATGAAGTTGACCATCTGTCCCAACGCCGACCGGAAATGCTTGGCCGGCTTGCTTTCGACCTTGCCGTACACTCCTCCGAGTCCCCTCATGAGAAGATCCTTGAGGTCCCAGCCAACACAGTAGGCAGCCAGGTACCCCAGATCGTGTACGTACATGTCACCGTTCACGTGAGCGTCCCGCACTTCCGGCGGATAGACCTCATTCAGCCAGTAGCGACTTACAACGCTTGTTGCAAGGTGCATATTGAGCCCCTGAAGGGAGTAGCTCGTGTTGGAGTTTTCGTTGACACGCCAGTCCAGTTTCTCCAGGTACTTCTGAATGGTCGCGCGCGGGTCTAGAAGCGTCTTGAGGTCACGCAGCTTTCGGTGCTGCTCGCGGTACAGGATGTACGCCTTGGCTGTCTTATGATGGCGTGACTCCATGAGCGTCTGCTCGACGAGGTCCTGAATCTGCTCGACTGTAGCGATGTCGTCAGGGATCTGGGCGACGATAATGCGCGTCAGGCGATCCGGTTCGGTCTCATCAAGCTCATTTGTAGCCTTGCCTGCCTTTGCGATGGCGATGCGGATCTTAGCCTGGTCGAAGGATACTTTCTCACCCGTGCGCTTGATGACGTATCGCATACGTATTGCCCCCAGTTACTGCTAATGGTCTTGACCCATTGTACGCCGGATACTTCGAACTGCTGCGCCCTCATCAGGCACGCGATTATTCTACGATGGTGTGAGAGTGCGTCAAGTATTGTGAAGATGCGGCCTGGGGGCTTGACAAAACCAGAATAGCTGTCAGGGGGAGGATATTCCGTTCTGGATTGCCTACTTGAGTGTGATGATGTGCAAATGGGAGAGCCGCTTGTTCTCGATCTCGGTCTTGACGGCGGCGATGAGGCTCTTGTATGTGTCCCGGGATGCGAGTGCCTGCTGGGGCTGAACGTCCTGATTGGAGTAGCGGGCCAGATAGAACGCTGTCACGAGGAGGTCCAGACAGGATGCGACGGGTTCGGACCGTTGACGAGCCCGTATCACCAGCTCTTCAGGGGTCTCGCCACGGGCGAGAGAGAGATCAAGGTCCTGAAGGGAGGCAATTCCCATGTAGAAGAGAGCGATGACAGCTTCGCGGGGGTTTGCGACCAGCAGCGATTCGTCCAATGATGCCATCCGACGAATGGAGGCGGCAACGCGCTTTCGCTCCTGGGAGTCGGTGATGCTGCGCAGAAAACCGAAGCGAGTCTCGAATGCGGCCGTCGAAAGGATGAGGACGACGGTCACAACCATGGCGACGGCAGCCACGGTAGTAATGACGGCGATGACAGCCTGGAGCCAGGCAGGCACAGCGCGTGTCACCTCGAGGAGTGCCTGGGCAGTTGCGGCAGGCTGTTTTGCGCGGGCAAGATCACCGATCTTGCCCAGCTGCTCGTACAGCTTGGCCAGCGCTCCTCCTCGCGGCAGCTGCCAGCTGGAAGCCAGGATGACCACTGCGATGGCGCCACCGAGAATGAGCAGCGCGGGGGTCAGCATGCGCAGAACATGAGAGACCGGGCTGTGGGTCAGCAGCATGAGAAGGATGAGACCAAGAACCAGTGTCAGCAATCCGAGGACAAGGGGCGCGGCCCACGGCAGTATCGTGCGTTCAAGGACGCGCAGCCACAGCTGGAGCATCGGGGCGACGTAGCGGACGGGGGTCTTCGACGGCAGCTGTCCATCGGTCACCTGGCCCGGTTGTTGAGGTGGTTGAGGCTGTACGAGCGCCGGTGCCTGTGGAAAGAGAGCATGCTGTACGAACGTCGTCAGCGGGCCCTGGGCGGGAGAGCGGGCGACAGGAGAGGCCCCGGCGATGACGACCAGCAGGAGAAGACTGATCATTATGGGGAGAAGAGGACGGAGGCCTTCGGCACGAGGGGCCTCGCGGCGGTTGGCCAGCAGGCCGGCCGCGGCCAGGACCGCCAGTCCGGCAGGTGCGATCCATGCAGAGCCCTGACCGGTAAGTGCCGCGCCGACGGCCAGCCACACGGCCAGTGATGCGGTCTGCCGTGGAAAGCCGCGTGACGTGACCAGCACACACGCGGCAGCCGTGAGTCCAGCGAAGATGGCCGCCAGTGCGACGGAGGCAAACACTAGATCGAAACGGAGCGAGCGCAGTGTGAGAGCCAGAAGGGTGGCCAGTTCACCGGTTGCCGCGCCCCAGGCAAGCCAGGTTGGCCAGACGCGCCGTGAGAGCACTGCGCAGGCGAGAGCCGCACATGGCAGGGCCGCCCACCAGACGGGGACGGTAGTGCGAGTGAACCACCACACGAGCACACCGGCCACAGCCGCGACGGCGAATCGTTCCGGAAGGTGTTGAAGATACGAGCGTGACTCGTTCACGTCAAACCCCCGACAGGACGCCGAGTGTGTCGTTGAGGCCGATGATGGAAAGGTCGACACCTGCGTCGCGGAGGATCTTCTGGGCTGACCGCAGGCGCTCGATCTGCACATAGTCCTGCATGAAATAGGGAGTCTTGTGCTCGCCGTAGTGTCGGAAACTCCCCTGTGGAAACAGAGCGATGGACAACCTGGAGAACTGCGCACGCATCCGGAGCAGCTTCCCAATCTCGTTCTCGGTCATTTCCTGCTGGACGAGAAACAGCTGCGAACGTGGTGGAATGGCGAACCTTCGGGTCTGCAGGTAGTCCAGGAAGACGGCTCTTGCTGCATCGGGCTCGATGACCGACTGGGCACGTGCGAGGAGAGACAGGCACTTAACCAGATGAGCACCCCCGTTTCCAAAGCCGCTGCTCAGCTGCTTCTTCCCCAGAACGATGAGTCCAAATGGCAGATGGGCATCGTTGGCGTAGTTGGCAATAGAGCCAGCGACCATTGACAAAAAGTCTTCGAACGCGTCAGTATCAAAGATCGGCGTGTGGCGGAGCGTCAGATTGAGAAGAATGACGACGGTCTTGGATGCGCTTGGGCTGAAGTCCTTCGCACAAAGTGCCCCTGAATGTGCGGTCGCTTTCCAGTGGATGCGGTTCATGGGGTCGTTTGCATACGGGTGGATCCCCGTGAGCTGGCTCGTGTCATAGTTCGGGGCAAAACGCACACGCTGGCCGTCGAGTGGAGACGTAAGAGCGATGCGCAGCCGGGGAAAGGAGAGTAGCCGGGGAAAGACGGTGACACGCTGTGGACTGGAAAATGCGCGGGACAGCGAGAACACCCCGAGAGGGTCCTGTATGGTTACGATTGCATCGCCTATCTGATACTCTCCCCGCCGATTGGCTTCGAAGAAAACCATCAACCCCAGGTGAGCGCGTCGCTCATGCTTCTTGACCAGGTATGGTGGCAGACATAGTGAGACATCACATTGCAGTGGGTTCCGGTTCCCAATGCCAGTCAGGCTGACACTGACCATGTCCGGTTTGCCCATCATCACGAGGTGGCGCTTGACGACGACCGAGACGCCGGTCGCATCGAGGCAGCGCATCATGGCAACAGGCAGCACGATGCTGTAAAGGATCGCAGCACATGCGGCGAAGAACAGTGCGTGACTACCCAGCACAAGCCACAGCACAGCCAAGCCGGCCCCGAGAGTCAGGCCGCGCGAAGCGGTGCCGAGGTACCGCTTCATTGCTTGCTGTAGTCGGCTAGCTTTGGAATCGGGACGTTCTTGAGGGTGCTGGTCACGACTTCGTTGGTTGTCACGCCACGGAGACGTGCCTCAGCCTGGAGGATGAGCCGGTGCCCCGAGATGAATGGGAACACCAGCTTGATGTCATCCGGGATGACGAAGTCACGATTCTGGAGATACGCATATGCCTTGCTGAGGCGCATGAGGTCGATGCTGCCACGGGGAGACAGTCCAAGGTACACCGTATCATCATGCCGTGTGGCGTCGACCAGGGAGACGATGTAGGTGATGAGTTCTGGTGCGATGAAGACACCCTCAACCTCTTTCTGCATCGTCGTCAGGTCGTCTCGAGAGATGATGCGGACGTCGTCGCTGATGACTCTGGCCCGGGCATAGAAACCGGTTACGATCTCCTCTTCCTTCTCCTTGCTCGGGTATCCAATTGTCAGCCGGGTCATGAAGCGGTCCAGCTGGGCCTCGGGCAACGGGAAGGTACCCTCGTACTCGATCGGGTTCATGGTCGCCATAACCACAAACGGGCGGTCCAGCTTGACGATGGTCCCATCGATGGTGACCTGGTATTCGGCCATGGCCTCGAGAAGTGCCGATTGTGTCTTGGGCGTGCCGCGGTTGATTTCATCTGCCAGCAGAAGGTTGGTGAAGATTGGCCCTCGCTTCAGTCGGAATTCCTGTGTTTTCTGGTCATAGACCGAGACGCCGGAGATATCCGAGGGCAAGAGGTCCGGGGTGAACTGGATGCGCTTGAATTGCAGTCCCAGCGATCGGGAGACAAGATTGGCGAGTGTCGTCTTGCCCAGCCCCGGGACATCCTCAAGGAAGATGTGTCCTCCGGCAAGCAGCGTCGCAAAGGCCACGTCGACGACTGTGTTCTTGCCAACGAAGTACTGTTCGACATAAGATATGGCTTTGTTCAGGTTTTCGTTCATCGTCTGCTCCTTCTGTAGCATTCTGTCTTCTTCATTGTAGGCTATTCAGTCTGAAATCAACGGCCACGCGTCGCTCGCAGCGACGTCCGCGCTTCGTTGCGCATGCTGCGGACACTTGCTCGCAGGTCCTGCAGTGCAGCTTTGGCTTCAATGACATCTTCCCCAGTCACACTGGGGCGACTGTACCGGGCTTTGCCAAAGAGCGCTGCCAGTTGGCTCATTGCGCTCGCGAATGCAGGGGCTTCGACCATCACGCGCTGGGCGAACTCACTGGCGGTTTCTCCCCGTCGCAGGCGTGGCCCGACAGCCCCGACAGCTTCGACACCCATCGCGAACAGCGCAGTGATGCTGGTCACGGGGTCTTCCATCAGGGCACCCTCATCCAGCGAAACCAGCCGGCGTACAGCCCGGATGACCTTCTTGCGCTCCGACCGGTCGAGCATTGACAGCAGGACCTCGTGACGGAACTCAAAGATCATATCCCTGATGCTGGCGACAATCGATACCAGAAGGAGACTGGCTCCCAGCCAGTACACGCTGGCGACAATAGTCTCGAGGGTAGCCCTGATCTCATTCTCCCTGGGAGGAATGATGTTGCGCTCCCGCAGCGCTTCGACGACGTCATCGTAATCCTCTCCGGGGAGGCGCCCCGCCTGGGCGATACCGTTTGCAATCTGTCCGGTCTTGGCCCCGGTATAAACAATCGTGAAGATCAAAGCACTCACGACGATCGCGACGGGGAATATCAGGACACGCATCGTCTTGCCCCAGGAGTTGTGAAGAACCGAAACCGAGACAATGACTGCGGCGATGAGGACCGCTGTCATGATGGCTAGCGGGAGATACATGAAACCAAACAGCTCCCAGAAGTGCTCCTCCATGACGCGCCGCAGCGTGAGGGCAGGCAGGTTGACAGGCAGTCCACCTGTCCCCGCGGGCTTCGGTGTGGACGCAGGTGTCCCTGGAAGCAGCCATACGGCGGCTCGAGGTAAGGTGGGAGCCTGAACGATGGGGTAGGCGACTGCGGCGACAAAGACGACTAGAAGGATGATGAATCCAGGCAGAAGCCTTCTGGCTGCTCGCGGGTCGGAAGCGGTGACTGCTGAGAGCATCGATGCCGCCAGCATGACGGCCAGCACGCTCGTGGCCACGAGTGGGTCCGTGTTGCCCAGCACGGCATAACAGCAGGCAACGATGCTGATGCGCAGGAAATGGGCGGGCGACTCTGCAGCTAGCGTAAGGTTGCCGACAAGCCAGAAGTAGAGCTCAAACAACGCGGTCAGCAGGAGAATTGCGAGCAGTTCCTGAAGGGTATGCCGGTCGGCGGTCAACGCCAGGTAGATGATGATAAGGCACGTCTCGAGACCATGATAGAGTCGGAAGAGTCTCTGGTTGCGATGTGGCAGCGCGATGTTCAGCATGATGATCGCTGCGACACCAAACCACCACGGGACCGCAAGACGGGCGATCCAGAATGCGAGAAAACAGGCAGTGTTGGCGATAATCAGCCGGGCGATGCGTGTCGTGTCCATGATCGTCTCCTCAGCAAGTGGCGAGTGTGGTGAGCGGGTCGTTGAGCCCCACAATCGTCAGTTCGATACCGTTCTCCCTGAGCACGCGCTGCAAAGACCTCAGGCGAAGCAATCTCGACGTATCCTTCAGGTAATAGGGTGCCCTGTGCTCGCCGGGCAGGAGGAACGTGCCTTCGGGGAACAGGATGATGGTGATCCGCGCGAAATGCTCTCGCTGCTTGAGCAGGTGTACAATCTCCGTCTCCTCCATCTCGTGTGCCAGGAGAACCAGCTGTGATCGCGCGGGAAACACGCGTGCATTCTGGCTAAGCCAGTCCAGCACGATGCCTGCGTCTTCTGTCTGCGCGGCCTGGGCTCTGGCTATCGCTGTGAGGCAGTACAGCAGATGCGTGCGGTCACGGCCAGTGCCCGTCCAATGCGTCTGGGGCCCGATCGTCACGAGACCAAAGGGCAATCTGCGGTCATGAACGTACTGCAGGATGCTTGCCGCCGCGGTCGACAGCGTGTCATCGAGCGTTTCAAGAGTGAAGCCGGTATCTCCGCGTACGGTGAAGTTCACCAGCAGGACGACAGTCTGGGATGCCGAGGGTGTGAAGTCCTTGACGACGAGCGTACCCGTGTGGGCGCTCATCTTCCAGTGGATGCGGTTGATCGGTTCTCCGTCATAAGGATGAGTTCCTGCAAGCTGACTGGTGTCGACGTTGGGAGCGTAGCGGACGCGCTGTCCGTCCAGAGGCGACGTGAGCGCGATACGCATCGCTGCAAGCGAGATTGGACGCGGGACAACTGTCAGGGTCAGGCGCGAGGGAAACGTGCGCTGGATGTGGAAGATGCGCAGTGGGTCGTGCAGTGCCACACGGGCAGAGCCCAAAGCGTACTGCCCCTTGCGGGTAGCGTCGAAGAACACGGTCGCGGTGTTGTCACCCTGGGTGCTGTGGCGCCAGATCACGTATGGTGGAAGCAGTGGTTCGACGGACAGGAGCAAAGGTCCTGTGACCATGTACCCGGTTACAGTGCAAGTCAGCATGTTTGGCTGTCGTACCGTCGCAACACTGTGGCGAAGGATGCTGGTGACCGAGAGCCGCTGGTTCTCGGCGGTGAGCAGGCCGCACAATACAACCGTATACGATAGCGCCGCAAGCCCGACGACGAGGAAGGAAGGGCTGCGGAGGAGCAGGGCGACGACAAGCATGAGCAGTGACACCAGCAGGCCGGCCCCCGCAGTCCTGAAGAACACATGGAAACGGTTGGAGCGTACGGCCGTGTCAGGACGCCCCGCCGGTGGTGCCTTCATCTGACGAATCTCCGCTGTCTCCATCTCACCTCACGTACTACATCGGGCGACGTCCTTGACCCGTTACAGACAGGTCAGACTATTGGGAGACAGGCAGCACTCCATCGGTTCGGATCCGTGGGTGCCGGGCCTCGACCTTCAGCGCCTCCAGCAGCTTCTGGTAGGTGGTCTTGGCCAGCCTCACCTGGTCAGGAGTCACGTCGACCTTTGAGTAGCGTGCGATGTAGAACAGGTGTCCAAGAACGTCTACCTGTTGTGCCAGGTCAGGATACCACCGCGCGACACGAGAGGTCAGTTCTGTCGGCGTTTCTCCGCGCACCATCGCGAGGTCAAGTGGATAGAGTGCGTTGGCGGCCATGTAGAAGACTGCGATAACGGTCCCGCGTGGGTCGCGGAGAAGCTCTTCGTCATCCAGATCGCGGATCCTCTTGATGGTCCGTTCGATAACGATGCGGTCACGTCTGCGTCCAATACCCTCAAGACGGTCCCACTGAGTTGCGAATGCTTGTCGCACGCAAGTGGCAACGCAGTAGAGCACCGTCAGGATCGACAGGTTGCGCAGCACGAGCTGCAGCACGATGACGGCCGGAGATGGGAAGAGGCTGACCTTCAGCCTGAGCGCAAGGAACATCTGCCATGTACGTGGCACTAGAAGCTTGCCATCGATGATCCAGGGTGAAGAAAGACCGAACATCAGCGTATTCAGAGCCTTGCTGTGCACACTTACAAGAGCCACGAAGACGCATCCCATGCCGAACAGCAGGAAGAGCGCAGGCAGAAGTCTCCGCAAGGACTTGCCCGGCCCCTGCTGGAGGATGGCTCCAATGAATATCCACGCAAGCAGGATCATGGCCGGAGCCGTCAGCAGGGAGAGCGCCAGGACATGCAGTTCTTCGGCAAGTGCAGTCCGCATCAGCCAGGAGCCGAGGAGACTCGTCGCAGCGGCCGGCCAGGGCTTCCACCAGTTCGTGGTATGGCGTCGCGTGATGAAGTCGACAGCAGTAGAACTGCCAAACAGGAAGTTCTGCAGGGTCTGTGCAGTTGACGCGCTGAACGGACCGGTCTCGACAGGAAGAGACGTTGCCAGGAGGGTGACCGCGATCAGGATGACGGCAACCGGCACCAGCCGCCGGAGGAACCGAGGCCGATCCTCGTCTGTTCCCGCGAGCAGCAATGCCAGGAGGACGAGGAGGGACAGCACCGCAATCGAAACGGCGGCGCCCGCGACGTCCAGCGTTACCAGCAGCGCCAGCCAGACGATGTTGTAAAGATAGACCGGTTCGCCGGGAGTCTTCAGCCTGGTTCGAACGACGCCTGCGTAGAAGAGCATTGGCACCAGAAGGAAGAAGAACTCCCGATAGCGTGCCGCGTAGTCGATGGCCAGACGCTGGCTGTTTGTGGCCAGGATGGCTACCACTGCGACGGCAATGATCGCTTCCCACGTCAGTCTGCGCCGCTGCAGCCATGGTCCTGCCACGAGAACGGCCAACGCGGGCACGACGATCCAGAGCGGGATGGTGGAGCGTGCTGTCCAGAAGACCAGGAGCGTCGCCACGATCATGAAGGAAACATGCAGTAGTGACTTCTCTTGGTTCATGATCAGGTTTCCCCCAGGGCAGCAAGGGTATCGTTCAGACCGATGATGGACAGGTCGACGCTGGCATCTCTCAGGATCTTCTGCGTCTTCTTGAGACGTGCAATCTGTTCGACGTCGGGCATGAAGTACGGGACCGCTCTCTCGCCATACAGCAGGAAGCTTCCATATGGAAACAGCAAGATCGAAATGCGTGAGAACTGTGCCTCCATGCGAAGTAGAGCCCCAATCTCCTCTTCCTTCAGTTCATGCTGGATGAGGAACAGCTGTGAGCGGGCGGGGATACGGAGGCGCTCCTGTCTGAGATAGTCGAGAAACACAGTACTGGATGGTTCCTTGTCCATGCGCGCGCGTGCCTGTGCCAGAAGGCGATAACAGGAGAACAGATGAGTCGCATCCTTTGAGAAGCCATTGGAAGAGAGCCTCTCCTCGCCCAGAACGGTAAGTCCGAAAGGCAGTCTGTGTTCATAGGCATACTGAAGGACACTTGCGCCCACCATCGTCATATAGTCTTCGAAGGTTTCCAAGGTGAAGCTGGGTTCCCGCCGGAGTGTCAGGTTGAGCAGGACGACGACTGTCTTTGAGGCGGACGGGGCAAATTCCTTCACCATGAGCTCTCCCCTGTGAGCGCTCATCTTCCAGTGAATGCGGTTCATGGGGTCGCTTTCGTAGGGTCGCACTCCCGCCAGCTGTGAGACATCGTAGTTGGGCGCGAACTTGACGCGCTGGCCATCAAGTGGAGAGGTCAGGGAGATACGCAGCCTTTCAAGGGGAAGGACGGTGGGGAACACCGTGAGTTTCTCGTCAGCCGTCAGCCGTCTGCTGATACGGAACAGGCGCAGGGGGTCGGTCACGGTCAGGATCCCCTCTCCAAGGTCGTACACTCCTCGACGGTTGACGTGAAACTGCAGGATGTATGTCCGATCGTGCCAGGAGGAGCTTTCGCGTATGATGTACTCGGGGACCAGGGGCTGTAGCCGGACTGAGAGAGGCGAACGTGACGGGATTCCCTCAAGTGAGATCGTCAGCGTGTCCTGTGACTTCATCTGTACGACTGCCTGTCGCAGATGCCTGACGACTCTGGTGTGGTCGCTTGTCCTCAGCACGAGCGGGACCATGACTGCTGTGTACGTCGTGATGAGAGCTGCGAGATAGAACAGCGGCCGGGTACCAAGAATCAGCCATGACACGATTGCAAGCGAGGATATGAGCATTGCGCGCCCGGCGACGCGGAAGACTCGCCTCACGTCGCCCTCACGGCGCCACACCCTGTCTCACAAAGCCTTCGGATCGTGTCATGCCAAGGACACCTCTTTGCCAGTCTGCTGTTTGCTGCAAATCATCGACATTGTATGGCAAAAGGGTTGAATTGCAATCCTGGAGCGGGGTAAGAGGATGCCACAGAATTGCCGGGGCGAGGTTGCGGCCGCGTGTGGTTGTCGCCGACTGCTTTTTCTGATAGACTCTATTAGCGAATCTGCGGAGGTGAATGACACATGGTACAAGTTGTCATGGACACGACGACAGGAATGACCAGGCAGGAGTTTGAGCAGTCCGGCATTGCAATGATTCCTCTCTACGTCAGGGACGGCGACAAGCTCTACCGGGAACAGGTGGACATCTTCCCCGATGAATTCTACCGCAGGGAAAGGGCAGGCCTTATCTACGAGACTGCTCAGACGAACCCTGCAGACCTGGTCTCCGTGTTCAAGCCCATGATAGAGGCGGGTGATGAAGTCGTCTGTGTTCTCATCTCAAGTGCCATCTCGGGTTCGGTGAATGCAGCGCACGTGGCCGCCCAGATGCTGGGGGCTGAAGACAGGATCACGATCGTCGATTCTCTGGAATCTGGCTACGGTGAGGCGTATCTTGGTCACACCGCAAAGAAGATGGCTGATGCCGGCGAGAGTCGCGCGGAGATTGTCCGGGCTCTTGCTGACATTCGCAGCAGGACACGGACATATTTCATCATGGAGTCACTCAAGTGGCTGTTCCATGGCGGCCGCCTGACGGGGGCGCAGTACTTCGTCGGATCGGTCATCAAGTTGAACCCGATTGTCTGGTTTGACGAAGCGGGACGCATGACGTCCTATGACAAGACAAGGACCATCAAGGTTGCCAAGGACCATATGCGGCAGCTTGTCGGTGATTGTGGCAAAAACGGAGTTGAGGCGGCGACCCTGCATTGGCCGGACAATCTGGACGAGGCCCAGAGGTTTCACGCCGAGATGGAGGAGATCCTCCAGGCTCCTGTGTCCTATACCAAGCTGTCGTGCGTGCTGGGCGTGCACACAGGCCCCGACCTTCTTGGGCCGTGTGTCATCATGAGGGCATGACCAGAGAGCCTCTGAGCCACCCGGCGATGGCTGTCTGCATGCTGTAGTGAAACACGACGAAGTGTCCGGAAGGGACACACGCGAGACTGGTGACCGGCGACCCTCACAGGGGCTGCGGAAAGGAGTCGAATGATCAAAGTCGTTATTGACTCGACATGTGGCATGACGATCGAGGAGTTTGAGAAAGTGGGCATCGTTATGGCACCCCTCTACGTCCGTGAAGGAGAGACGCTTTATCGTGACGGCGTCGACATCAAGCCGGCCGAGTTCTACAAGAAAGAGCGCGAGGGCGTCATCTTTGAGAGCGCGCAGACCAATCCCGACGACCTGGTGCGCATCTTCAGGCCGATCCTGGAGGCGGGGGACGAAGTTGTGTGTGTCATGATCTCAGGCGCCATTTCAGGGTCCGTCAACGCGGCTCACGTTGCCGCGCAGACCCTGGCCGCCGAGGATCGGATTTCGATCGTCGATTCTCGCCAGAGTGGCTATTGCCAGCTGACGATGGGCCGGTTGGCCAAGAGCATGGCGGATGAGAACAAGAGTCGCGCCGAAATCGTCGAAGCGCTCACCGAACTGCGGGACCGCACCTGGGTCTACTTCATCATGGAGTCGCTGCACTGGCTGTACAAGGGTGGCCGCCTTACGGGTGCTCAGGCCCTGGTTGGGACGATCATCCAGCTCAAGCCGATCGTCTGGTTTGACGACATCGGCCGCATGGTGACGCACGACAAGATCCGGACGCTCAAGGCGGCCAAGGAACGGCTTAAGGAGCTGGTCCTGGAAATGGCCTCCTGTGGCGTGGTGTCTGCTGGGCTGCATTGGGCCGACAACTGGGATGAGGCTAAGGAGTTCGGAGACTGGATGGAATCGGTGCTCCACGTACCGGTCGAGTACAACAGGGTCTCCTGCGTCGTGGGCTGTCACGTAGGCCCGACGGTTCTGGGACCCGTCGTCGTCATGAAGGAGAAGCCACCAGCGAAGAATCGCGCAGACTGAGCAGGACACCTAGAAGGACGACGGCTCCGCCAGCCAGCTGTATTGCTGTCACTGTCTCATGCAGGACGACCCAGGAGGTCAGTACACCGAAGACCGGGACAAGGTTGAGGATGTTGACCGCTTGGGTCGATGCCATTCTGGCGACCCCGTAGTTGTACAGGGAGTACCCTCCGACCGAACAGAAGACTGCCAGATAGATGACAGCCCAGACACCTTCGGCAGGGACCGGGAAGACCGGCCGCTCGAACGCTCCCACCAGGGGAAGCAGGAAGATACTGCCAAACAGCATTTGGAACATCGCAGTCCTGCTGGCCGAGCTGTTCCTGGACAGGTTCTTGACCAGGATGCTGTAGAATGCCCAGCAGATGCCGGAAAGGATTATGAGCCCGTCGCCGAGCAGGCGCTTCCCCGCCAGCGCCCCTCCCAGCGTGCGCGGATCGATGATCAGGACGACCCCGACGACAGACAGTGCAATGCCCCCGACGGCAACGCGGGAGAACCTCCTGTGGTAGACAAGACGCTCCACCAGGAGCGACAGGACGGGAAAGACGCCCATCATGAGTGAAATCTCGGAGGCTGTCGACAGAGCAAGACCTACGTTCTCGAAGATGTGGTTCAGGGCATAGCCCAGGATTCCTCCCAGCATCATGGCGCCAAATGCGCGGCGATCCAGACGAAGGTCTTCGTGACGAACAACCAGCCAGGTGAGAAGGATGGCACTTGCGAGCACAAAGCGTATCCATGCGAGCGAAAGCGGAGGGATAGAGCGAAGAGCCAGTTTCGAGACCGTGAAGGACGTTCCCCAGAGAAACGCCGCTACCACGACAGATGCTATGCTGCTGGTCCGGCTTGTTGGCATGATGCACGATGGTAGCTCTTCCCGCAGCTCTTGTCAAATCTGCGGCTTCCCTGGCAGGGGGAAGCCCTGCCCTGCGGCAAATGAAAACCCCTCGGCGGGTCTTACCCAGGGCTTCACAAACTCAGGAAGTCAGGTGCAGGATGTTGTCGCTATTGTTCCCGGTCCTGCAGCTTGTAGTCCCGAATCTTGTTGAACAGTGATTTGCGGGAGATGCCGAGGATCTGGGCGGCCTTGGTCTTGTTTCCACCGGACTCGCGCAGCGCCTTGCGGATCATGTCGATCTCCATTTGCTGAATGGCGTCTGACAGACGAAGTCCACTGTTGCCGTCTGTTGCGACAGCCTGCGGCTGCGTGGGTTGTGCCACCAGCGGCTGACCCTCAGGAACTGAAGATTCCTCACGTCTGTGCAGAATGGGCTGAGCACAGAGTTCCACCGTCTCGGGAAGGAGTACGTGTGCCTGAGAGATGATAACTGCCCGTGCGATGACGTTTTCCAACTCCCGGACATTTCCTGGCCACTCGTACGCAATGAGGCGCTCCAGGGTCTGGTCTGCAATCTCGGTGACATCCCGCCCGTACTTGGCCGCGTACTTCCTGAGGAAGTGGCGTGCGAGCAGTACAGTATCACCGCGGCGGTCGCGCAGCGGGGGAAGCCGCAGCGTGATGACGTTGAGCCGGTAGAACAGGTCCTCGCGGAACTTGCGTTCTGACACCAGTCGGGTCAAGTCCTGGTTCGTAGCTGCAATAACCCGTGCCGACGACGTCAGGTGCTCTCGGCCGCCGACACGCTCGAAACCTCCGTCCTGCAGGACACGCAGGAGTTTGGCCTGAAGCGGCAGTGACATGTCGCCGACCTCGTCGAGGAAGACCGTTCCACTCGATGCCTGCTCAAACTTGCCGATATGCGTGTCAAAGGCATCTGTGAAGGCTCCTTTTTCGTGGCCGAACAGCTCGCTCTCGAGAAGGTTCTCCGGGATAGCCGCGCAATTGACGACGATGAATGCCCTGTCCTTCCGATGGCTGTTATTGTGAACTGCCTTGGCCACCAGTTCCTTGCCCGTGCCCGATTCGCCGAGAACAAGAACCGTCGCATCTGAACTGGCAACCTTGCCAATCTGCTTGTAGACCTCCTGCATCAGGGGGCTCTGGCCGACCAGCTCATCGCTGTTGATGACAGGAAGGTCGTCGGGACGGGTCCTTCCCGAGAGGCATGACAGTTCGCGCAATTCGAGAGCCCTCTTCACCTTGATCTTGACCTCGTCGATATCAAACGGCTTGGTTAGATAGTCATAGGCGCCGGACTTCATGGCGGAAATGGCGATATCCGCCGAACCGAAGGCTGTCAGGAAAATGACCGGGAGATCAGGCTGGGACTCCTTGATCCTGAGAAAAGCATCCATGCCGCTCATGACGGGCATCTTGACGTCCATCAGGACAGTGTCCGGGCTCAGGGCCCTGACCTTCTCGACTGCTTCCTGGCCGTTCTTGGCGACGTTGACACGATAACCCTCGTCCTCAAGTGACTCGCGGAGCAGTTCGCGTATGTTCTCCTCGTCATCCACAACCAGAATGAGCTTGCTTTGTGTTTTCATAGGCGATAGAAAAGTCTACCGATTTCGAAGTCCGAGTCAAACGCTGGGATTGATGATTCGCTGCATGTTGACAGTGAACGTGGCACCTGCTCCCTCTGTGCTCAGATAGGTGATGACCCCATTGTGAAAGGACGCGATCTTCTGAGAAATGGGAAGGCCAAGTCCTGTGCCGTGTTCCTTGGTCGTGAAGAACGGGGTGAACATCTTGGGCTTGTCCTCATCCCTGATCCCGGCACCGGCATCGCGTACCTCGACGATGACGCGATCCGCCTCAGTCCTTGCAGCAACAGTGACGGTGCCGCCACCCTTTTCCTGCATCGACTGTATGGCATTCTGCAGAAGGTTCATGAACATCTGTTCTGTCTGACGCGCGTCCCAGGTGACCATGATCTGTGGTACCTGGAGGTCGAGCGTCGCGTGACCGTCTTCGAACTGCTGAGCCATGAGCTCTCCCATCGATTCGAAGAACCCGCGCAGATCGAACTCGACCGGCTGGGGTGGCGCTGGGCGCCCAAAGGTGAGAAGGTCCTTGACCAGCGTCTCGAGACGGTCGGCCTCGCTGCGTATCGGGACGACGTACTTGGCTTCGGGACGACCCTGCAGCTTCTTCTCGAGAAGGCTTGCATATCCCTTGATACTTGTGAGCGGATTGCGCACCTCATGGGCGATGCCGGTCGTGAAGATACCGAGTGTCTTGAGAGCCTCGGTCTGTTTTGCTTCTTCAATGCTTCGCTTGAGCGAATGTGCCAGGTCGGCGACGGCGCGCGAGATCTCTCCCAGCTCCCCTCCACCACGTGGCACGTGGGTGTCCAGGTTGGTCTTGAGTCGGACGACGCTGCGGCGCAGGGACAGCAGCCGTATCAGGAAGAACGTCAGCAGGAAGATGGTCGCCAAACCGCTCAGTGCGATGGAGATGGTCGAAGTCTTGAAGGCCTCGAAACGGACACGCTGCACGGGAGCCAGGACCTGAGGCATGTCTCTGTCGACGACCAGATACCCGATCGTTTCAGTGCCTGTCTTCAAGGGAAGAGCGACGGTCAGCTTGGGCAGCGGATTGCGCGATGCGTCAGCCAGGTAGACGAGGCTGGGCGTGAACAGATCGATCTGGTACCCGATGCTGACATTGGGGAAGTTGTCCTTGAACACCGTGATGTAGTCATTGTAGGACTTGGAGAGGAAGACGCTCATCAACTCGTTCTGCTTGCTCTGGCTCAGCTTGTCGAACTTGTAGCTGGTGGACAATTCCCGGTACATGCGGTTCCAGCGCTCGACAGCCTGTGACCCTATGGCCTGGAGCGTCTCGCCTTCCTTGGTGACGAGTTCGTCCTGAAACTCGACAATGAGACGGTTGCTCAGAATCGCCATCGAGACGCCCACGATGAGCAGGGCAGTCACGATAATCTGAAAGGTTAGCGACTTGAAGATTCGACCCAAGTGGTCCTCCCGGGATCAGGCAAGACTAGATCGACACTCGCTTCAGCAGTTCCACAAGCTCTGGCTTGAGAAGGTTGCGCCGGGTGACCGCTTCAAGCGTTTCCTGCAGAACGATGTGTCCATCGCGTGTTCCCGCGACAACGCCTGAGCGGCCTTCAGTCAGAGCAAGAACTGCCGCTTCACCCGATGTGCTGGCCAGGATCCGGTCGAAGCGCGTTGGACTCCCTCCTCGCTGGACGTAGCCGAGGACGGTGGCCCTGCACTCCACCGGCAGGTTGGCATTGATATAATGTGATAGCTCCTCGGCATGCCCTGCACCTTCCGCCATAACGATAATGTGATGTTTCTTCTGTGCCATGACGTCGTCGTGCAGGCGTGTGATGAGTTTGGGGATGCTGAAGGGCAATTCCGGCGTCAGGACGATATCGGCGCCCGTGGCAAGAGCCGCTTCGAGTGCAATGGATCCATTGTCTCTGCCCATCACCTCGACGACGAACACGCGGTCATGAGACTCCGCCACGTCGCGAATACGGTCGATGGCGTCGATAGCAATGTTGACGGCAGTATCGAACCCGATGGTGTAGTCAAATCCATACAGGTCGTTGTCGATCGTCGACGCGACTCCAACGACGGAAACACCCAGTTTGGCGAGGAGGTAGCCACCAGTCTGAGATCCATTGCCCCCGATGATGACCAGGCCATCCAGCTGGTTCTGCTGGACGACGAGAGCTGCCTGCCTGCGGCCCTCCTCGGTGCGGAACAGTTCACTGCGGGCACTCTTGAGCATTGTGCCGCCGAGTTCCAGGATGCCTGAGACGCTGCGCGAGTTGAGTTCTATCCACGTGTTGGAAACCAGTCCGTCGTAGCCCCGCTCGAACCCCAGCGTCTCGACTCCCATCGACGCAGCCGTGCGTGCAACTGCGCGGATGGCCGCGTTCATGCCGCTGGCGTCGCCGCCGCTCGTCAGAAGTCCAATGCGTTTCATGGCTACTTGGAGAAGACTCTCAGGAGGTCTACCCACTCCTGAGGGACTGTCTTGAGGGTACCGACAGCTTCGGTGAGGGGAATCGCGATCACTTCGGTACCACGGAGAGCAGCCATCTTGCCGAATTCGCCGCTGTGGATCATCTCGATGGCTTTCACGCCGACGCGCGATCCCAGGATGCGGTCGAACAGGGTGGGACTGCCTCCCCGCTGGATGTGCCCTATCGTTGCCGAACGAGTCGAGATCCCCGTCTTTTCTTCAAGGATCCTGGCTACCTCCGGCCCTACGCCCCTGTCCTGCAGCAGCATGTGGCCGAAGTCATCCAGTTCCTCGCTCGTGGCTCGTGTGACTTCCACCCCCTCGCTCACGACGACGAAGGCATACTTCTTGCGCTTGTAGGCGGTCATGACCTGGCGCACCATCGTGTCCCAGTCAATGGGAACCTCGGGGATCAATGTGTAGTCGGCTCCCGAGCCGATGCCGGTATAGAGGGCAACCCATCCGGCGTGCCTGCCCATGACTTCAAGGATGAGGATGCGCCGATGGGACTGTGCAGTATCCTTCAGCCTTCGCGAAGCGTCGAGAGCAACACTCACTGCAGAGTCGAATCCGAAGGTGAAGTCCGTTCCTGACAGGTCATTGTCCATGGTCTTCGGAACACCGACAACCTTGACTCCCAGGGCCGCGAGTTTGGCTGCTACGCCCAACGTGTCGTCCCCGCCGATGGCGATGAGGGCGTCGAGACCCATCGCAGCAACGTTGGCAATGGTCTGCTGGACAAGCGCAGGGTCTTTGAAGGGGTTGGTCCGGGAGGTCCCCAGAATCGTCCCGCCCCGGTCGATGATCTCGTCGACGCCTGCCAGGTCCAGAGGTTCGGTCTCACATGAGAGCAGTCCCTGCCAGCCTCCCACAATACCCACGCACTGGTCTCCGTAGTCGATCGCTCTGAACACCGCACCCCGTATGGCTGGGTTGAGTCCGGGGCAATCCCCGCCGCCTGTCAGGATTCCGATTCTCATCTGTAAGTCGACCCCCATTCGTACATACTACTATAGATATAGTGCGCCTTCATTGTAGGGTGGCGTCAGGATGAGTCAAGGCGACGTTATGCGGTGTGAACCTCTTGGTCGAGGATCGATTGAAGGGGCGCACGTGCCCGTTTGGGAGGTGGCCGTGAATCGTAGATGGGTCGCTCTGGTACTGGTCTTTTTCATCGGTGCGGGCTGCAGATCCCGGACCATATGGCCGGGCGTGGAGAAGGTCATGTCTGCAGTGGATGCAGAGCGTTCCTACGATGCTGTCGTCGAGCTTGCTTCACCGTCCTATGCCGGTCGCCGCACCGGGACGCCCGGCGAGTCACAAGCCGCTGTATGGATCGCTTCACAGTTCAAGGATATGGGCCTGCGAGAACCTCCCGCGTTCAAGGAATATCTCTCCACATACAAGACGCCCCTGTATGTGGTGAACTCCTTCACGGGCATCAAGGCCAGCGGGACGCGGGGCGAATCGTTCCTCGGTGATCGTGGCATGGCGATGCCGTACGCAGGCAGTGGGAGCGTTGAGGCCGATGCTGTGCTTGCAGGGTTTGGGGTCCAGATGACTGGGTATGACGAGTACGCGGGCCTGGACGTTGTGGGCAAGGTCGTGGTCCTGTTGCGCTACAGCGCCCCGACGCGCTCCGTACCGGAATCGCAGACGTATCTGGCTGCCAAGGTCGGAAGCGCCGCCGCACATGGCGCCGCCGGCGTTCTCGTCCTCGACATGCCTTCGGCGCCCAATCCGTTCGACATGCATGGTCAGTTCGTGTCAGCTCTTCCCGACGCACCGGTGTCAGCTCTCGTATCCCTGACTGGAGCGCGCTCTCTGTTCTGGGCGGCGGGGCTGTCATTCGACGATCTGGCGGCACAGGCGTGGGCCGGTCAGGTTGTCTCGCGCGACCTCAACCTGAAGGTGAGTCTTGGTATCACGGCATCGTGGACACCGGATGCGCCTGCGTTCAACGTGGCCGGCGTGCTTCCTGGGACGGACGACACGCGGCCAATCATGGTTTGTGCGCACTTCGACCACCTGGGTACCGACCGCTCCGGCGTGATGTACCCGGGAGCCGACGACGATGCTTCGGGTATCGCTGTCATGCTGGAGATGGCGCGCTCGATAGTCTCACTGGGCGCAATCCCTCCAGTATCTATCTGGTTTGTTGCCTTTAGCGGGGAAGAAGAAGGACTTCTTGGTTCCACCGCGTTCGTGAAGGCGGCTCCCGAGTTGGCTCAATCGCTGTCGGCGGTGCTGGATCTCGACATGATGAGGTCGACGTCGGGACTTGGCGTAGCCGTTGATCAATCTGAGCAGACGATCATGGCTGCTGTCTCGGGCGCAATCCAGGATGGCGCGTCACTCGCGATCATCCCTTGGACCGGAGGTTCTGACCACGAGACGTTCAGCCGGTTGGGTATCCCCAATTGCATGTTTGCAGGGCACGGCAGAGAAGCCTCATGGTACCACTCTGCGACGGACACGGCAGAGGACCTCCCCGCTGCAGCCCTTGGCACAGCTGCGCGCGACGTGCTTCGGGTCCTGTGGGGACTCATCGGAAGCCCGTGACACGCAGACGCATCCAGCGGAAGGCCTGGTTGCGTTCACAGTATCTTCACTCTTCTCGCTCCAGGGACTTGACAAGATTGAGGTCAGTACTACGATGATATCGTCCGAATAGTGTAAGACGTCAGAGAGTACTAAGACATGAGGCAACAGTAAGACGTCGAGCAAGACTGAGACGTCATGAAAGGTTCGGACGGTAATGCGCAGTGGAGGTGCCCAATGGAACCAAAAGCGATGCTACGATGGGACGAGTTGGACCGCCGTATGGTTTTGAATAGTGTTCTTCGCCTGCCCCGCTAGGGCGGCGGCGTGATGGAGCGCTGAGGAGGCCCTTATGAATATCAGGAGACCTGCAGTTGCTGCTAGCAAGATGACTCCTGTCAAGATGTGGGCTTTTGAACGGTTGACCAGGTTCCCGCGGTAAGGGTGGGGCACATGCCCGCAACGAGGAAAGACCTCAAGTCGAAGAAGAGCGTCGAGCGCGCGGTGATCGAAGACCTCGGGTCCACGGTCACCGCGTCCACGTCTGAGGAGCAGAACCTCGAGGCTCTTCGCATCAAGACGTTTGCCAGCGCTGTCAGGACCAGAGTGCTGGTTGCGTTCAGCACCTGCAGTGGCAACTCAGGAGTCTCGGTGAAGCAGTTGTCAGAGAGGCTTGGCATGTCCCACGGCACTGTCTTCTACCACGTGAAGCAGCTTCAGAAGGCCGCCTTCATCGAGGAAGCTGGTACGCGGGAGGTCAATGGCATCCTGGAGCGGTTCTACCGACCCATCAGACAACTCGTGCGGATCTCTCCGGAGACCGCCGCCCGAATGGACATCCCCATCAACATCTACTTCGAGGAAGTCTACCAGCAGACACGCAAGCCCGTAGGGCGACGAAGCCTCCTGAGCGAGGAGATCTACGTGAACGAACAGGAGCGTTCCGAGTTCCTGCAGCGCTACGTCAAGCTTTGCGCCGAGTACAGCACGCCGGGCGAGGGCAGGATGCATCTCGCTGCGGCATCTGTCACGTATGAGGTCCGGGAGGATCCAGACCACGTTCCCTGCACCGACAGCGAGGAGTCCCTCTCCGACAAAGCAACATAGGACCAGGAGACAATCAGGCGCTGAGAAAACGACAGCTTGAGGAGGCACAGGCCGGCGATCTGGTGTCGGCTGACAAGGCCGCCACTCGCGCCATCTCTCTCGGCGCAACTCCTTCCCTCCGGGACTTGGCGAAGAGCCCCGGAGGTCTTCATGTTCAGGAGTTATCGTGGCTTTCACCCCGAGGATGCGTATAGTATCTTGCAGACGTGACAACCATGTGCCACATCAGGGCGCGCGGCTCCGTCGAGGAGATGAATGCTGATGGAGAATGTTCTGACGAGCCTCGGGCTGGCGGTGCTGTTCGTCGTTCTCGGGGCTCCTCTGATGCTCGGCAAGGTGAGGCGCAACGGCTTCTACGGCGCCCGCTTCCCTGCCACGATGGCAGACGACCGCGTCTGGGACGTCGTGAATCGGAAGTCGGGGTTCCTGTTTGTCGCGGGGGGAGCGGCAGCCGGCATTGTCGACTTGCTTGCTGTCGCCGGGGTCGTCGCGCGGGATGTGGGGCTGTACGTTGCAGGAGCGCTGTTGATCTACGTCCTCATCGCGACTGTCTGGTTGTGGCGCTACTCTGAACAGGTCGCGCGGGATGTCGGCGTCACTGCACGAGATATGGAGGTCGGGAGCACCACACCGCTTCTGGTCGCCTTCAGCTGTTTCGCCATCGCCATCGTCGGGGTCCTGTCGGCCTTCTCCACGCCCAATCCTTGGCTCGGGTTTCGTGTTCCTGCGACCTTCGCTGACCCGGCCGTCTGGCATCAGGTCAACCTCAAGTCAGGCCTGACCCTTGCAGGTTTGTCGGGCGTCTTCGGGTTCATGTTCCTTGGCCTGCGCGGCATGAGCGAAATCGAGCGAAAGAGGCTGTTCTCGGGACTGCTCATCGGCTGGCTTGCCGCAATCATCCTCGTGGCGGTCGCCGGCGCCTTGTTTGCAGACAGCCTCACGCGCTGAGAAGGAGACCAGCATGCGCTTTGGGCTATCACTTTCTGACGGTGCGATGATTATGGCCGCATTCTCCATTGGCTTGCCAGTGCTCATCTGTCTCATGACGCTGTTCAGCCTGAGGAGGATCCCACGATCTCAGCGCATCGCCGTGTCGACGAATACCGTCCGGTTCGTCCGCACGATGCGCTACGTCCTGACTGCGGACGCAGTCGAGATACGCGCCGGGGGCAGCTCACGCCGGATCTTTTTCAAGGACATCGTTCGTGTCGAGGTGGTCAATCTTGCCTTCAATCCCATTTCGAGCTATCGTCTCCCCGGTCTGGCACTGTATGATGTCCTTTACAGTGATGAGGGCATCGTGACCATGTTCTCCACGCACGCGCTCAGGGACGTCGTTCTCATCGAGACTGCCGACCGCCACAAATACGGCATCTCACCCGAGGACGAAGTCGAATTCGTCAGCGACCTGCGTTCCCGTCTTCAATTGTGAATCCCTTTGGTGTCAGGCACCATGACTTTCACAATTGCGCTGTGGCGCTGACGGCGTATCCTCAACGCAGCGGGGCCATGGATGGCCTGCGGATGGAGGAACGCTGATGTGCAGGATGTTTGGAATAGTTGCGACGACGCCACAATCCATAGCTCCCTGGTTGACCGACGTAGAGCCCTCGCTTCGCTCACTGGCGGTTGCGGACAAATCCGGTGAGGCGAACTCTGACGGCTGGGGTATCGGATGGTATGACCGCACACATGGTGTTGCCCGCCTGATCAAGGAACCGGGACCCGCAAATGAATCACCTCTGTATGACAGAACGGCTCGCAGCGTCAGTGCTCGCGTTGCCCTCGCTCATGTCCGTCGTAGCAGTGGCACGCCTCGTCTGATTGCAAACACGCATCCGTTCGTTTCGGGACCATGGCTGTTTTGCCACAACGGGCACTGCTCAGGTGAGCGGCTGAGAGAGCGCCTCCAGCCCAAGTTCAGGAACAGCCTTGAGGGCGACAACGACAGTGAAATCTACTTTGCGCTGCTGTTGCAGTACCTCGAACTGGTGAGCGACCCCATCGAGGCTCTGAGAGGGGCCGTCCACGAAGTCGTATCCGTCGGAGAGTTCAGCGGGCTCAACTTTCTCCTGAGTCGTGGGCGATCCATGTATGCCTTCCACTACAGCACTGATCCTCAGCGGCACAGCATGTATCTCCAGCACCAGCAGGGCAGGGAACTCGTCGCCAGTGAACCCCTTGGCCCGGGTTCCTGGGAATGGTTGCCCAACAGGTCGCTGGCTGTCCTGACACCTGCAGGGCACGCCATCAGCTCTCTAGTTTGAAACCGGGCCGCGCGGAGACCCCCCCTAGGGATTGGGCCGTTCTCCGGAAGCACTTTCGTTGCTTTTTGGGACTGTATGTCTACCATGTTGCATGTAGTCGAGGTCATACCCGGAGGTACCACTCATGGTACTGTGGAAAAGCATTGTGCTCGGCATTGTACAGGGATTGACCGAGTTCCTGCCGGTCAGCAGCTCAGGGCATCTGGTCGTGGTGTCGGGACTGCTCAAGGCCGACGCAACGCTTGCCTTCGATGTGGCACTGCACTTCGGCAGCCTCATCGCGCTGGTCATCTTCTTCTGGGGCGACATCGCGGGCCTGTTCCGGGGATTCCTCTACACGTTCCGCAGCAGCCTGTCTCATGACGAAGCACGCAAGCGCAACATGTTCTGGCTCATTGTCATGTCCATCATCCCGTCCGGAATCCTTGGGGTTCTTCTTAGCGCGACTATTGAGAAGGTTTTTGCCAGCCCCTATATCGTGGGGACTATGTTCCTCGTCACAGCCGCCCTGCTGTTTCTGCAGCACTTTTCGTCGACGACCAGGACGATTCGAGAGGTTGGCTGGAAGGACGCACTGGCTATCGGCATCGGCCAGGTTTTTGCACTTCTGCCCGGTCTTTCGCGCAGCGGCACGACCATGTCCGTCGGCGTTTACAGGGGCTTCAAACAGGAGGATGCCGCCCATTTCAGCTTCCTCATGGCCATCCCGACCATCGCGGGCGCGGCGATCTTCAAGCTCAAGGACTTTCTACAGTCGGGAATGTTCTCAAGTTCTCTTACGGAGGTCGGCATCGGTGTCCTCGTCAGCGTGCTGACCAGCCTCGTCGCGATCGGGTTGCTGCTCAGGGTTGCGCGGAGAGGCAAGATGCAGTGGTTCGCGCTCTATTGTGTCGTAGCGGCGCTCTTCACGTTTGCAGCTCACTATTTTAGACTTATCTGAGTCTTGCGGCGTGCGCAGGAATCGGATTGAGATTACAACAACAAACCGTGCCAATTGAAAGAGGAGTGTGACCCATGTTTGAAAAAGCAACTGACAAGAAAGACATTGGCGATCTTGCAACGTCACTGGGGATCCATGACGAGGAGATCGATTACTTCGGCAGGTACATGGGTAAGATCGACTACCATATCCTTGAGCGCCTGCAAGACAAGCCGGATGGCAAGTACATCGACGTGACGGCTGTCACGCCGACGCCGTTTGGCGAAGGCAAGACCGTCACAACCATTGGGCTGGGTATGGCGCTGAACAGGCTGGGATTCAACACGGTCAACACACTGCGCGAACCATCCATGGGCCCTGTCTTTGGGATCAAGGGCGGAGGGACAGGCGGTGGCAAGTCGTCGCTCTTTCCGATGGAACAGATCAACCTGCACTTCACGGGCGACATTCATGCAGTGGAGACGGCAACCAACCTGCTGGCTGCGGTTGTGGACAACCATATCTCCCAGGGAAACGAACTGGACATCGATCCCCAGAGCATCAGCTGGCGCCGAACCATGGACGTGGAAGACCGGTCGATGCGCAAACTCACGATTCAGTTGACAGAGAAGAAGGATGGCGTCAAGACGGAGACGTCGTACGAGACCGGTTTCGACATCGCAGCCGCTTCGCCCATCATGGCTATCATGGGCTTGACGACGGGGTTCGAGGATCTGCACCAGCGTCTTTCGGAGATTGTCGTTGCGCACAGCCGCCGTGGAGCGGTGGTGACGGTCGAGGACCTGCGTGCGACCGGGGGCTTGACAGCCATCCTCAAGGACGCCATCTATCCCAACCTGGTTCAAACGGAAGAGGGCACGCCTGCCTTCGTTCATATTGGACCGTTCGCCAACATCGCATTTGGCAACAACTCAGTACTGTCCGACCGCGCGGCGCTGAAGCTTGGTGACTACGTCGTGACAGAGAGCGGGTTTGGTGCCGACATGGGGTTCGAGAAACTCATGGACATCAAGCTGAGACAGGCCGGCATGAAGGGGCCTGACTGTGTGGTCATCGTTGCGACCGTCCGTGCGCTCAAGATGCACGGGGGTGCGTTCACTGTCAGGCCCGGCAAGAAGCTTGATCCTGCTCTTGTATCGGCTGTGAATATGCCTGCGCTCGAGCTGGGCTGTGAGAATCTCCGGGTACACATCGAGAACATTCGTTCCTATGGTCTGCCAGTCGTTGTTGCCATCAACCGATTCCCGGACGATTCCGCCGAAGAGGTCGCGATGGTCCAATCCAGGGCTTTGCAGTTTGGTGCGGTGGCTGCAGTGCCGCACACGTTCTTTGTGGATGGCAGCGAGGGTGGACTGGAACTCGCACGCGCCGTCCAGGAAGTAGCATCGACCTCTCACGTGGGCGCCATCCACTATCCATATGAATTGACTGATACCATCGAGGAGAAGATGCGCAAACTGGTCCGGACGATTTATCGAGCCAGTGACATCGACCTGACGCCTCTGGCGGTCGAGCGCATCAAGGAATTCACGGTGGCCGGCTATGACAAGTGGCCCATCTGCATGGCGAAGACGCATCTGTCCATAAGTCATGATCCTGACGTCAAAGGTGCACCGTCTGGATACCTGTTCCCCATTCGCGACATTCGCGCCGCGACCGGTGCGCGCTTCCTGTATCCATTGGGTGGAACGATGCAGACCATGCCGGCACTCTCCAAAGTCCCGGCGATGGTCAACATTGATGTGACGACAGAGGGTGTCATCACGGGACTTCGCTGATTTGTCAAACCCGACTGGCACTGTGAATATTTCGCTCTGTGCCGTCTGTCGTCATTGGATACAATGGAGATAGGAATACGAGTCATACGTGGAGGTGAGTGTTGAAACAGACATTTCTGAATCTGGGTGCAGCTTTTGTCGGTGAATCCATGGCCCGCAACCGGTACGCCATGTACAACAAGGTGGCCCGGACTGAAGGGTTTGAGCAGATAGCAGGGATCTTCGCCGAGACTGCCGAACAGGAGCGAGAGCACGCCACCATCCTGTTTCATTTTCTCCAGGACATCAAGCAGGAGAACGGTGGCGAACTGAAGCTTACCAACGCCGAAGTTCCACTGGTGCTTGGGACGACGGCCGAGAACCTGCAGGCAGCTATCGATGGTGAACACTACGAGACGACGACGATGTATCCTGGCTTTGCAGACGTAGCCGACCAGGAAGGGTACCAGGCAATCGCACAGCGTCTGCGCGCCATCGCGGTAGCTGAAGCCCATCATGAAGAACGGTATGGCAAGCTCCTCAAGGAAGTCAAGGCACACTCAGTCTTCAAGAAGGACCACAAGATCATCTGGGTCTGCCGCGAATGCGGATATGTTCATGAGGGGAGCGAGGCGCCGAGCAAGTGCCCCGCATGCCAGCACGCGCAGAGTTTCTACCAGGTCGAGTCGGAGAACTACTAGCGTCAGAGAATCAGTCATGGGGCCTGCCTTAGCAGGTCCCTTTGTGTTTGAAGGCAAGTCACAGAGCATATCGACAACAGCCTCGTCTGTTTGCCGGGCAACCTTCGAGACAGTCAGGAGCAGAACCGCAGATGAGTACGAACAAGAAGAAAGCTGGACAGAGACTGAGCAGGACGCAGGAGCTGCAGAAGAAATACCCGGGCCACCGACCCATTCCGCCCAGCACGCGGACGGTAATCATCACGCTGGCAGCAACAGTCATTCTGTCGCTGTTGCTTGTGTTGGTCTTTCTCAAGAAGGCTCCCACTCCGCAGGCGCTCGGCAACAAGTACGTTGTGCTGGAAACGAACATGGGCACGATAAAGCTTGAGCTGTACGGGGATAAGGCTCCCAGGACCGTCACACAGTTCCTGGCCAACGTCACGGCGGGCAAGTACGATGGTCTGACGTTTCATCGGGTCGTGAAGGGATTCATGATCCAGGGCGGCGACCCCAATGGGAACGGAACGGGAGGCAGCAGTATCCCCTTTGAGAAGACGGGCGTCAGCCACCTCCGGGGAATCATTTCCATGGCATCGTCGCAGGCGGGAGTCACGCAGTCGGATATGCAGTTCTTCATCATGCACGGCGACTACACGGGCTTGGACGGCACCTTCGCAGCCTTTGGCCATGTTATCGAGGGAATGGACGTCGTGGACCAGATCGCTAGTGTTCCTGTCGGGCCGAATCCCGGCATGCCCGACGAAATGTCTGCCCCACTGACTGGAATCATGATCATTCAGGCGACCGAGGTCGCCAACTAGGAGCGTCACATGGAAGAAAAGAACAGGTTCATCCATATGGAAACGTCCAAGGGAACGATGACACTTGAGTTGTACGCCGCACGGGCGCCCAGGACTGTCGAGCGATTTATGGCCGTCGTCAACGCCGGCAATTATGATGGTCTGAAGTTTCATCGCATCATCAAGGACTTCATGGTTCAGGGTGGCGATCCAGACGGGAACGGCACCGGCGGCGGCAGTGTCAAGTTCGAGGGCTCCGACGTCAAACACGTTCCCGGGGTCATCAGCATGGCTGCCCAGAAGGCCCGTGTCGATCAGTCTGACATGCAGTTCTTCATCATGACCAGCACATCTGACCAGCTGGATGGCAATTACACCGCATTCGGGCACGTCACGGAAGGCATGGAAATTCTGACTGCCATTGCAGCGACACCTGTCGCGCAGGCGCCGTGGGGCGAACGTTCACGTCCACTTGAGGACGTCCGTATCGTTAAGGCGTCCGAGATTCTTGATTAGGACGGTCCAATGGCTATTCGCATCGTAACGGACTCTACAAGCTACCTTCCGGCTGGGTTTGCCGCACAGCATGACCTTCCCGTCGTGCCGCTCAAGATCTCGGTCAACGGAGTATTCTCCCGGGAGTTTGTGGAGATGACTGCTGATGTCTTCTACGCGAAGCAGAAAGCAGGAGCCAAGGCCGGGACCACGCAGCCCGGTCCTGAGGACTTCATTGCGGTCTATGCCAAGTTGCTCGCGAACCAAGGCGACGAAGTGCTGAGCATTCACCTTTCATCAGGCATGAGTGGAACGCTCAACAGCGCGTACATTGCGGCGGAACAGACCGATCCCAGGCGTATCCGTCTCTATGATGTGCGGACTTCAGGACTTGGTCTTGGCTTCATGGTCATGCAGGCCGTCAAGCTTGTTGCGCGCGGAGCCGTCATCACCGACATCATCACCATGCTGGACGGGATGCAGCCACGCACGCACATCTACTTCCTCGTCGGCACCATGAAGTACCTCATCGAGGGCGGGCGCATTGGCAAGGCAGCCGGCGTCGCAGCCAGCATCCTGCAGATCAAGCCAATCCTCACGGTCAAGGACGGCATCGTCGACGTGTTCGAACGGCCACGGACCATGCGGACAGCCCGAGACCGCATGTGGGCGCTCATCGACCAGGCGGTCGTGAAGGGTATTGAGTCTATTGGGTTCCACTATACGGGCAACAGAGCCGAAGTCGAGGCAATACAGACTGAGTTCACGAAGCGCACAGGAATTCCATCCGTTCTCAGCCAGCTGGGTCCTGTCGTCGGGTGTCATACGGGTCCCGACACCATGGCGGTCGTCATTGTCGACCAGGCACTCTGATCAGGGAACCCAAGATGAACGCAGCGGTGAAGCTGGACCACATTGGTCGGCAGAGGAGCCAGGCGTGGGCATCCATATTGTAACAGACTCCACAAGCTACCTTCCCAGCGGTTTTGCCGAAGGCCACGATCTTTCGGTCGTGCCGGTCAAGGTCTCGGTCGACGAAGTGTTCTTCCGAGAGTTTGTGGAGATATCTCCTGATGTCTTCTACGCGAAGCAGAAAGCTGGAGCAAAGTACAGCACGACACAGCCGGGCCCGGAGGATTTCATTGCGGTCTATAGCAGATTGCTCGCAAGTCCGGACGACCAGGTGCTGAGTATTCATCTGTCATCCCGTGTGAGTGGGACGCTCAACAGCGCGTACATTGCGGCCGGGCAGACCGATCCAAGGCGTGTCCATCTCTATGATTCGCGGACTTCAGGACTTGGTCTTGGCTTCATGGTCATGCAGGCCGTCAAGATGGTTTCGGATGGAGCCGGCATCGACGACATCATCACCATGTTGGACGGAATGCAGCCACGCACGCATATCTACTTCCTCGTGGGCACCATGAAGTACCTCATCAAGAGCGGGCGCATTGGCAAGGCGGCGGGCGTCGCTGCCAGTATTCTGCAGATCAAGCCCATCCTCACGGTCAAGGACGGCATGATCGATGTGTATGACAGGCCGCGCACAATGCGGGCGGCGCTGGACCGCATCTGGGCGCTCATCGACCAGGCAGTCGTACGGGGCATCGAGCACATCGGGTTCCACTATGTGAGCAACAGAGCCGAGGTCGAGGCAATGCAGATGGAATTCACGAGGCGCACGGGGATTCCGTCTCTCCTCAGCCAGCTGGGTCCAGGCGTCGGGTGCCACATGGGACCCGAGACCGTCGCAGTTGTCATCGTCGACAAGGCAGTCTGATGGAGAAGGTCAGCGTAGTCGTGGCGTCGAACTCGGACAAGACCTGTCCCCTGGGCGCCGCAGGACTGACATTCACGGCCTGTCGAGGACGTACACATCTTCAAGGCGTCTGAGATTCACGACCAGGAGGAACCTATGGCTATTCACATTGTAACGGACTCCACGAGCTGCCTTCCCGCTGGCTTTGCCGAACAGCATGACCTTCTCGTCGTGCCCCTCAAGGTTTCGGTCGATGGAGTATTCTTCCGCGAGTTTGTGGAGATATCTCCTGATGTCTTCTACGCGAAGCAGAGGGCTGGAGCCAAGTCTGGTACGACGCAGCCTGGTCCCGAGGATTTCATTGAGGTCTATACCAGGTTGCTCGCAAACCAAGGCGACGAAGTGCTGAGCATTCACCTCTCGTCTGCCACGAGTGGAACACTCAACAGCGCGTACATTGCAGCCGAGCAGACCGATCCCAGGCGCGTCCATCTCTATGACGTGCGGACGACAGGTCTCGGACTCGGGTTCATGGTCATGCGGGCTGCGGAGCTTGTTGCGGGCGGAGCCGGCATCGCCGACATCATCAAGGTGCTGGACGGGATGCAGCTACGCACGCACATCTACTTTCTTGTTGGCACAATGAAGTACATCGTGGAGGGCGGGCGCGTCGGCAAGGCAGCCGGCGTTGCCGGCAGCATCCTGCAGATCAAGCCCATCCTTACGTTCAAGGACGGTATCGTCGACGTGTTCGAACGACCGCGAACCATGCGTGTCGCGAAGGAGCGCATCCGGACACTCATCGATCAGGCGGTCGTTCGGGGTATCGAGTACATTGGGTTCCACTTTGCGGGCAACAGAGCCGAGGTCGAGGCAATGCAGACTGATTTCACGAGGCGCACAGGCATACCGTCCGTCCTCAGCCAGCTGGGCCCTGTCCTCGGGTGTCTTACGGGCCCGGACACCATGGCAGTTGTCATCGTCGACAAGGCAGTCTGATTGAGATGAACGCAGCGGTGAAGCTGGACCACATTGGTCGGCAGAGGAGCCAGGCGTGAGCATCCATATTGTAACGGATTCAACTAGCTACTTGCCGGAGGGCTACACAGGCGAGCACGGGGTCGATATCGTTCCCCTGCGGATCACGATTGATGGAGTGTTGTACCGGGAATTTGCGGACATTGCTTCAGATGAGTTCTATGTGAAGCAAGGGTCCGGCGCGAAGGCAGTAACGTCACAGCCAGGACCGGAAGATTTCGTCGGGCTGTACAGGAGGCTGCTGGAGAACCCGGAGGATGAGGTTCTCAGTGTCCACCTCTCCAGCCTCATGAGCGGAACGCTGAACAGTGCACATGCGGCAGCCGCGATGCTGGAGTCGGAGCGGGTAACCCTGTATGACACAAGAACAACGGGCCTGGGCCTTGGATTCATGGTCATGGAAGCCGTACGTCTCGCGGAGACGGGAGCGACCATCCCTGATATCGTGACTGCGCTTGATGCGATGCAGGGTCGCATCCATATCTACTTCCTGGTGGGTACGCTGGAGTACCTGGTGGCGGGGGCCCGTATCGGCAAGGCAGCTGGACTTGCGGGCAGCATCCTGCAGATCAAGCCGATCCTGACCATCAAGGACGGCATGATCGATGTGTATGACCGGCCGCGCACCATGCGGGTTGCGAAGGAACGCATCTGGGCACTTATCGATGGTGCGGTCGAGCACGGAGTCGAACATGTGGGGTTCCACTACGCGGGCAATCGAGCAGAAGTCGAAGCTCTTCAACGGGAGTTTGAAAGCCGGACGGGAATCCCATCGATCCTGAGCCAGCTGGGCCCTGTCGTCGGCGGCAATACGGGACCGGAGACGCTGGGCGTTGTGATCGTCAACAAAGCAGTGTAGTCTGAGACGAGAAGGGGACACGCTTCTTTCCTCTCCCCAACCATGTGAGCGGTCCCGCTGTCTCCGCCGGCGGTACGAATGCACAAGCGGAGAAAGGAGCCGACAATGGCGATCCACATCGTAACAGACAGCACGGCATGCCTGCCACAAGGGTATGCCGAAGAGCACGGCGTCACCGTCATTCCACTTAAAGTCTCAGTTGACGGCGAGTACTTCCGCGACGGCATCGACATTGCGAACGACGAGTTTTACCGCCGCCTCGTGGCAGGGGCAAAGGCTGGCAGTACACAGCCATCGCCCGAGGAATTCGCTTCCGCATATAGAGCGATTCTTGACAAGGATCCCGAGGGAGACATCATCTCGATCCACATCAGTTCGCGGATGTCGGGTACACTCAACTCGGCCCTCACCGGACGCAATCAGCTGGACACGGTTCACGTCCAGTTTGTGGACACCTTGAATGCTGCTCTCGGTGTCGGGTTTCCAGCGATGCGGGCAGTGGAGCTCGCCGAAGCAGGGACGCCGCTGGCACAAATTGTCGCTGAGGTGGAAGCGCTGTGTCTGCGCACCCACACCTACTTCGTGCTCGACTCCCTCAAGTACCTCGAGAGAGGCGGACGCATCGGAAAGGCGGCTGCCATCGCCGCCAGCATCCTGAAGATCAAGCCCGTCCTCACCTACATCGATGGTATCACGGATGTCATGGACCGTCCCCGCACCAAGAAGGTTGCGCTGGAACGCTTGTGGGCAATCATAGACAAACACATGCAGAAGGGGACCGAATACGTCGGGTTCCAATACGGCGCCAACCGGGTCGAGGTGGAGGAATTCCAGCGCGAGTTCACCTCCAGGTACAGCGTGCCAAGCATGCTTACCCAGCTTGGGCCTGTCGTCGGGACCTACTCGGGTCCGGACATGATTGGCATCGTTATCACGGAGAAGAAGTCGCAATAGCCGACCACAGACCCGAGAAACCATGATCTACGCCATCGCCTCGATGTGCGACTGGTTTGGCGCCAAGAGGGTTGCCATGCGACTGTTTGCTGCTGCTCCACGTTCAGACTATGCCGCATGGTGGGGGGCGGTCGGTCTCATGCAGACCGGCAGGAACGAGGAGGCACTCGGCCTCCTGACACGCGTGCGTGCCATTCACCCCGAATGGAAGCGGACAAAGCGCCTTCTGGCAACATTGTATCTTCGTAGCGACCCTGAGAGAGCCGTTCAGCTCTACAGTCCTCCAACCGACATCTGGGAAGAAGTCGTCCTGGGTGACCTGCTGTGCTTCTTTCTGCATCGCGAGGACGAGGGCATACAGTGGTGGCGTCAGGCGTATGCGAGGGTGGACTGGAGTACTGCGCGTGAATTGGACAATCCGGCGCGCCTCCTGCTGAAGAGGCTGTGTCGTGTCACGGGTGACCCGGTGCTGCTCGAACGGTTCGTGGAGCTGGATACCGACAATGTTCGTCAGAAGGATATTGCAGGCTACGCGGATATCCTGGCATCGCGGGGCGAGCTGGACAAGGCGAAGGAGATGCTTGACCGCGGCTTCTACATCTATCGCGGGGACCCGGAGTTGAAAGCGTGCTGGGAAAGGCTCGGATTTGGTCAGCTTCCTCCGTACAGGGTGAAGATCTCCGGGACGGCGGCCGTACGACACAACGTGCATACGGGCCTGCTTACCGAGGTGAGCGACCTTGTTTCGATCGTGGACAAGGTCCACCAGGAGCACCCGACGGGCGTCGTGACGATTGCCAGCAGCGTGATGACCATGTGCGAGGGGACAGTGATGTGGATAGGCACGTTCAAGCCATCCCGCCTGGCTCGTTTCCTTGGCCCGTACACAGGACATGGCGGTGGGAAGTTCGTTCACTGGTACAGCTACCCAATGGAAGCAGCCTGGAAGGTGCAGGTATACATCGAGCTGGCAGGCACCTTCCGCGTCGTTCTCGGGGCGGTCGCTACGGTACTGGGAAAGCTGCTGCATCGCAAGGGATGGTTCTATGCCGTTGTCGGTCCCGTGGCCAAGGCTGTTGATAGCGACAAGGTGATGCCTTATGATGCCTGCCTTGTCCCCGGGCCGCTCGACGTTGAGAGGAGTATTGCTGCGTTGGCACGCAAGGGGGCTCGCATCAGCGTGGTCGACGTCAACGACGTCTTCGGCGCGGAGATCGTCGCGTCGACCAGGGGCATGGACGAGGACTGGCTCAGGCGGTCGCTGGAGGACAACCCTGCGGGCAACGACGACTCGATGACACCGATCGTCGTCGTGATGCCGGAGTAGCGGGCAGCAAACATATGCAAGCGAAGAGGCGGGAGCAGTGATGCTCCCGCCTTGTGCATTTCCTGTATGTTGAGTTCAATTGCCGGCTGGCGTGCCAGGCAGGACGCCTGCGTAGACGACGAGCTGGGTTGCTTCTGTCGTCGTGCCGCTGGACGTGATCGGCGTCACAAGCAGGACGACGAGCGAGTCCCTGGCATACCCCTCACTGACCGTCGTGTCGCCGAAGCTGTTGTTCTCGACGTCGCCTGCGAAGCCTTGCTGGCGCAGCCACACATCGATGCTCACAGCTTCGTCCGAAGTCGCCGACTTGGCGATCATGACGACGCCCGAAAGGGTCAGCCTCGTTGGATTGCCCTCGCTCGATGCTACATACCAGTCGAAGCTGCGAGGCACTGCCATGGAGAACTTGAGCTTGCTGTTTGCTTTCAAGTCGCCCAGGAGTTGCCGCGCCGGGGTGATGTCAGTTGTCGGAACCGGCGTTCCCTGAGGCTGGCCTCCGTGGCCGAGCATGTACCATGCAACACCGGCCGCGACGATCAGCACAGCCAGCAGAACGACCAGCACCTTGATTGCGATTTTCATACAGCAAAACCCCCAGACTCTTGTCAAATGGATAGTTCATTGTACCACACCCGCTGCCGCTTCAACCCTGGAAAAGCGATGACGCTCCGATGGTATTGACGTTGGTCAAGTTGCTGGAGTTCCAAAGAGACATGTTGACGTTTTGTCCAGCTGGCCTAGCATGATTGGTACAGGTCTGTCGAACGTGGAGGTGCGGAGCATGCAGGTCGAGATGGCGTGGCGCGATGAACGGGTCAACGTGTTTGCTCTGAGCGGCGTTGGCATGAGCATACGTCTCGAGCCGCAACTGTTCGTCTGCAAAAAGCGACCCATCGGGCACCGTGGCCCGTTCGTCCTCGACCCGCGCAAGGGTCGTTCCCGGTTTCAGTTGTCGCAGCTGGGCGCCATGGCTCAGGACAACGCCAATCAGGCCGAGTACCCCCTGTCGTACGTGGCAGAAGTC
>JAPLGL010000137.1 GCA_026390155.1 Caldisericota bacterium
ATCAACCTGGACTCAGACGAACGCGGGATTGATCTACCCCTATGTAGATTCTCTTGTCATTGACCCTACAAACAGTCAGGTAGTCTATGCAGGGACCTACAACGGACAGACTGTTGGTGGCGGTGTGTTCAAGTCAACGAATGGCGGTACTACCTGGACTCAAGCTGGCTTGGGTGCGACTATTGTACTCTCTCTTGGCATTGACCCGACGAATACCCAGGTAATCTACGCGGGAACGTACGATGGCGTCTTCAAGTCCACAAATGCAGGGTCAACCTGGACTCAAATGAACACTGGCCTGGCCAATACTATTGGAGACTCTGTTGCTGTTGATCCAACAAACACCCAGGTAGTCTATGCAGCAGGAACCTACAAGGGACAGACAGTTGGTGGCGGTGTATTCAAATCCACGAACGGGGGGAGAAGCTGGACTCAGTTCAATACCGGCTTAACCAACACTAATGTGAACTCTCTTGTCATTGACCCAACGAAGACGGCCACCCTGTACGCAGGAACATTCGGCGGTGCGTTCAAGTTTGTACCTGGGACTGTAGTTGTGCTTCGCATTGGGAAGTCTGCTTGTACCGTCAATGGAGTCTCAAGAACCCTGGATTCTCCTCCCGTCATCAAGAACGGGCGGACTCTCGTTCCAATCCGTGCAATCATCGAGGCTCTTGGAGGAACGGTCGGCTGGGATGGGACTGCCAGGAAGGCGACCGTGACCCTTGGCAGTGCCGCGGTCGAACTCTGGATCGGCAAGAGTGCCGCCAAGGTGAACGGTGTCAGCACGCTCATCGACCCGGCGAACGCCAACGTCGTTCCTGAGATCATTAACGGCAGAACGATGCTTCCCGTGAGATTCGTCTCCGAGAATCTTGGATGTTCGGTTGGGTGGGCAGACGCAACCAAGACGATAACGATCACGTACGAACCGTAGAAAGCCTGCAGTAGGCGTCAACCTGGGGTTGCACGTTTTGCGTGGAGCCCCAGTTCCTGTCTGCAGGGTTTCACTCTAGACGAGTGTGGCTATCTGGAACTGCGTCCTCGACTACACCACCCTTGGCCGCGCCCGTCAGGATGAGTTTCCTTTCGCAGGGGCGGGGATGACGCAGGGGACTGGCAGCAGCAGCGCTGGGTTCCATGGTCTTATTGAGGTCAGGCGTCTCTGTCTTAATCCGTTCTTATGTCATGCTGGTACAATGACAGGCATGAGAGGAACCGTTCATGCACATTCTTGTCATTGAGGACCAGCAGGATTTTGCCCAGAACATCAAGCGGTATCTGGAGACAGAGTCCTACAGCGTCGACCTCGCTTTTGACGGTGACGCGGGGCTGCGACAGGCGCTGGGCGAAGAGTATGCCCTCGTCGTTCTCGACCTCAACCTTCCGCGCATGGATGGGCTGGAAGTCTGCCGGCAGCTACGGCAAGCCGGGCGCACCATGCCCATTCTAATGTTGACTGCCAGGATTGGACACCAGAATGCTGTGGCGGGCCTGGACAGCGGAGCAGACGACTATCTGACCAAACCCTTTGACCTTGAGGAGCTTCTGGCGCGCATGCGCGCCCTTCTTCGACGAGGCGGTCAGACGCGCAGTCCCGTCATTGAGCTGGGCGACGTAACGGTCGACACCAACACCCACGAGGTGCGCCAGGATGGCAGGCTGGTGGCACTGGCGCCTCGCGAGTATGCGCTTCTGGAGTTCCTTGCGCTCAATCGCAGCATCGCCAAGTCCCGCCTGGAGATCATCGAACTAGTCTGGGGAGAGTATGATGAACTCATGTTCTCTCAGACCGTGGATGTTCACGTTGCCTACTTGCGGCGCAAGCTTGGGAAAGAAGTCATTAGGACCGTGCCCGGCAAAGGGTACATGATAGGAGAGTAGCGCATGCGACACCTGTGGCCCCTACACACAACGCGAAAACTGACTCTGGAACAGCGCCTTGCGCTCAAATTCACGTGGCTTGTGTGTGGACTCATCCTGATCAGTGGGACGATGTTCGCGACTGGTGACGTCGTGATCGGCAACTACAGGATGATGCGCGGGCTGAACGACCAGATCGATCACATTGTCAGTGGAAGCCAGGCCACGACGGATTTCTCAGACGCGGGGCAATGGCTCCCGTACAGCGTGCGTCCATTTACGCGCATTCTCGCTCCTGACGGCACCGTACTCTACAATGGAGATCTGTTCGCCGGGGCGAACCCTGGTCCGATTGATCCCTTTGGCACGACCAGACCGACCGATGAATCATATGCGATTGCGACCCGGACGATCCGGCGGGATGGGCGGATCGTTGGCTATGTACAGTTCGCAGGTCGTACGCGCCAGGGGATACGGGATGTCGGTCTGAAACTGATCGAGATGCTGCTCATCACACTGGTCATGGGCGTCTTGACGTACCTTCTCGGCCTGAAGTTCTCGAGGCAGACGCTTCGACCCGTTCGCGAATCGCAGGAACGACTGGAGCAGTTCACGCAGGATGCCAGCCACGAGCTGCGGACCCCGTTGGCGAGCATCTCAGCATCACTGGACGTCGCCATGAAGACTGGTGACTATGAGCACGGGATCGTGGCAGCCAAGAGCCAGGTCAAGTACGCCTCCCTGCTGGTCGAGAGGTTGCTGGAAGTGGCTCAGCTTGACCGGGCGAAGATCGATCTTGGATGGGTCGACCTGACAGCGCTCGTGACGGCGGTCACCAGCCAGAACGCCGAATCGTGCAAGGAGCACGGGCTGACTCTCGAAATGTCCCTGGATGAAGGAGTCACCGTGGAGGGCGACGCTTTGTTGTTGCGTCAACTGGTGAACAACCTTGTCGAGAATGCGGTCAAGTTCAACGCGCCGGGGGGCACCGTAGGCGTGTCTCTGACTCGTGCGGAACTGCGTGTCAACAATTCCAACGGCTCCATCGGTGCCCAGGAACTTGCTCACGTGTTTGAACCGTTCTACCAGGCAGACGAATCCCATGCTGGGCACGGGTTCGGACTAGGGTTGGCAATTGTGAAGAAAATTGCCAACTTGCATGGATGGCACGTGGACGTCGCTAGTTCGGCATCTCAGGGCACGACGTTCGTTGTGAGGCTTGCGGCCGCGTCACTCACAGACAGAGCTTCTTAATCTGTCCTTAAGCACGGATATCTACAGTAAGTGATGAACCCGGCGCGGCTGTTTGGCAAAGCGACAGCCGCGTCAGAGTAATCGGTGCGGGCGCAAGAGCCCACTGGAGGAAACATGAAGAAGAAGCGAGTCATCATGGCTCTGACCGCGCTCATTATCGTTGGGGCGGCAGTTGCCGGCTATGTCTGGGTGAAGGCGAAGAACAGTTCGGGCTCCCGGACCGGGATAACGTTTGCAGCCGGCGGTGTCTATATGGTGGCGGCCAAGGACGTTGCTACAACGACAACGGTCTCGGGAACGATCCATCCCTTGCGTACCGTGACGCTGACCGCCAAGGCTGCCGGCACCATCATTGCGGTCACCAAGAAGGAAGGCGACAAGGTCGCGGCGGGCGACGTCATCGCTCGTATCGATTCGACGGACTACGAGGCTGACCTGGCCGCTGCCGAGTCACGGTACCGAAGCACGATGATTAGCCTTGAGACCGCTCAGACGACAGACCTCGTGGCAGCCAAGACTCAGCTGGAGAACGCCGTCAAGCAGGCGCAAACGCAGTTGCTGTCGGCCGAGATCAGCTTGAAGAACGGCTCGGACCCTGACGCAGACGCGCAGACGATCACTAATCTGCAGAACCAGGTGACGGACGCGCAGGAGAACCTTGCGACCGCCCAGAAGAGCCTGAAGAAGCTTCAGGATAATGACACGTCGGCGTTGCAGCTGGAACAGGCCGACTTCTCGGTGAAGCAGGCGGAGTTCAACCTCAGCATGGCCCAGACGAAGCTGGCGA
This sequence comes from Caldisericota bacterium, assembly GCA_026390155.1. Lineage (GTDB taxonomy): Bacteria > Caldisericota > Caldisericia > Cryosericales > Cryosericaceae > Cryosericum. The sequence continues at coordinate 3,905 of JAPLGL010000137.1, forward strand.
CCCTGAAGGCGCAGGATGTCACTGAAGCGCAGCTCACGACGCTTCAAAACCAGGTGAATCAGGCTAAGTCCAGCCTCCTCTCGGCCCAGGTGAGCCTGAAAGAAGCGGCACAGAGCACCACGACGTCTGATGACAGGCTCGTCATCTTGCAGAACCAGGTCGACCAGGCTCAGTCCTCGCTGGATCAGGCGCAAGACAACCTGAGCAATGCCAGTATGGACAACAAGGCAACACAGGACGAGATCGACGCACAAGCCATGGCAGTGGAGAGCGCCCAGATGGCGCTTGCCAATGCTGAAGCCAACTACAAGACGACTGCGGCTTCCCTCGCAGACAATGATTCCCTCACTGCTGCACAGCTCACGGCGACCAAGGCCGAGCGATCGCTGGCAACGGCGCAGGCGAACCTGGTGGCAGGCCAGAAGACGATTGCCAACAAGGCAGACAATGTGAAGCTGCTGGAAGCCAACGTAGAACAGGCCAAGGCGTCGGTTAAGACGGCGCAGGCGAACCTCGCGGCGTTCCCGGAAACTGAGCGCAAGGCTGAACTCCAGATCCAGTCGAACGAAGAAGCGAAGAAGCAAGGTCTCATATCTCTCAATGCGACGAAGGAACTGGCAGAGAACTATGTCATCACCGCTCCGCTGACAGGCACGATTACTGCTCTTAACGTCACGGTTGGAGACAACGCATCTGTCGGGACCAGTGTGGCGACGCTCTCGGACATCACGGGCTGGTACATCTCGGCGTATGTCGATGAGGTGGATATTCTCAATGTCAAGAATGGCGAAGACGCTTCGGTGACGATGGACCAGTACTCTGGCAAGACATTCGCCGGCAAGGTCTCGTACGTGTCGCACTCCCTGGGAACAACTTCCAACAGTGTGAGCGCGTATCCAATCAAGGTCCTCATGACCGAATCTCCGTCGACACTGGTGGATGGAATGTCAGCTGATGCTGACATCACGGTGTCCGTCGCGAAGGGCGTTCTTGCTGTACCGAGCACAGCGATCATCACCTCCAATGGCAAGTCGTACGTGGATATTATCGCGATGGGCACGGACAAGAAAATCACGACGAGCAGGGTGGAAGTCAAGACGGGGATTGAAGGGGACGAATACGTGGGGATCACGTCCGGGCTCAAGGCAGGAGACAGGATCCTGCGCAAGGCCAGCACGACGGCAACAACGACAAGTACCAGCTCAACGCAGTCCGACGGCACGGGCATCCTTCCTGGAATTACTGGAGGAGCAGGCGGTCCCCGCGACGGAGGAGCAGGCTTCACACCTCCTGGTGGCAACTAACCTATGAGTCTCATTCAGTTCAGCAACATCCGAAAGACGTACGCCATCGGTGGCGTGACCATCGAGGCACTGGCTGGCGTCTCCCTGGACATCGGGGAGAAGGAGTTCGTGGCGATCATGGGCCCGTCGGGTTCGGGAAAGTCCACACTCATGCACATCCTGGGGTGTCTCGACAGCCCGACGTCCGGTGAGTACGTGCTGAATGGCAAGGATGTCTCCAAGCTGAGAGCGGACGATCTTGCGAGAGTCCGCAACCGAGACATGGGGTTTGTGTTCCAGGCGTACAACCTGCTGCCGCAGATGAGCGCCCTGGAAAACATCCTCCTGCCGTGTTCCTATTCAGATCGGAGCCTGAAGGCGAAAGAGATCAAGACGCGCGCTCTTGAGCTTCTGGAGCGGGTCGGCCTCTCGAATCGCATGCACAACCGCCCAGTCGAGTTGTCGGGTGGCGAACAGCAGCGTGTGGCGATCGCCCGCTCTCTCATGATGAACCCGTCGATCCTCCTTGCCGACGAACCCACAGGTAACCTGAACTCCAAGGGCGCTCGCGAGATCGTCGATATCCTCAAGGGACTGCACGAGGAAGGCAAAACAATCATCTACGTGACCCATGACGACAATATCGGTGCGCAAGCTGAACGCGTGATCCGCATCCGCGATGGGGTCGTCGTGGCCGACGAAGGGGACTGACATGGACGTCAGAGACAGCTTCAAGAATGCCACTCGAGCGATCATAGCCGCCAAGATGCGCTCGTTCCTCACGATGCTGGGGATCATCATCGGCATCGCCGCGGTCGTCATGTTGATGGGAGTGGGCAATGGCTCAAAACAGAGTATCCTTTCGAGAATGCAGGGATCGGGTTCCGGTAATCTTTATCTAACGGCGGGGACGAGGGCGACTGTCCTCATGGGTGGTTTTGGAGGGCAGGGAGGGCGTCCGGGTCAGTCGTCGTCAAAAACGAAGATCACGATGGACGATCTGGCCTATATCGAGGAGAACTCAACCATGTCGATTATCGTCTCTCCTGTGAATACGACAAATCTCACGATCAAGCGGAATAGTACGACGATGTCAGGCACAGGGATCTTCGCGACCGTGAACTACTTTGAGGTCGAGGGTGTCACTGTTGCGGACGGGCGGGCGATTACGCAGGGAGATGTCGACAACCGGACGCGCAACGTCGTCATCGGGGATACGGTGGCGACGACGCTTTTCCCTGATGAGTCAGCTGTCGGGCAGGATATCCGCCTGAACGGCGCCACTTACCAGGTGGTCGGCGTCGCTGCTGCCAAGGGAGAAACAATGGGCAGTTCGGTCGACGCGTCCATTGTCCTGCCGTTCTCGGTCGGCGAGAAATCGTTTGGCATGACCCGCAACGTCGTGTCGCGAACGACAATCAAGTGTGTGGATCCAACTCAGAGCGCCGCTGTGGCGACAGAAATCACGGACAACCTGACACTCAAGCACAAGAAGGTAGATTTCACGGTCCAGGACGTGGCGGCCATGACGGAACTGGTAACGTCGTCCATGACGACACTGACGACCCTGCTCGCAGCCATCGGTGGACTCTCACTGCTGGTCGGTGGCATCGGTATCATGAATATCATGCTTGTTTCGGTCACGGAGCGCACGCGTGAAATCGGCATCCGCAAGGCGCTTGGTGCCAAGGAGCGGGACATCCTCGGCCAGTTTCTCATTGAGTCGTCCCTGTTGAGCATTTCGGGAGGAGTCATCGGTATTGTCGTGAGTGTGCTCGGTTCACAGTTTGTCGTTTCACGCTTCACGACCACGGCAATCACCGGTTCCTCCATCCTTCTCGCCGTCGGCTTCTCCATCGCCGTCGGGATCTTCTTTGGGGTCTACCCCGCTCGCAAGGCCGCACGGCTGATACCGGTCGAAGCGCTGCGGTATGAATAGGAGGCGTGTCATGCGAATCAGGTTCCTTGGAATCGCAGTCATCATTGCTTTGCTGGTGTCCGTTGTTGGCACTCGTCAAGTGGCGGCGGCTGAAGTACTTCCCTATGTGAATGTCAGTATTGCAGAAGGGTATATTGGTCAATACGAGGAGTATCACATTCACTTTCTCCTGGATAGCGAGGTAAGGGCGGGCGGGACGCTCAGTCTTGTGTTTGATGATAACATCAACCCGCCGGACGCTCGTGCCATCTCTGCCAGCGACATGGTCCTGGACGGAGCGTCCACAGGCGGCTCGGCCCACTGGACGGGACGCGTCCTCACGCTCACTGCCACCACGAGCTTGTCCGCAGACACGGTCCACGAGCTCACTATCCTTCGTGGCGCCATGGTGCAGAACCCGCGGACGGCGATGCATCTTCGGCTGCTGCTGAGGAACGACACGACACGAACGACACTGGCGTCGAACTACTACGGAATCAGCGCTGTTTCGCACATTTGGCCCATTTCGCTGACGGTCGACACACGACGTGACGACCGCCTGGAAGTCGTGCTGCGTTTCAGCACTGGGAGGAATGGAGCGCTGACAGGAAACCCGATGAGTCCCCGAGCTTTTGGAGCGCCGGCCGAGAGTCCGGACACGATCACTATTTTGCTGTCCCCGGGTCTGTCTCAGGTTTGGAGACACAGTGGAGCCGCTAGCGCCTCGTTGACCACTCCTGGAACGGTCCTCGGCACTGGAAGTCTCAAGCTTGTCTCAGCCTCCAGCCAGTCTTCAGGGGCGACGGACAGCGATAGAGTACAGGTCACCTGTCAGCTGAGTACTGATGTGGCGGCACTGACCGAAGTGACGCTTCACGTCGACCTTGATGGAGCCGCAATCTCAAATGGGCTCACAACAGATGACTACGCGCTGGCCTGGACTTCGAAAGAGCCTACTGCGGTTCGCGTTTCGCTCACAGGTGTTCCAGAGCCGGTTCCAGAGACCCCTCCCACGCCTGGTGCTACCGACACGACAGCCCCGACAGTGACCTGGACCTCCAAGGCAAGCACACTCCTGCCCCGTCTCGTGACGCTGGACATCGCTGTCACGGAGGAAAACCTGGGTGAAGCATGGTTCTATGGTGGAACGGGTAGTTTCATCCACACGCGGCTGTCGATGGGTGACAACACCATCATGGTCATCAACCGGACCGGTATCCACGGCACCATCGTCGCGAGTGACAAGGCGGGCAACACGACCACGGTTTCCGTCGACATCCCCGCTCCCTCCGGGACCTGATCATCTGACATACAGTCTTCCATCTCCGTCAGGGGCTGTGAGCAGAGCAACGGGAAGCTATCCGTTTGCTGGCAGCCCCTTCACAATGTTCAGGCGACCTACCACGCGCGCCGACTTACATGTGGCAATTGGAACGTTGCAGAACCATTGCTGCTGATTCAACATGGGGCGCGCATACCTGCTATAATGCGGCATGGATTGAACAAATGCGATGTCGAGAGGATAGGCGACGGGGAGGTGTCCCCGACGGAGGCACAATGGGAAGAAGGAATGCGCGTGTCGTCCTCGCTGGACTGGTGGTAGTCGCTGTACTGGGGCTGGCGGGATGTAGGCTGGCTGGCCGTCTTCAGCAAGCCGGGAACACTGCAGGGACAGATACTGAGTACGTGGTAGCTGTGCAGGATGTGGCCTCTGGAACGTCGGTCTCGGGAACGATTCATCCGACTCGGTCAGCGACACTTACGGCACAGGTCCAAGCCAAGGTGACAGCAGTCTATGTGAAGGAGGGAGACTCGATCAAGGAGGGGGAGATCCTTCTGAGGATCGATTCCCGACTTCAGGACAACCAGTTGGCACAGGCAGAGTCGCGATATCGGGCTGCGTCTGCGAACCGCAAGATGGTGGCCATGTCGGGATTGGAACTGACTAAAGTCCAGCTTCAGGCGGCGCTGACGCAGGCGCTCGCGCAGCAGGTATCGGCCCAGGTCAACCTGTGGAACTACACTGACAAGGATACGAGTGGCCAGCAGCTGGCCAATCTCCAAGAGCAGGTGAAGCAAGCGGAGGCTAGCCTGAGAAGTGCCCAGAACAATTTGAAAAGCCTGCAGGACTATGACACTTCCGCACTCCAGGTGACTGTCGCAGACTTCGGTGTCAACCAGGCGGAGCTGAACCTGAGCATGGCGCAGACGCGCCTGGCCGTCTTGCAGAGCAGAGATGTCACCGAAGATCAGCTGACGCAGCTCCAGGTACAGGTCGCACAAGCACAGTCGAACGTGCGGGTAGCTCAGCTTCGGCTTCAGGAGACCAGCAAGAACTCTCTCGCTTCCGACGAGTCGATCGCCGTTCTCGAGGAGCAGGTGGGGCAGGCTCAGTCGTCTTTGAAGGTGGCCCAGTCCAACCTTGACAACGCCAGCTCCAACGGCAAGACTTCCGAGAGCGACATTGACCTGCAGCGCATGCAGGTGAAATCATCCGAAGTCTCACTCGAAAATGCTGAGGCCAACCACAAGACAGCGGTCGCTGGCGCCGGTCAGAAGAAGCTGCAGATAGCATCGGCACAGGAGCAGGTCAGCCAGGCCCGAAGCTCACTCACGGTCGCTCAGAACAACCTGGATTCGACGCAGAAGACGTCGGGAGCTCGTCCCAACGACCTTGAAACCCTGAAGGCACAGCTGGACCAGGCGAATGCATCAGTGGAGGTCGCAAGAGCCAATCTGGCCGCGGTGTCGGAGACCGAGCAGCGGAGTGCACTCCAATTGCAGTCTGCGCGGGAACAGGAGAGTCAGGCCCTGCTGGCGCTGAATGCGCAGGAGCTCTCCTCGGATAACTACGTCGTCCGGGCCCCTTGGGACGGAACGGTCCTTGCCGTAAACGTCAGCGCGGGCGACATGGCCTCACCGCAGACGAGCCTCGTGAAGATCGCAGACACCTCAGTATGGAACGTCGAAACGTATGTCGATGAAGTTGATATCCTGAACGTCAAGGATGGACAGGATGCTCTGATTACCATCGATCCGTATCCAGGTAAAGACTTCCTCGGCACGGTCTCATATCGTGGCAGAACTCTGGTCAGGACACCGGAAGGGCTGAACTCCTATGCTATGAAGATCAGGGTGATCACGCCCCCGGCAACAGTTGTCGATGGCATGTCGGCTGATGCCACGGTCATCCTGTCGACAGCCAGGGGCGTGCTTGCTGTTCCGGTAGAGTCCATCATTGGGGAGAATGGGAAGAAGTACGTCATGCTTGTCTCGACCAACACGAGAAACAAGGTCGTGACGACCAAGACAGAGATAGGTGTTGGACTCGAGGGAGACGACTATGCGCAGGTGACGTCCGGTCTCAAAGCAGGCGACATCATCCAGCGTCAGCCGGTGGTCACGACGACGACCACGCCGTCGGGTTCCCCCTTTATGGGCGGCCAGTAGAGCAGGGTTGCATGGAATTGATCCAGCTCAAGGACCTCCGCAAGATCTATACAATCGGCGGGGTGACCATCGAGGCTCTGGCAGGTGTCTCGCTCGACATCGGTGGGCAGGAGTTTGTGGCTATCATGGGTCCCTCCGGTTCGGGCAAATCAACCCTGATGCATATCCTGGGCTGTCTTGACAGTCCCACCAGCGGACAGTACATGTTGAGGGGCAAGGACGTTTCCAGTCTGCGCTCTGACGACCTCGCCGCAATACGCAATCAGGATATGGGCTTTGTGTTCCAGGCGTACAACCTACTTCCACAGATGTCTGCACTCGAGAACGTCATGCTCCCGCTGTCCTACGCTACAAAGCCCATCCGTGATGGGCGGCGCAAGGCAGAGGGGCTGCTGGAGCACGTAGGACTCAAGGACCGCATGAAGAACCGACCGGTTGAGATGTCTGGCGGCGAGCAGCAGCGTGTCGCCATTGCCCGTTCGCTCATGATGGACCCGTCCATCATCCTGGCAGACGAGCCAACCGGCAACCTGAACTCCAAGGGAGCACGCGAGGTCATCGACGTCCTCAAAGAGCTTCACAAGGAGGGGAAGACTATTATCTACGTGACTCACGACGAC
>JAPLGL010000077.1 GCA_026390155.1 Caldisericota bacterium
AGAGCAGTCCGTGACGTATGAGATCAAGGTCGGCCAGAAGGACACTGGCAAAGTCATCGGAAAAATGGGTCGTACCGCCCAGGCAATCCGCACCATCGTAAGAGCGGTGTCTGCCAAAACGGGGAAGAGTGCTACCGTCCAAATTGACAGCATGAATGACGAACGGGCCGAGGGTGGCCTGGAAGAGGAGCGATAGAGTCGATGGCAAGCAGCGTTTGGATGAAGCAGAACGTTCTTATCAAGACGGTTGTGACCCAGCAGTTCAAGGACAGCTACCTCAAGGAGCTGGACGGAGCGCATACTGGGGCGAAGCAGAATCTTGAACGACTGAAGTCCTCACTGTCGCAAGTCATCCTTCGCGGCGGTGTGGGTGGCCAGTACGATGATCTGGTCAAGGCGCAGCTGCAGGAAGAGAAGGCGAAGCAGGAGCAAATGGTCATGGACCTCGAGGCCAAGAAGGCCGAGGTGCACAAGCTTGAGCTCGGCTCTGTCTATGTTCAAGGTGCTCTTGAAGGGACTGTCGAGGTCAAGGTTGGGGACAATCTGTTTCAGAAGATTGGCTCCACCTCGGTCCTCGTCCAGGACGGCGTCATCCTCTCTATCGACTGACGCTTGGCTACATTGCATGACTGAGGGCAGAGCGGCAACGTTCTGTCCTTTTTGTATGTCCAGCTGGCTTGACATGCTCGCGCGTTATGTGGTATAGTCTGAAAGCACATGAGGCACGCGAAGAAACTGGTCGCATTCGGGTTCGAGAGTGGACCGCCACCCAGGTGACGATCTACTGGCTGGTAGCACCGGAGCGGGTGAAACGCATCCGGCGAGCTGCCGAAAGGGGTATCCATGGCATCCAAGAAGCTACTCGGCATGCTGAACGACGCGATTGCCGGCGAACTGCAGGTTTCGGTTCAGTACATGTGGCAGCACGTACAGTGGAAGGGCGCCAAGCATTTTGCGGTCAAGGATGAGTTCGAGAAGATCGGCATCGAAGAGATGAAACACGCCGAGACAATCGCTGAACGGCTCTTCTACCTCGGAGGGACTCCCACGACGAAACCCCAACCCATCACAGTGGGGTTGTCACTCAAGGACATGCTGATTGCCGACATCAAGGCGGAGGAAATGACCATCAAGATGTACAAAGAGGTTATTGGCCTTGCCACCAAGGAGGGAGACCTCACGACGGCGCACATCTTCACGGAGATCCTGGGGGACGAGGAAGGGCACCACGACACCTTCCAAGGACTGATAGAAGAAGTCTGATCATTCAACTGCAGCACATGAGACAAGGCACCGGGTTTCCCGGTGCCTTTCTTCGTTGTCGGAATGGTCAGGTTGGAACTGATCCAGCTGAACGGTGCATGTCTGGCTACACGAATTGCGATGCGGCAGGGACTCGCATCTGGATGGTGTTTGCGGTAGGTGTCACGGGGGTATTGACAAAGAATCGGGTTCATGAATACTGCTTCCAGTGAGAGGTGATTCAGGTTTTTGGGTTTGGCACTTTCTAGTGATGGAGGCGGGAATGTCGCACATCGCAGGGATGGGAATCAAGGTTCCGGAAAAAGTCCTGACGAACGAGTACTTCAGCGAGTACTTCCATGAAGATATGAGTGGTTTCCTCGAGGGAATAGTCGGTCAGAAGGAGCGTCATTGGCTTGCTGACGACGAATCTGTGGTTGACCTCTGTCTGCCAGCTGCGCAGGAGGCGATGGCGGAAGCCGGGATAGCAGCAACAGACCTTTCGATGGTCGTCGTCGCGTCCGACACTCATGAGTACATCTCGCCGCCGACGTCGGTTGTCATCCAGGGTAAGCTTGGCGCCACCAATGCAATGATTTTTGACCTTTCTGCATCCTGTGCATCATTTGTCACTGCCCTGGTTACTGTGGACTCATGGTTCAGGTCTCACCCGGACTTCAAGTACGCGCTGCTGATTGGCGAATACGGCATGACCAAGTACCTGGACAAGGATGACAAGTATACGGCCTCTCTATTCGCTGACGGAGCTGCGGCGTTTGTCATCGAGAATATGGGCGAAAGCATCATCGCCTCGAAGTTCATTGCGGACGGTATGTATCATGACTATCTGGGGGTGTTCGGCGGGGGAACCAAGTATCCCATCAACGACGACACTCTTGCCAAAGGGCTGCACAAGCTGCGCATCCTCAAGAAGTACGACCAGAACCCCAACCTCGTCGCATGGCCTGGCTTGGTGAAGAGCCTGATGGAGGAAGCAGACAAGCCTCTTGAAGCCATCGATATGATCCTGTTCACACAGATCAACCTGGCGGTCATCAAGAAGGTGCTCGAGATCCTTGGCATCCCCGAATCGAAGTCGCACTGGATCATGGACAGATACGGCTACACGGGTTCGGCGTGTATCCCGATGGCATTGTACGATGCTCGTAGACTGGGCAAGGTCAAGGCTGGAGACTTGGTTGTACTGGTGGCATCAGGCGCAGGGCAGGCGATGGGTGCAGTTGCACTCCGTCTGTAGTCGAGCGGGTCAGGGAGCGGTTACATGAGGACAGTCCGTATCGCCGGTACCGGCATCTACACGCCAACACGTTCCATGCCGACCGAGGAGGTCGGAGTAATGCTGAAACTGGACCTGACGCAACAGATTCAGACCGGCGGCATCAAAGTCAAGAAGATCATGGCGGACGACGAAGAAGCATCGGATATGGCGGTCTATGCAGGCATGCAGGCGCTGAAGAATGCCGGCGTCAAGCCTTCGGAACTGGACCTTATCATTGTCAGCACCGATACGCCCGACTACATCTCGCCGTGCACGGCCTCTATTGTTCAACACCGACTGCTGGCTAAGAACGCAGGCGTTTTTGACACGAACGTCGCATGTGCCGGTTGGGTTACGGCGCTCAACACTGCCACAAAGTACATCATGGCAGATCAGCATTTTCACAAGGCACTCGTGATCGGCACCTATGCGATGACACGATTCTTGAACTGGCATGACAAGATCACGGCTCCGACGTTCTCCGATGGGGCCGGTGCTGCCGTGCTTGTCGAAGACGAGTCCGAGACAGGCGGGTATCTCGGGTCGATGCTCTACGCTGATGGGTACTACTGGGATTACCTGGGCGTGTATCTGGGATCAGCCAGACTGCCGACAGCCGAGTCAGTGGCGAACCAGGAGCACGATGTGCAATACAATACGAACAAGAGGTTTCCTGATGTCAACTCGGTACACTGGCCCCGTCTTGTGCGGGAGACACTGGCACAGGCCAACCTGACACCGCAGGACGCTGATATGCTGCTTTTTACGCAGGTCCGCAGGAACACGATTGAAGGGGTCATGAATACGCTGGGGCTGCCCATGAGCAAAACGCACACCGTCATGGAGAAGTTTGGCTACACTGGCTCAGCCTGCGTTCCAATGGCTCTGCACGATGCGCTTGAGAACGACCTCATTCATAGGGGCGATGTCGTTGTCATGGCCGCCTCGGGTGGCGGTTACGCCATGGCGAGCTATGCCATGCGCTGGCTGTAGAGGAGGCTCGAAATGGCGTACGCACCGTTTGAAGGAAAACGAATCTACTCCGAACGACTGGGTGACGGCAGCAGGACGGTTATCTTTGGACACGGGAATCTGGCCTCCGCCAACTCCTGGCGACTGATGATGCCCTATCTGCCGCTGGACCGGAAGAATGTGTTTGTTGACTTCCCTGGATTCGGCAAGTCGGACAACATCCCGCCCACGACAGTGGAACATTGCGCTGACGCGCTCATTTCCTGGCAGAAACACTGGCATCTTGAACCGGCTGTCTACGTCGGGCACTCCATGGGTGCCGTCATCGGGCTGGTGGCAGCGCTCAAAGGGGCTCAGTTCTCCAAGATGGTCCTCATCGGCTGTGGACCGGCGGACGGCTATCCCATGAACGATCAGATACGAGCTTCGTTTCTGATGCTGGCGCAGAATCCCTCGCTCATCGAGGCCATGACACGGAAGAACAATGAGCCGTTCGGTCTTGCGGAGGACATCCTGAAGGAGATCATCGCCGATGCTGTTCGCTGTGTTCCGCAGGGCTACACGGAAATGGCCGATTCGCTGGCTGGCGTACGGATGTCCGCTCAACTTGGGAGCCTTTCCATGCCGATAACCTTCCTGCACGGTGACCGTGACACTGTCGTGCCTGTCGACTGGATTCGTCCTACGGTTGCGGCCTCCCATGGCAAGCTTGCGATTCTTGAAGGGCAGGTACATCTTCCGATGCTGGTGGAACCGGAGCAGTTCGCCGCAACTCTCGAAAAGGAGCTGTAGAGAGTGATAGTCGGGCATCTCACACAAACGAGGGTGGCGAGGGACCGAAAAGTATCGGTCTTGCCGACACTGTCGACGTCCGAGCGGATCCTCGGCTCGGCATTGAACCTGTTCTTCACCCACGGCTACTCGCAGACATCTGTGGCCATGATTGCTCGGGACGTTGGCATCTCGAACTCGGCGTTCTACCGGCACTTCAAGTCCAAGGAGGAAGTCCTGTTCGCAGTCCTTGAGACGTTCTCGGAGGATTTCACCGGCGCATTGTTGTCAGGAATGGCACGGGAAGCAGGCTTGGAAGCGAAGCTTCGAGCTTTCTATTCGACGATTCTGGAGGTAGTCGGGCGCGATACGCGCCTGTACAGGGTCTTCACGGAGACCGAGTTCAATGGGTACGCCTTCGTCCGCGATTTCTACTCCCGGGTTGTCGCCATCGTGGGCGAGCAGCTGCAGGGACTCGTGCCGGCCGAGTTCGATCTCGACGACATTGGCTACTATCTTCTCGGATCGGTGTACCTGGTGGCGGTCAAGAAGACCCTTTGGGAGAACCTGTTTACTGTCGACGGGTTTTGCGCACAGCTGGTGGACTTCGCACTGCATGGCATAGACGTGCGCGGCGACGCCCCCGAGGGTCTCGTGCCACTTCCCGAAGCCGCTCCTCTGCAGGAACCCGAAGTGCGCTTGTCGAAAGGCGAGCGCACCCAGAAGAACCTGTTGACGGCTGCGGAGCACATCTTTGGTGAGCAGGGCTATTGGAATGCCGACATCTACAGCATTGCCCGGGCGGCGGGGGTTGCGCCTGGGACGACGTACCTGTACTTCGATTCCAAGCTGGAGCTGCTGTCACGGTTGGTCGTAGAAGTCAACGAGGGCCTTCGGCGCCACACGGCCCAGGCGGCGCGAGGCCTCGCTGACAGGCGCATCATCGAGGTGGCGGCACTTGAGTCCTTCTGCAACTACATTCGAGAGCACAGAAACTCCTACCGTGTCGTCCGCGAGGCGGAGTTCGTCGACAAGGACCTCGGCAGGTGGTATTACACACGGTTGTCCGACCCATACACGGTCGTGCTGGAGCGAGCCATGGTGGCGGGCGAGATTCGGCCGGGCAATCCTGAGATCACTGCGCTTGCTCTTATGGGCGTGGGTCACTGGTTGGGTTTGCGGTGGGTGCTGTGGAGTGACCATCCCGATGCTGAGGTGGCACCTGCTGCACTCACAAGTTCTGTACGGCTTATTCTTCATGGACTTGAAGGGGCGACTCGGCGAGCAGCATTGAAAGCTGACAACGATCATGACAAGGGGGTGAAAGCGACTGGAAGATGCAGGCGAGAGAACGCGGCCCATAGAGTGGCCGCATCAGGTGGATAGAACGGCTGAATTTGTGGCGTCTCATTCTTACGGAACAGGAGGAATGACAATGAAGAAGGTACTATCACTAGCACTTGCGATTGCCCTCGTCGTTGGGTTGTTTGCGGGCGTACGGCCGGCCAGCGCCGAAACCAAGGATTTCTTCATGGTACTGCAGGTCGGGTTCAAGCAATATGCTCTCAACGGGCTTCCTCTCAATTCAGAAGTCGCGCCCGAGATCATCAGCGGGCGTACGTTCGTTCCAGTTCGCCTCATCGCGGAGACCTACGGTGCCACCGTGGGCTGGAATCCAGCTTTGCGTACCGTAACAATCAAACTCGGCGATGTCGAGGTTCTGCTGACGATCGGTGTCAATGCAGCAATCATCGGATCCGACACCAAGTCGCTTGAAGCAGCTCCCTATATCAAGGCGGGCCGTACCATGGTGCCCGTGCGCCTCATCAGCGAGGCCTTTGGTCTGTCCGTCTATTACGATTCCCAGACGAAGAGTATCTCCATCAAGTCCAAGACGACAGGCGTGGTCCCCGGGATCACAGGGAACCAGATCCTCATCGGCTCGTTCTCAGTTCAGACCGGTCCATATGCGGTCGTGGGTATCCCGTTCTCCCACGGCATGCAGGCCTACTTCAACATGGTCAACGAGGCAGGAGGGGTCTATGGTCGCAAGATCAACCTGATGGTCGAAGATGACGGGTTCAACCCCGCCAAGACCGTGACCATCGTCAAGAAGTTCGTCACTGAGGACAAGGTGTTTGCCGTGGTTGGTGGCCTTGGTACTCCTGGTTGCCTGGCCGTCATGGATTACCTGAACGACCAGAAGGTGCCGTTTGTCTACCAGGCGTCCGGCGTCTCCAAGATATCGATTCCGGCCAAGAACTATGTGTTTGCCGTTCAGCCCAACTACATCAATGAGGGTCAGATCTTCGCGAAATACGTGGCAAGCACACTTGGTCTCAAGAACATCGCCGTTCTCTACAGCAACGATGATACGGGCAACGAAGGGTTGACTGGCATTAAGAAGGGTATCGAAAAGTTCGGTGGCAAGATTGTCGTCGAATCGCCGTTCCCCGCTACCGAGACCGACTTCACCTCGTACTTGCTCAAGGTGCAGGCCAGCAATGCGGATGCACTCATCATGTACGCGACTGGTGTCGCAACAGGCGGCAACGTCGTCAAGACCGCCAAGTCGCTCGGTCTCACCCAGAAAATCTTCCTGCCCTATCCCCATTCTGGAATCATTGCGACCGCAGGCGCGGCTGCTGAGGGCGTTTACGTGACTGGCTGGGTAGACTTTTCGAACCCCGCGGACGCGGGTGTCGCGAAGTTCTTCTCCATCTGGCGCAAGTACTACCCCAAGGATGATCCGCTGACGTTCTCCTATGCTGTCGCCGGGTTCGTGGCCGCTGAGGTCTTCACCGAGGCTGTACGCAGGTCTGGTCCTTACCCCACGCGCGATTCACTGGTGTGGGCTCTGGAGACGTTCAATGGCTGGTCAGGATATCTCGCCAAGGACATCAGCTACGGTCCAAACGAGCGTTCCGGCAAGTACTCAATGTTCTTCATGCAAGTCCAGAAGGGCGCGCTTGTCAAGGTCAGCGACTGGATCAACGTCCTGAAGCCCTAGTACCATTGCAGTAGGCTGCCCACAGCGGCGGCATCCTGCCCGGGGGCTTCGGCCCCCGGGCACAAAGGGAGGACACTATGCTGACAATCGGGGACTCGACCGCACTCGAGAACTTGACCGAAATCGACGACCTTACCGTGCGCTTTGGAGGCGTCGTCGCCGTCAAGTCACTCAACCTGACCGTGAAGGACGGCGAGATTCATGCGCTCATCGGTCCCAATGGAGCGGGCAAGACGACGGTATTCAACGCCATCTTCCAGCTCGTGCCGTATACGGGAGGCATCCAGTTCGCTGGAAGGGAGTTGCGTGGCTTGCCACGCCATCGCCTTGCAGGGATCGGGGTGACACGTACGTTCCAGAACCTCAGCATCTTCCCGAGCATGACCGTGCGTGAGAACATTCTGGTAGGACTTCACAGCAAGTCTCGAAGCAGGTTCATAAGCGAACTGCTGGGACTTGCCAGGGAACCCAGACAGCAGCTGGCGGAAACGCTTGATTTCTTCGGGCTGACTGCTCTCGCTCCTGCGTACGCAGCCGTATTGCCGTATGGTACCCTCAAGACCGTGGAACTGGCACGTGCGTTCATAAGCCATCCACGCCTTGTGCTGCTCGATGAGCCGGCGGCCGGCATACCGACGTCAGAGAAAGGCGCACTCAAGGCGGTCATCCGGAAAATGCGAGATGCTGGGACGACTGTGCTTCTCGTCGAGCATGACATGGAACTGGTCATGGACATCTCGGACTCGGTTACGGTCATGGACTTCGGCGAGAAGATCGCGGAAGGGACGCCGGCCGAGGTCTCGGCAGACAAGCGTGTCGTCGATGCATACCTTGGGGAGGAGACCCATGCTACGAGTTGACCAGGTCGTTTCAGGGTATGGGCCTATCGATGTCCTGAACCATGTCACCATCAGTCTCGACAAGGGAGAGATCGTTGCCGTGCTCGGCGCCAACGGAGCCGGCAAGACCACGCTTCTAAGGACCATCACAGGGCTCATCCGGGTACGCAAGGGCTCTGTGACGTTCGGGGACAAACTCCTGAACGGACTGTCACCCGCGGAGATCGTCAAGTGCGGCATCTCCCACGTTCCCGAGGGGCGGCACATCTTCCCCGACCTGACCGTCGAAGAGAACCTGCTGCTGGCAGCCTATAGCATGCCGCGCAGTCAGCAAAAGGGCAGACTCGACGCCATGTATGCAATGTTCGACATCCTTGCCGAACGCTGCAAGCAGGCCGGCGGCACGCTGTCAGGTGGTGAACAGCAGATGCTGGCGCTGGCCAGAGGCCTCATGCCGAATCCACGTCTGATGCTGCTAGACGAACCGTCCCTGGGTCTCGCACCCAAGATCATCGGCACGGTGTTCGATACGCTGGCCCGCTTGCGTGAATCCGGCGTCTCCATCCTGCTGGTTGAGCAGAACGCCAAGCGATCCCTGGAACTGGCTGACCGGGCATACGTTCTCGTGACAGGACAGGTGGCTCTTGAGGGGACGGCGCAAGAGCTCAAGGGGAACGAAATCGTGAAGCAGCTCTATCTTGGAGGAACCCGATGAGCATCGATATCTTCTTGAACCTGACCGTGCGGGGGCTGACGACCGGGGCAATATACGCGCTGGTCGGGATGGGCATCGTCCTCATTCTGCAGACAACGAACGTCATGAACTTCGCCCAAGGCGACACAGGCATGTTCATCACATACCTGGCATTCTTCATGATAACGACAGCGAAAGTACCGTATTCGCTGGTTCTCATCCTTGCGATTGCTGCGGGAGCTTTCGTCGGCTTGCTTGTCGAGCGCTTCATGATGCGGTCGGTACGTTCACGTTCCCACCTGTCGCTCATCATGCTGACGCTGGGCCTGTCGCTCCTGTTCCAGGGCCTGGCTGCGTTCCTGTTCAACACTGAGCCTCGTCTGTTCCCGCCACTCGTGTCGGGCGACCCCATCAAATTGGGCCCGGTTATCCTGGGCAGACAGGACGTCGTGGTCCTGCTGGCCGCGATCGTCACTTTTGGCATCCTGTACCTGTTCCTCTACCGGACCAAGCAGGGTACTGCAGCCCGCAGCATTTCACAGGATGAGTATGCGGCACGTGTCCTTGGGATTCCTACTCCATCGATCTACATGCTCGTATGGGCTATTGGAAGCGCGATGGCGGGTCTGGCAGCGCTGCTCATCGTCCCCCGGTTCTCGCTGGAGCCGTCGTTTATGGGGCTTATCCAGGTGAAAGCCTTCACGGCTATCGTCCTGGGAGGTATGGGGTCGGTGTTTGGCGCTGCTGTCGGCGGACTCATCATTGGCGTCGTGGAGAACATCGTCGCCTATCAGTTCCCAGCCATCAAGGACAGCTTCATGCTGATCGTCATCGTCATCGTCTTGCTGGTCCTGCCACAGGGACTGTTTGGCAAGCACCAGCAGAGGAGGTTCTGATGTCTCCTTCCGGTACGAGGCGTCTTGCGGTCAACGGAGCCATCATGGCGCTTGTCCTTGTCCTCCCGCTCGCGTTCAGAACGAGGCCGTCAATTATTGGCTACCTCAATATCGCCATGCTGTATGCCATCGCGACACAGGGACTCAATCTGCTCATGGGGTTTGGCGGTCTCGTCTCGCTGGGGCATGCTGCATTCATGGCCATCGGCGGATACACGGCAGCAGTGCTGGTCATGACGTACCACGTGAACATGTTCCTGGCCGTTGTCGCCGGCGTAGCCGGTGCCGGGTTGTTCGGACTTGTCATCGGGTTCCCGTCACTGCGCCTGTCCGGGTTCTACCTGGCCGTAGCGACGATGGCGCTGGGAAGTTCCATTGCCGACGTCATCAAGAGGCTCGCCATTACCGGGGGAGACTATGGTCTCATCAACATACCGGTTCTTCGGCTCGGAGGCTGGGAACTTACCAGCGAAGCGTCCAAGTACTACTTCTTCGTCGCCATCCTCATCGTGGTGTTCCTGGTTGTCCGCAACTTCCTCAATAGTCGGAGCGGACGGGCAGTTCGTGCCGTGCGTGACTCCGAGATGACGGCTTCGGCGATGGGCGTGAACGTTGCAGCCTATAAGCTTCTCACGTTCATCTTTGCCGCCTGCATTGCCGGTCTCTCAGGGGCGCTGTACGCGTTCACGATCTCGTACCTCCATCCCATGAACTTCGGACTCACATTCTCGATCGAGTTGTTGTCCATGAGCATCATCGGTGGCCTGGGTACGATCATCGGGCCTATCCTGGGCGCTCTGTTCTGGGTCATGCTGCCGATCGTCATCGGAGGCAGGATGGAGTTCCTCTCGACCGTCATTTTTGGTCTCAGCATCATCGGTTCAGTCATGTTCCTGCCCAAGGGTCTGTCGGAGCTGGTCACGCGCATACAGACTCGCCTGAAATTGTAGCAGCGCTGGCGCTGGTCGAAATTCCATCTCAACCAAAAAAGGAGGACACCATGAGTGTCGGGATTCTCGGAAGCTATAGCAGCAGGTTTGGCAAGCTGGAGAACACCAGTATCTATGATCTCATCGTCGAGGCTGGACGCGGCGCGATCGCGGACGCAGGTATCGCTGCGAAAGAGATTGACGGCATCTGGATGGGAAACTTCAGCGCGGGCGCGTTCAACAATCAGGAACACATCGCCGCGTGGGGCGTGGAAATCGATCCGGCCCTTCTGTACAAGCCGTGTACGCGGGCGGAAGTGGCGTGCGCCTCCGGTTCGGCTGCCGTCCGGGGTGCCCGGTTGGCCATCGGTGCGGGCGAGGCCCGTTTCGTGCTGGTCATCGGGGTCGAGAAGATGACGATGCTCGACCGGGAGGGTGTTACTCATGCACTTGCCATGGCATCGTACTGGCCGGAAGAGGGGAGCAAGGGCCTGACGTTCCCGGGACTGTTCGGCATGTGGTCGAAGGCGTACCGCGAACACTACGGGTACACCGACGAGCAGATGGACCTGTGGCAGGCCATGGTACATGCCAAGAACCGTGACAACGCCACGCACAACGAGCTTGCCCACATGTACACGAAGCCGAGCAGCCTGGAGTTTGCGTTGCATGTGTCTGAGAAGAACCCGCTTGTCGCGGATCCTCTGAAGCTTACTGACTGCTCTCTGGTCAGCGACGGAGCGGCGGCTATGGTGCTGGGACCGATTGAGGATGTCAAGGCCCTCAAGGACCACACGGTGGAGATCACCTCACAGACTCTTGTCACCGACCACATGCAGTCCGGCAAGCGTGACTTGTGGCACAACGTCGCGGGCAGGATGGCTATCGAGTCAGCCTATGACAAGGCTGGCATCACCGCATCCGACGTCGACTGTGCAGAAGTCCATGACTGCTTCACGATCAACGAACTGCTGAGTTACGAGGCAATGGGCCTGTGTGCAGAAGGCGATGGTGGCCGGTTGATCGAACGGGGTGGCGTCGTCCAGCCGGACGGCAGCTGTCCGGTCAACCTGAGCGGGGGCCTCATCGGCAAGGGACACCCGGTAGGAGCCACCGGTGTGTCGATGCACGTGTACGTCGCGCGCCAGCTCGAGGGCCGTCCACTTGGCCTTGGTGCAAAGAATCCGGAGGTGGGGGTCGTCATGAACGTCGGCGGCTCGAACGTCAGCAACTTCGCATCAGTACTGAAACGCGTCAAGTAGAGAGGGAGGAAGCCATGACACAGGGATACGGACTGCAGGACAAGGTTGTCATCGTCACGGGCGGAGCTGCCGGCATCGGCAGGGCCACGGCTATGAGATTTGCGGAAGAGGGTGCTCGCGTCGTTATCTGGGACATGAACGCCGAGGCAGGCGCGGCGACACTGGCCGACCTTAGGCAGATGAACGTCGAGGCGATGTTCCAGCTGGTCAATGTTGCTGACGCGGATGTGGTCGAGAAGGCAGTGACAGACATCGTTTCAGCATGGAATCATGTCGACGTGCTGGTTAACAACGCCGGCATTACGCGCGACGGTCAGTTGGTCAAGTACAAAGAAGGAGTCGTCACCGGGACGATGTCGGATGCGAACTTCGACGCGGTCATCGGCGTGAATCTGAGAGGCGTGTTCGTCGCGACGAGGGCCGTTGCTCCTCACATGATCAAGCAGGGGCATGGCGTCATCCTCAGTGCCAGCTCAGTGGTCGCAGCGTATGGCAACTTCGGCCAGACGAACTATGCGGCGACCAAGGCGGGTCTGATCGCGATGACCAAGACATGGGCACGCGAGCTGGGCAAATACGGGATACGTGTGAACGCGGTTGCTCCCGGGTTCACGATGACGGACATGGTCGCCGCAATGCCGGAGAAGGTCCTGGAAGGAATGGTCGCGCATACACCCATGGGGCGTATCGGGGCCCCTTCAGATATCGCAAATGCCTACGTGTGGCTTGCGTCCGACCAGGCTGTCTTCGTGCACGGCACGACGCTGGCTGTAGACGGCGGGCTTGTGCTGGGAACCTGAACGTGGCCTACGGGTGGCATGTCGACTGAGACACGGAGCACATTGATCGCAGGGGAGGGAACGATGGAGCAGGAATCCTGGGTGGGAAAGCTGGTCTCGATGGACGAGGTGCTTGGCAGAATATCGTCAAACGACACGGTTGTCGTGGGAATGGCGGCGGCCCAGCCACAGGGATTCCTGTCGTCTCTGCACAGCATCCGGGAGCGTGTGCATAACGTGAAGGTCATATCCTGCCTTCTCCTGAGGGACTACCCATTCCTGGCTGACGTCGGAATTGAGGCTGACGCTCCTTTCAGGATGGAGAGCTGGTACTTTGGCAGCGCTGAACGTGAGCTCTACAAGAAGGGGCTCATCTCGTTCATCCCCAACAACCTGCACAATGCTGGACGAGAAAAGATCCAGGCGGAGCCGATCAACGTGTTTGTCGGGACGGCAACGCCACCTGACAGCCATGGGTACATGTCCTTGTCTCTGAGTCTGGTGTACGAAAAGGACATGATTGAACACGCTGACCTTGTCGTACTGGAAATCAACGAGAACTTGCCGAGGACATTTGGAGACACGCAGGTACACGTTGACGACGTCGACCTGCTAGTACAGAACAATGCACCACTTCTGACAATCCCTATCACTCAGGCAACGGACGTCGAACAGCGCATCGGCGAGAACATCGCAGAGCTCATTGATGACGGGGCGACCCTGCAGATTGGCATCGGGGGCATCCCAAACGCCATCATGAAGTTCCTGTCGGGGAAGAAGCACCTGGGGATCCACACCGAGATGATCACCGACGGCATCGTCGACCTGGTCAAGTCTGGAGTCATCGACAATACCCAGAAGACGCTTCACAAGGGCAAGATTGTCGGCACCTTCGCCATGGGTGGAGAACGCCTCTACGAGTTCATCAACGAGAACGTCAGCGTCGAACTCCTCAGGGGCTACTACGTGAACGATCCATATGTCGTCGCTCAGAACGACCGCATGGTGAGCATCAACACGTCGCTGCAAGTAGACCTGACAGGACAGGTGTGCAGCGAATCCATCGGGTACCGGCACTACACGGGCACCGGTGGTCAGCTCGATATGCACCGGGGCGCCACGCTGTCGCGGGGAGGGAAGGGCATCATCGCGCTGCGGTCGTCCGTGAAGGATGATGAGATTTCGACCATCGTGCCGATGCTGAGTCCGGGCAGTTTCGTCTCGGTCCCCCGTCAGGATACTGACTATGTCGTCACAGAGCATGGTGTGGCACACCTCAAGGGGAAGAGCGTACGCGAGCGGGCGCTTGCCCTCATCGCCATAGCGCATCCGAAGTTCAGAGAGAGCCTCTTCCAGGAGGCGAAGAAGTTCGGCGTGCTGTAGTGTGCGACGAATGACACAGGAGGCGACATTGTCATCCTCCTTCCTTTCCCGTGATGGCGGCGCGTTTGCGCCGCCATCATCGTTTTCACTCTAAGCCGTTGCCTCTTGTTTGTTGTGCCGCTATACTCGCGGTATTGCGTTTCAACCAAAGCCAGTGGAGTGAAAACACGTGAACAGAGCAGTAACAATAGGTGTAACGGGTATTGCATGCGGCACACTCGTGGGCGCAGCCTTGGTCGACGGGTTCCTGCTGGAGCCGTTTCAGCTGGGCGTATCCCGGTTGGAGATTCTGTGTTCTCAGTTGCCTGCCGGCTTCGACGGCCTGAAGATCGCGCAGTTGTCGGACCTGCACCTCCACCACATTTCGCGCGCCTACCGGACAGCAATCGATGTCATCGGGAGAGAACATCCTGACTTGGTCGCCATTACGGGCGACCTGGTGGATCGCCAGGAGGATACATCGGCGTGCCTTTCATTCTTGAGCCAGCTGCGCGCTGCCGCGAGAGTGCCAGTGGTCGTCGTACCCGGCAACTGGGACCATCGGGCTTTTCCCACGAAGCAGAGCATTGCGGCGTGGCACCAGCGCCTGCAGGCTGAGACGGGGATTCGAGTTCTCGCAAATCAGAATGTCGTCCTGCGTCGCCATGGCGACCGCACGTGGCTGGTCGGCACGGACGATCCGTACTTCGGCCATGCTGACCTGGATGCCAGCTTCAAGGGTATTCCCGACACCGCATTCGCGCTGGTGCTGACCCATGCTCCTGAGGCGTTCGAGGATCTGGCGCAGCGCCCTGCTGCACGGCTGGTCCTCGCCGGTCATACCCATGGAGGCCAGGTTCGCCTCCCACTCATCGGTGCCTTGCGGGTCCCTTCACGGTACGGCACGCGCTTCGTGCATGGGCTGTTCAAACTGGGTAGTACGATCTTCTACGTCAATGCCGGGATGGGCATGAGTCATCTGCCCGTTCGGTTTCTGTGCCGGCCAGAGCTGACGTTCATGACGGTCACGTCGCACACGCTGGACGAATCGCTCTCTCGGTGACGGTCCACAGACACAGGCGCCTGTTCTGGGTGCTGGCTCTGGCTGCTATGCTTTTGCTGGAGGCTCTGGTTGTCGAGCCACGCATGCTTCTCACGCGGCGAGTCGACGTACTGGTTACCGGGCTGCCCGACGAGTGGAACGGAGGGACCGTCATCCAGCTGAGTGACCCTCACCTCGGCTATCCGTCGCCGGCTGCGTGGCGCGCCATCGGAACCGTCCGCGCGGAACAACCGGACCTCGTTGTCGTTACTGGAGACGTCGCCGACAAGCGTTCCAGTATTCCCATCGTCCTTGCGTGGGCCAAGCAGCTCTGTGAGACGGCGGGCGTTCCGGTCATCTACGTACCGGGGAATCACGAACACTGGCGCTTCGGTGATGGCCAGGCCATGGCGAAGTTCCTGGAGCAGCTTCGAGGGGCAGGCTTCATAGTTCTCGAGAACCAGTCGACGCGGATCAGCCGTCGCTCAGGCGGGACCGGCCTCACTATTGTGGGACTGGACGATTCGTATAGCTACCACATGGATGTCGAGGCCGGATTCTCCGGTCTGACAGCGGGTGAACAGGCGATCGTGCTCGAACACTGTCCAGACGATGCGCCCAGCATCGTGGCATCAGGACATGCCTCGCTGGTCCTGACCGGTCATACTCACGGGGGCCAGGTGAGACTCCCTCTGTGGGGAGACCGCCTGACCGCCGCCCTGGAGGGCTCTCCATTCGTGCGCGGCCTGTACCAGGTCGGCGGCGTTCCCCTCTACGTCAGTCAGGGACTTGGCATGAGTGTCCTGCCCGTTCGGTTCTTCTGTCCTCCCGAGGTCACCGTCTTCACGCTCAGCAGACCGTAGAGGAACCAGCCTTGTGGGCCACTGAGATGGAGTGGTACCGAGGCTTCGAGTCTGGAAACTCACATCGCTGAGCAGGGTTCGCAGAGGCAAGCACTTCTCTAACAGGAGAGACACGTCCATCTGAACGTGTCCCTCCTATTGCCACACATGCTAGTCAGTGATGGATGGCGTCCAGTACTTGTTGTTGTAGACGTCGGTCAGGCGGTAGGTCATCTGATATTTCCTGCTCCCGACGGACAAATTCTCTATCTTCCAGGTGCCAATTGCCGTGTACTGCTTGCCGAGGAAGTACGTATTGCTGTATTTGCCGTCATAGGTGTAATAGTCGCACAGGAAATCGACCTTGTCACCTTTGGCGATCGCGAGGAGTCCCTTGGGTACGGTTTCAGTCTGCTTCTTGGGGTCGTACTTGATCTGGGCGCCGAGCACCGCACCATCAGGGTTCTCATTGTCAAACGCGACGATGATGTCGACCAGTCGATTGTTGAGCATCGCTGGTATGCGCCCCCGAATCGTGTAGGTATCTCCGTTGCGGTCGTCGCTCGTCATGTAGTAGCTGACTATGTGCCCATTAAGGGCCAGCCACGTGCCGTCGTATTCCATGAGCAGGTCGCCACCGTCGTTGAAATCATAGACGTTGTCGAGGCCCAGGTCGATGAAGCCTTTGCCGTCGTCGATGAACACATTCTGCTCCAGATCCTGGACTAGTCCCCACTGTTGCTCCGAGAGTGCGAGGACACGTTTTCCATCCTTCTCTGTTATGACAAGGGCAGATGGGTCAATTTGGTTGTCCCCGTAGTACTGGACGGAGGACTTCATGCGGTCGACATCGAGCCAGCCGGGGGAGTTGGCCTTCCCGCCAGTGATGCTGCTATAGTCACCGCCCGCCAGGAACGCACTGAGCAGCTGCTGCACTACATCGACGCCTGATGACCCGGTAGTGGGCGCATTCTGTGCCCCGCTGGACATGCCACCAAGGAGCGTGTCGAGCAGGTTTCCGCTGCCGTTCGAGACTACCTGACCGCCGGCCGCCACGCTCGCGAAGCTCTTGATGCACTTGCTGTACTCAGAGTCGATGCCTACCTCATCATATGTCTGCAGTATCGGGGTGAGTTCTGACAACTTGTTGTATGGGAAGAAGATGGAGATTCCATTTGCGTTCGTGATATTCGATGAAGACCGATTGTATTTGATGCATCCACGCAGTACATTGGCAAAGGACTTTGCCTCGCTGGTCCCAAGATTCTCTGCGAAGTTGATCAGGTCTATCTGGTTGATGCCGGCAGATGCCGCAAATTCCTTGGTGCCTGCACGTGCGTTCGACACGACCTGATACTTGTCAGTATCTATGAGGTTGGTCGTCGATGATGAAAACGCGGTAAACGACGACGGCACTGTTCCGCTGAGCTCAGCAAGGTCGATAAGCGAGAGAGTGGCCTGGTTCTCAGACGATTGGGCGACGGATTCCTTGACGTAGTCATCGATCAGCACCTTGCCGAGGTCAGTTGTCGCCATGGATGTGTTTCGAGAAAGAGCACTTAGCCAGCCGGTGTAGTACCAGCCAGTCCCGGGCTCGGCTTCCTCTGATGCGATCATGTAGTCGGCATAGGGCTCCAGAACGATTGCGTCCTCAAGCGTTCCCATCAGACAGGCGTCGAAGCCTATCACGTCGAATCGGCAGCCACCACCCTTGACGGCACTGCCAATCTTGTCGAGCGTCATGCTAGTGTTGGGGAAGTACTGGTCGTAGCCGTAGCCGCTCAGGGAACCGCCGCCATGATCCCACATGACGAGCATATAGCGATCAGCTGCATAGTGCGCTTTGCAGTACTGGATGAAATCCGAGAGAGTCGAAGGGTTGACCATCGACTTCTTGCCCAGGCTCTTTACGAGCAGTTGCAGACCCTGCCCAGTCACACGGTAGATCTGGTTTGTCTGGCTGCTGATGATGTTGTTCTGCCACTTGGAGGCGCCACCAGTCTCGACAACGATGTTCACCTTGTCCGAGATCTCAGCGTTGAGCATCTCCTGCAAGTCCGCAGTAGCCATCCCACTTTCTGACTCAAGGTCGGTCCCGCACATGTACACCATGACGGTTGCCGTGTCGTCGCCATTTCCCTTGAGACTCGTGAACTTGTCACGAGCGAGTTTGGACACACTGGTGCCTGCCGAATGTGCACCTGTGTCAACATATGTGTCGACATTGGCCGACGTTGCGGACTGGAAACCGGAAGAAGTAGTGCTGCTCGGAGTCGTCAACTGGGAAAACCCACCGCTGAGGAAACTCCGAAACAAGTATATGCCAACAAGAACGACCGCAATGATGACGAAGTACCTCAGGCAACCGCCGGACGACCTGTTGCCTCCCCCGCCCGACGGATATCCCCCAAATCCACGGTTTGAACCGCCTGACTGGTTTGGTGACTGGCCAGACTTCCTGTCGGAATAGCCGCCGAAATTGCCTACCGGCCCGCCTGTCTGTCCGCCGAGACCGTCACCGCGCTTCTCCACGTCGCCTACACCCGAACCAACGTGCTTCTCCCTGCCGACAGGTCTGCTGTTTCTGTCCATTCGACAACACCCCCGCAAATTGCGTCTTACACTGAAATGCTATCAATGCACTATAGCGACGATTCCTGGAAATGTCTATTCCTGTAAAAGATGACCTAACCGCTCCTGTATGAGCTTGTCTGCCAATCTGTGCTGATAGGGGGAGTGGCATCACAGAGTACGTTTCGGGCGAGGGCATCCTGAGGATCTCTGGTTGACGTCGCTTTCCCGTCCGTGTACGCGCCGATACAATCGGCGGCGCGACGAAGTGACAGAGACACCTGCTACAGCAAATGGCCGTCCCTCTTGGCACGCGCCAACGCCGTTTCATGCGGACCATACTCTCTTCCTTCGCCACAGTTCCACCGGACTGAGACAAGATGGTACTAGTATCTTGAGACTGGGAATCAGCATCATTCCATAGGGATTCGACATGCCGTCACTTCCTTGTGCCAGGTGCCAATGCTTTTCTGCCTCGGTCCACAACTTCACACGATGCAATTCTCAGTCGACTCTTGACAATCGAACATATTGTACTATCGTAATAGTACAATAAGGGGTGATGATGGAATTCTACGTGAACCCATATGATGGCGTGCCCGTGTACCTGCAGATCATTCAGCTGGTCAGGAACGGTGTAGCTCTCGGCATGCTGCATGCGGGTGACCAGTTGCCCACCGTGCGAGAGCTTGCCGTGAGGCTAGCCATCAACCCGAACACGGTTGCCAAGGCGTACAGGGACCTGGAGCGCGAGGCGATGGTCGAGACCATCAGCGGCAAGGGGACATTTGTGCGCGAAGGCAGGATCGGCGTGGAGACAGAACGCCTTGAACACATGGTGGAGATGCTGGTCGTCGAGGCCCGCAACGCCGGCCTCAACATCGACGACCTGATTGAGCGTTTGGAGAAGCGCAAGGAGATTTCTGAGAAAGAGGATGACCAGGGAGGAAGTTGATGAATGCGATTGAAGTGGTTGGCGTCAGCAAGTCGTATGGACAGGTGCAGGCGTTGCAGGACATGTGTCTCACGGTCCCGACGGGCAGCATCTTCGGTCTGATGGGGCCAAATGGCGCGGGCAAGACGACCAGTATCAAGTTGATGCTCGGTCTGATGGAACCGACAGCTGGTTCACTCACGGTTCTCGGAGCGGTCCCGTCGGGGGATGGAATGGTCCTCCGGCGGCGCATCGGGTTTGTTCCTGAGGACTTCTCGCTTTATCCACAGATGACGGGTCTCGAGATTCTGCAGTTCAATGCGCGACTCTACGGCTGCTCGGTCGACGAGAATGTGCGGAGGCTGGAGACGGTCTTTGAACTGCCGCTCGCACGCAAGATTGCCACGTATTCCAAGGGCATGCGCAAGTTGCTTGGACTGTACATCGCTCTGTCGACAGAGCCAGAATTGCTCATCCTCGACGAGCCGACTGACGGCCTGGACCCCGTCGTCCGGTCGCATTTCCTGGGCGTGCTGGCAGACGAAACGGCCCGGCGCCATCTGACGGTCTTCTTCTCATCGCACATTCTAAGTGAGGTCGAGAAGATCTGTGATACGGTGGCGTTCATGCGCTCTGGCCATACGGTCCTTCAGGACGAGGTGGAATCCATCAAGGCACAGTACAGGGTGTACACGGTCCGGTTTGGGGCTGGGCACAGCCCACGCGATGTCAAGGGCATCTCCATCCAGCGGGAGAAGGCGCTCGGCCAGGATACCTGGGACGTCGAGGCGCTTGCCAGCCAGGAACAAGCCCATACAGCGTTCACCGATGCTGGGGGGACTGTACTCAACGTGCAATCGTTGCCGTTCGACGAGATCTTCCTGCGATTTGTGGAGGCCTGACGTGAAAGCATTGATGTGGAAGGAGCTGCGGGAAAACCGCTTGAAGATCATCATAGGATGCGTGCTGTTGATGCTGATAGGATTGGCTGTCTCCATTGCCTATCGTTTCCTCGAGGGCGGCATTCCGGGAATGGGTCAGATCCCGCCAGAGTATGCGGATCTGATCAAGAAGCTGATGCCCGACTTCAGCAATGTGAATGCATATCTGTACTCCCAGTGGTTCAGCAAGAATCTGCAGCAGGTGGGTGCTGTCCTCGCGGTCATACTGCTGAGCAGTGCCGTTGCCGGAGAGAGGGAACTGCACACAGCCATCTTCCTGTTCTCGCGGCCAGTCAGCCGAGGCATGATCCTGGCATCCAAGATCATCGTCCTGTTCGCAGGGCTTGTGCTGGCAGTACTGGTCTCCACGGGAGCGGCCGTCCTGGGTGCCGTCATCGTAGGCAAGGTGCCTCAGGCCGCATTCGTGCTGACCGCGACACTGCACTGCGTCATTGCACTGCTCGACTTCGCATCTCTTGCGACACTACTCTCGGTGCTCGTGCCTGATCGTATGAAGGCGATGCTCTTCACGGGCGGCATCATCATTGTTCTTTCAGTCGCCGGCCAGTTCAAGCCTCTTCACTGGCTCAACCCGCTTGCGCTGTTTGGGAACTCGACCCTTGTCGGGCGCCCGGTTCCACAGCTGGTGCCCATTGCGGTGGGCGTGGCTCTGAGTGCCTGCATGTTATGGATCTCGTACCGCGTGCTGCAGCGACAGGAGTTTTAACTCGTCTCCTATTCATCTTGAGAATGCCCCGGTCGTATGTGCCGGGGCTTCTTTCGGTTTCCGCTATACGTGCGCCCGGTTTTGCCTACAATGGACACGGAAACTTGCAGCTGGAATAGGTGCACACGCACTGCCGCCACTGACACGGAAACGATGGAGGAACTCATGACACGACCGAAGCAATCACTGCGTTCCATCACGGCGCAGGACCTGTATGCACTGCAGCTTCTCACAGACGTTCGCTTGTCGCCAGACGGCAGACAAGTTGTATACGGCGTTCAGCGTGTGGACAAGAAGACACAGAAGAAGTACGCGAATCTGTGGATGGCACCCACGGATGGTTCTGGCGAGCGCCAGTTCACGCAGGGAGACCAGACAGATGCATCCCCAAGGTGGTCGCCCGACGGACGGACTCTCGCATTTCTGTCGTCGCGCAAGGAAGGCGAGAGCGCGCAGGTCTATGTCATCAGTGCTGACGGCGGGGAGGCGCGTCGCCTTACGGACCTCAAGGGCGACATCTCCAGCCTGACATGGTCACCTGATGGCAAGAGTCTCCTGCTGGAATTCACCCGGAAGGATCAGGAGGCCATCGACCGTGAGGCGGACGAGGCAAAGAAGAAGCTGGGAGTTGTCTCGCGCCACTACACGCGCATGTTCTACCGCGGAGACGGCCAGGGGTGGCTCGGGCACGAACGGACGCACCTATGGATCGTCAATATTGCCAAAGGCCGGGCAAAGCAGCTCACCTCGGGAAGCGTGTATGACGAGTACGGCGCATCGTGGTCTCCGGACGGCAAGTCGATCGTTTTCTGCAGCAATCGAAGCGACGACCCAGACCTCAAGCCGGACCTGGTTGATATATATGTCATGCCGGCAGCTGGCGGTAATATGAGGCTTATCAAGACGCCTCCAGGTTGGAATGGTACGCCGGTCTTTTCGCCCGATGGAAGTACGATATGTTATGTTGGCCCGAGGGGTTGGAACGAATGGTGGCAGAACGTCGAGCTGTGGGTTGCTCCTGCCGACGGGAAGGGAATAGCACGCAGCGTGACCAGGCCGTACGACATCTCGCTCACGTGCTCGACCCTGAATGATGTGGGGGGAGGGCTTCAGATGCCTCCCGTGTGGTCAGCAGATGGCAAGGTCGTATACTTCCAGATTTCCGAGCATGGGAGCACAAAGCTAATGGCAATCGTCGTCAACGTGGGGACGCTCTATACCGTCATCGATACCCCCGGCAGTGTTGGCACGTTCACCGTCGACCATCAGCAGAAGATGATGGCCTATTTCCTGGGCACCATGACTGATCCTGGGCAGGTGTGGGTACGGGACATGGACACAGGAGATGCCCGCCAGCTGACACATCTGAACCAGGCACTCCTCAGTCAGCTGGACCTTGGCAGGGTCGAAGAAGTGTGGTTCAAGGCACGCGACGGACATGACCTTCAGGGGTGGATCATGACGCCTCCAGGGTTTGACCCCAAGAAGAAGTACCCATCGATTCTCGAAATCCATGGTGGTCCGCAGGACCAGTATGGCAACCTGTTCATGCACGAGTTCTACTTCCTGGCGGCGGGTGGCTATGTCGTCTATTTCAGCAATCCGCGGGGTGGGACCGGATATGGCGAGGAGCACGAGAAGGCCATCTGGGGCCGGTGGGGCAGCGTCGATTTTGACGACCTCATGGACTGGACTGACTTTGTCGAGAAGAAGCCTTACATTGATCGCAAGTGCATGGGTGTCACCGGTGGCAGCTATGGAGGCTACATGACCAACTGGATCATCGGCCACACGCACCGCTTCGCTGCTGCGGCAACACAGCGCAGCGTCAGCAACTTCATCAGCATGTGGGGCACCAGCGATCTCAACTGGGTTTTCCAGTTTCCCTGTGGAAACAAGTCTCCGCAGCAGAGCATCGATGTGCTCTGGGACAGGTCCCCGGTGAAGTATCTGGGCAACGCAACGACGCCAACGATGGTCATCCACAATGAAATGGACTTCCGTTGTGCCATCGAGCAGGGCCAGCAGGTCTTTACCGCCCTCAAGGTGAATCATGTGCCCAGCGAATTCGTAACCTTTCCGGAAGAACCTCACGGGCTGTCGCGCACTGGACGAACGGACCGCCGCATTGAGCGCCTGAACAGCATTCGCCGTTGGATGGACACCTATCTGAAACCGGTTGCCACCAAGCCGGAGAAAGGCACCGGGACCCGTACGGTATCCAAGTAGTCTAGATCTCTGTGTCTCGAAACGCCCCGGGCCACGCCGGGGCGTTTCCACGTGGTCCATGGGTTGTCCTTGGCAAGTTGGCGGGTCTGCTATACTGTTGCTGCCATGAAAATCAAAGCGATCTCCATATTTCCTCAGCTGTACGAACCTTTTACACAGATCGGCGTCATGAAGATGGCCATCGACAAGGGCATCCTGGACTTCGAGGCTGTCGACCTTCGTGACTATACGCATGACCGTCATCACACGACCGATGACATCCCATTTGGTGGGGGTGTGGGGATGATGTTCCTGCCCAAGCCGCTCATGGAGGCATTGGACACGATCGACAATCCAGTGGGCTCATGGCTCAAGATCGGAGTTGCTCCACAGGGCGACCGCCTGACACAGCACATGGTGGAGGACTTGGCGTATGAGGAGCGACTGCTGTTTTTGGCTGGGCGCTACGAGGGCGTCGATGAGCGTGTCATGGAACGGCTCGACCTCACTATCTCGATTGGAGACGTTGTGCTCTCCGGAGGCGAGATTGCGGCCATCGAGATCATCGACGCCATTACGCGTCTGCTTCCGGGCGCCACCGGCAACGCCGCATCCACCGGCGAGGAGAGCTTCTCCTCGGGGCTGCTGGAGTACCCTCAGTACACACGCCCACGGGAGCTGGACGGGGAGACCGTGCCTGAGGTTCTTGTTTCGGGGCATCACGCCAACATCGCCAGGTGGCGTCGCGAGGAGGCACTCCGAAGGACGCTCATTCGAAGGCCCGACCTCCTGCGGGATTTCGACTTGACCGACCAGGACCGCAAGTATCTCAGCAAGGTGCTGGCAGACCTGAGAGTGATCCTTGATTGACTTCAGGCTGTATCTGGCCGTCGTACACCATCCGGTCTACAACAAGCACCATGAGATCGTTACGACGTCTATCGTCATCCACGACATCCATGACATCGCCAGGGCTGGCAAGACCTACGGAGCCAGGGCAATGTATGAAGTCGAGCCCCTTCCTCAGGAACAGCAGATCGCCCTGCGCATCGCTCAGTTCTGGAACGAAGGATTTGGACACGAGTACAATCCGAATCGCGCCGAGTCGCTGTCACTGCTGCGAGTCGTGACGCACTTCGAAGAAGCCCTTGCCGATATTCAGCTTGTGGAAGGCGAGAAACCAGTCCTGATAGCCACGAGCGCGCGGACGTTTCCCAACTCCATCGGCTATCCGGCAATGGGCGACAAGATTCGTGCGGCAGATCATCCGTACCTGCTCGTGTTTGGGACGGGCTTTGGCCTGACAGACGAGATCATGGTACAGATGGAC
>JAPLGL010000072.1 GCA_026390155.1 Caldisericota bacterium
GTAGTCGAGCACGATCTGCACTGGGTGCACGAACCACCAGTCGGTGGCCATGGTGATCAAGCCAAGGGCAAGCCCCGTGAGCAGCCCGTCGCGCAGCCCTCGCTTGAGAGCTATGTAGAAAACGGGAATTGAGCCCAGAGCTACGGTTCCGCCCATTGGCATGTGCGGGAGCAGTTTGGAAAAGTAGGAAAGCGCGGCACCAAGTGCAACGGCGATGCCCATCTCGGCTATTTCCTTGACGGTAATCGCCTTGTTCGCTCTACGTTCCATGGATACCTCCCCAATCATTTGAGATTGTGGGGCGTCGCGATACTGCTCTGTCTCCCTACGCTGGCATGACCCAGATCAGGTTCAACGAGTTGAGCCGCACGACTCTCTCAGCCCTTTCGGGCACCCTGCAAGAGAATAGCACTTGGCCACCCTGAGTCAACGGTGTCATGTCACTGAACGGTCTGCATGGCTGTTCATGCGGAGTATGGCAAATCAGAGGCCTGGCTTTACTTGCACAGTGATGTTGATACAATGGCGGGTGAACCAAGGAACGGGAACGTACCGGGCATCAGGGTTGTGCCACAGGAAAAGCATGGCGCCCGGGCAAGTGAACTTCGCTGGAAGTCGTGCTTCAGAACGTCAGTCTAGTAATGGGAGGCTAGAGAGTATGAGATTCCTGAAAGTTTCACTGGTTGTACTGCTTGCCATCGCGTTCGTCGTAGGTTCGACCGGCTGCAAGAAGGCGGAAGTAACGCCTCCTGTCACCAAGAAGTTGAAAGTCGCCTTTGTCTATGTTGGGCCACACAATGACGGCGGATATTCACAGGCGCATGAAGACGGCCGTCTCTACCTCCAGCAGAACGACCCTAACGTCGAGACCCAGTATTCGGAGAACATCCCCGAAGGATCTCAGGCCGAAAAGACATTCCGTGACTACGCCAGTGCAGGTTACGACCTCGTCTTCGGCACCAGCTTCGGCTTCATGGACGCAATGGTGAACACGGCCAAGGACAATCCCACGGTCAAGTTCATGCATGCCTCCGGGTACAAGCGTTCTGACAACCTTGGAACATACTTCGGCCGCATGGAGCAACCTGACTATCTCTCCGGGCTTGTCGCAGGCAAGATGACCAAGGCCAACAAGATTGGGTTCGTTCTGCCGTTCTCGATCCCAGAGTGCATCCGCGAGGTCGATTCCTTCACGGTCGGCCTTCGCGAAGTGAACCCCAAGGCTACTGTCACTGTCATCTATACTAACTCATGGTTCGATCCCGCAAAGGAGGGCGATGCGGCCAAATCCCTGCTCAACCAGGGATGCGACATCATCGTTTCCGGCGTCGACTCTCCCGCGCCTCTCGACGCGGCGTTTGCAGCCGGCAAGTACGGCATCGGCTACGACATGGACATGGCTGCCGGCATGAAGACGCCAGAGGAAGCCAAGTCCGTGCTCACGTCCCGCATCTGGCATTGGGGTCCCTACTATCTCAAGGTCGCGAAAGCCGTCGAAGGCGGAACATGGACCAACGCCGACTATTGGGGAGGCATGTCTGATGGTATCGTCGACATCGCCCCTATCAGTTCGGCCGTTCCGCAGGCTGTCATCGATTACGTGAACACCCGCAAGCAACTCATCCTTGACGGCAAGTACACGCCGTTCGACGGACCCATGGTCAACCAGAAGGGCGAGACCGTAGTTCCTGCCGGCACAACAATGTCCGATGCTGACCAGCTGAACCTGCAGTGGTTCGTACGGGGCGTCATCGGCGAAATCCCAAAGAGCGGTTCATAGAGAACACTCACGGCTCCCCGGCGTGGTGCCGGGGAGCCGTTCTTCTATGGAGGAAAAGATGGATGGCCAGGAACAACTGATGCTCGTCATGAGCAGTATCACCAAGCGTTTTCCGGGCATCGTGGCCAATGACCATGTGGACTTCGCATTGCGGAAGGGCGAAATCCATGCGCTGCTGGGCGAGAACGGAGCCGGCAAGTCGACACTCATGAACGTGCTGGACGGGATCTACTATCCCGACGAGGGCGAGATCGTCATCGAGGGGAAGCGTGTTGATCTGCGTTCGCCGCTCGATTCCATGAAGCATGGCATTGGGATGATCCATCAGCACTTCATGCTGGTCGATTCTCTCTCTGTGATCGAGAATGTCATTCTCGGGCTCGACACTCAGGGTTTCTACATCGACAAGAGGTCGGTGGCCGGCCAAATTGAGGCCATCGCAAAGAAGTACAGTTTTCGTGTCGACCCCTATGCCAAGATTTGGCAGCTATCGGTTGGTGAACAGCAGCGCGTCGAGATCATCAAGACGCTGATCAAGGGCGCTCGCATCCTGATCCTGGATGAGCCGACGGCTGTCCTGACACCGCAGGAATCCGAGGAACTGTTTGGCATCCTTAGGGAGATGAAGTCGGAGGGCAAGTCCATCATCTTCATCAGCCACAAGCTTAATGAGGTCATGTCCGTTTCTGACCGCGTTACGGTGCTGCGGAAGGGAAGGCTGATCGGTACGGTCGATACTGCCTCCGTCAGCGAGCGCGAGCTCGCGAAGATGATGATCGGGCGTGACGTCCTGTTTCGCCTTGAACGGGGAGACACCGAACCGGGCCGGGAAGTGCTCAGGGTTGAAGATGCTCGGGCCTGGAATGACCGTGGCATCATGGCACTCAACAAGCTGAACGTCACCGTCCACGGTGGCGAGATTGTGGGCATCGCGGGCGTGGCAGGCAACGGACAGGTTGAGCTTGCAGAATGTATCACAGGGCTGCGCCACCTTGTCAGCGGACACGTCACGGTCGAGGGCATCGACGTGACCAATGCGACGCCATGCACGCTGGCATCCGCAGGGGTGAATTACATACCAGGCGATCGGCTGGGCGTTGGCCTGGTGCCCAATCTCTCTACGGTTGAGAATGCCATGCTCAGGAAGTACCGGCAGGAACCGATGAGCAAGGGAGCATTCATCGACTATGCTGCTGCCTGTACCTATGCAGACGGACTCATCGAGAAGTTCGACATCGCCGTGCCCCTCCGGAATGCTCCAGTCAAGGTCCTGTCCGGTGGCAACATGCAGAAGCTGCTGCTTGCCCGGGAGATCGGAGGGAATCCGAGGCTGCTTATTGCGGAACATCCGACCCGAGGGCTCGACGTGGGGGCGACCGAGTTTGTGCGCAAGACGCTGCTGGAACAGCGAGACAACGGGGTAGCGGTGCTGCTGATCAGCGAGGACCTTGATGAGATTCTTACGGTCGCAGACCGGGTCGCGGTGATGTATGAGGGAAACATCGTGGGTATCGTCGACGTGCACGACGTTGATATTGCTCAGATTGGCCTGATGATGGCGGGCGCCACGGTCGTCAAGGCTTGACCGGAAGAGGAGTCTGAAATGCTGCGACTCGAGAAGCGTGACAAGACGCCGCTGCGGCTCCGTGTCCTGGTGCCCATCAGTTCGGTCTTGCTAGGCCTGCTCATGGGGTCTGTTGTCATGCTGTTTGCCCGCGTCAACCCGCTGAAAGCGTATGGAGCCATTATCAAGGGAGCGTTTGGCTCGGCCTACACTTTCTCGGAGACCCTGGTGATCGCGGTGCCCCTCATCCTCATCTCAACCGGGCTTTGCCTGGTGTACCGCATGAAATTCTTCAACATCGGGGCGAAAGGTCAGTATATCATCGGGGCCATCTGCGGGTCCTATCTGGCGCTGTTCGGCCCGGCGACGATGTCCCGGCCACTGCTGCTGACGCTGATGATGGTGCTCGGTACGCTTGGAGGAGCAGTGTGGGCGATCATCCCTGCACTTCTCAAGGTGTACTGGAACGTCAACGAGGTCATAGCGACACTGCTGCTCAACTACATCGCCTCATACATTCTGTGGTTCTTTATGTATGGCACATGGGGTACTCGCGGGTTTCCACTCTCCAGGAGCTTCGCCCTCAATGCCCAGCTTCCGCGCATTCTCGCAGCCCCCTCCCGGTTGCACATCGGGCTGTTCTTCGGACTGGCTGCAGCGGTGATGGTCTGGATCATCATTCGGAAGACCCGCTTCGGGTATGAGGCCCGAGTCTTGGGCGAGAACGAGCGCGCAGCCAGATACGCCGGTATCAATGTTCTCAAGACGGTCATCATCGCCGCTGTCATCTCGGGAGGCCTTGCCGGCTTGGCCGGCATCGCGCATACCTCAGCAGTGCTGCGCATCCTGCAGCTAGAGATCAACTCGGATTACGGGTATACGGCCATCATTGCGGCGTGGCTGGCGGGACTCGATCCGCTGATTGCGGTAGGGGTCTCGGTGCTTCTGGCAGCTCTCGAAGCCGGCGGCTACCAGATCCAGATCGTCATGCGGGTGCCCTTTGGCATCGTTGGCGTGATCGAGAGCTCGATTCTCTTCTGTCTGCTTGCAGGAGAGATTGTCACGCACTACCGTGTCAGCCTGACGAGGAGACTGAGTACGCCCCCCAGAAGCACCTCCCGCATTGGGGAAAAGTGCTCGGGGGCCTCAGACGAGAGTGCTCGGGGGGCCTTATGAACCCTACTC
This sequence comes from Caldisericota bacterium, assembly GCA_026390155.1. Lineage (GTDB taxonomy): Bacteria > Caldisericota > Caldisericia > Cryosericales > Cryosericaceae > Cryosericum. Next base: position 4,530 of record JAPLGL010000072.1, read on the forward strand.
TTGCCAGCATCCTGATCAAGGTCTTCGCAGGAGCCATCCAGTCCGGAACCATTCTCCTGCTTCCCACGCTGGGTGAAGTCCTGACGGAGCGCAGCGGCGTGCTGAATCTTGGGCTCGAGGGACTGATGCTGATTGGTGCATTCTTTGGGTTCCTTGGAGCCATGAAGACGGGCAATCCGTATGTCGGTCTGCTGATTGGCATGGCTGCAGCAGCAGCGGCGGCGGCCATTCACGCTTTCATCTGTGTGACGCTCCGCGGCAACCAGACGGTCACAGGCTTGGCGCTTGCCATTTTCGGGACGGGCCTCACCAGTTTTTATGGCGATAGCTGGGTCTCTCAGCGTCTCACGACGGCCATCAAGCCGATGGCTGTCCCTGCGCTGTCCAGGATCCCGGTCCTGGGTCCGATTCTGTTTAGTCAGGACTTGGTGGTCTATGCAGCGTACGTCCTGGTAGCCCTGTTCTGGTTCCTGCTGTTCAAGACGAAGGTCGGCGTCAACCTGAGGGCCGTCGGTGAGAATGCGAACGCCGCAGACGCAATGGGAGTCAACGTTGCAGGCACGCGCTACTTCTGGACGATCCTGGGAGGAGCTCTTGCAGGAGCCGGTGGAGCCTACATCACGTGTGGCATCCACCCCTATTGGCTCAACGGTATCACGTCCGGCAAGGGATGGATTGCCGTCGCGCTCGTGGTTTTTGCCATGTGGAACCCCTTCAATGCGCTCCTGGGATCGTTCCTGTTTGGAAGCATCGAGGCACTGCAGCTTCAACTCCAGGCGGGCGGCACCTACATCAACAGCGCTCTGCTGTCGATGCTGCCCTACCTCACAACGTTCGCGGTCATCATCGTGGCAACGCTCATCGTCCGTGTGCGTCACGTTGGAACGCCCAAGGAACTGGGGATACCCTACGCACGCGAAGACAGGTGACGGGGTTTCTGAATCCAGAGAGACAGGAAACGTGTAAACCGGCAGCCCCATGGGGCTGCCGGTTTTGTCTGTCTTGGAGCATCAGTCAGGGTATTGTCAGTGAGAACAGGAAGTTCCGGGGTTTGCTGTCTGCAGGGGTCAGCGTGACCGAGATTGTGGACAAGCCGGAGGCGCCGAAGGTGACTGGAACGGTGAAGCGGTCGACAGACGTCGTCCCCCGGCCGACGTCATCGTTGTCGACGGAGACGTCGTAAGTGTATGAGCCACGAATGCCGCGTGTCACAAATGTCAGCGTGAGCGGGGTACGTGGTGGCAGCCGGACCGGGCGGTCCAGTTGCAGAGAGCACTGGACGCGCGGTTCTCGCCAGTTCGAAAGGGAGGGGGCGAACAGCAGGGCCGCTAGAACGCCGGCCGCAATCAGAAGGATTGCCGCTGCGATGACAATAAACGTTCGAGGACGTGCCACTGAGGTCTCCGGCTGCTATTTGAGAAGGACGGCCACCAGTAGCTTGACACAGCCTTCGACGTCGCCAAGGTCGACCATCTCGCTGGCGCTGTGGACATAGCGGTCAGGGATGCTGATCACCCCGGCAGGGACGCCGCTGGCGTTGGACTGGATGGCAGCTGCGTCAGTCGTACCTGCTTGGAGGACCTCAAGCTGGAACGGGATGCCGTGCTTCTTCGCTGTCTCGATGAGCAGGTCGCGGACGGCAGGCGTCGCGACCATGCCAGCGTCCTTGACCTTGATCGCGGGACCCTTGCCCAGGCCAATATCCAGGACGTAGCTTTCTGGCGTGTCACCCCAGGCGGTCACATCCAGAGCGATGGCGAGGTCCGGCTGGACACCCCACGCCCCAACCTTGGCGCCCTTGATGCCGATCTCTTCCTGCACGCTAAACATGGCATACGTCTCGTAGTTCAGCTCCTTCCCCACTGCGGTCTTTAGCGCCTCGATGAGGACGTAGCAACCGATGCGGTCGTCGAGTGCCGCGGAGGTCACGCGGTTCCCCACCTGCACACAGTCGCCCATGTAGACCGCGAAATCGCCGATGGCGACACGTAGGAGGGCATCATCCTTTGACACTGAGCCGATGTCGAGGAACAGCTTGTCCAGGGTCAGATGCTCAAGTGTCTTGTGGTCTTTGCTTTCCACGGCTGCGACGCCGACTGTCCCATTCGCGAACACGAATCGATGTCCCAGAACCTTGTACAGATCGAGCCCGCCAACTGCACCGAAGCGAAGGAATCCGTCCTTGTCGACGTGTGTGATGATGATGCCGATCTGGTCCATGTGAGCGGACAGCAGCAGCTTTGGCTTTCCTGGAGCTGGGATGCAGTAGATCAGGTTTCCCAGCGCATCCACCCGGTAGTCCAGATGCAGGGAATCGAGTTCGCGCGTGATCACGCCGCGAATGCGCTCTTCGTAGCTGGTGGGTCCCCAAGTCTGTGTCAGTGTATGGATGAGTTCGTTCATCTATGCCTCCGTGGTGGCAAGTTGTGCCAGGAACTTGGAAAGGAGCGTCAGCGTGTTTTCGTAGTCGCAGACCTTGATGAGCGACACAGGAGAGTGGATGTAGCGCGCGGGGACGGCGACTGCCAGTGCTCGCACCCCGGCCCTGGCAAGCTGGATGCTTCGGGCGTCCGTACCGCCTGCTGGCATGCGCTTGAATTGCCAAGGAAGCCCGTTTGCCTTCGCGATCTCGATTAACTGGTTGCGAAGCCGGTGGTCTGTAATCATGCCACCGTCTTTGATGGTGAGCACGGCGCCGTCGCCCAGTCTGGTGACTTCCTGGTAGTCCTTGACCTCGCCAATATCGGCGGCGATGGTGCCCTCGACGGTGATGCTGATGTCGGGCGGGTAACGCCACGCGCCGACCATGGCCCCCTTGGTCCCCACTTCTTCCTGTGCCGAGAACATCCCGATGACAGAGAAGGGCCAATCCATCTTGAGCAGCTCAGCCACGATCGCACAGCCAATGCGGTCGTCAAATGCCTTGCCAACCAGATACCCGTCGCCGAATGTCCCGAACGGCGTGTCGAACGTGATCTGGTCGCCGATGGCCACCTTGCCCGCCAGCTCCTTGTCCGATTTGGCGCCAATATCGACGACGATGTCCTCTGCCTTGATGACGGTGGTCGCGGTTTCTTCTCGGGTGGACAGATGCACAGCCTTGATGGCTGTCACGCCAGGCAGGCGGCCCCCTCCGACCAGAACCTTCTTGCCCAGCAGCAGCCGGTCATCGATGCCGCCGGCCTTGCCGATGTGCAGGTACCCTTCCTTGGTGATGCGGGTGACGTAGAGGCCGACCTCGTCCATGTGTGCATTGAGCATGACGTTGGGCCCTGGCTTGTCCATGCCCTTGATTGCGAACAGGTTCTTGATGGAGTCGCGCTCGAACCGGTCGACATGGCTCTCGAGTTCTGTTCTGAGGATGGCGGCGACCTCGTCTTCGTGCCCCGAAATGCCGCGGGCCTCGGCGAGCTTCTTCAGCAGTTCAATGCTTGTCTGTTCCATACAGCTCTCCTATGAACACTGCGTCGAAGCCCTTCGCGACCTCGGCAATGAGTCTCGCCGTCCTGTCGACATCAATCTGGTCCGCGGTCTCGACAGGCGAGTGCATATAGCGCAGCGGAATACTCAGAACGCCTGCGGCGATGCCGGATCCAACCAGCTGCAGCTCGTCCGCATCAGTGCCGGAAGAGGACATGCAGGGTTCTTCGCTGGTGGGGATTTCGACAGCCTTCGCACTCTTGCGAATGAGCTCAAGGACATGGTCGTTGACGACCGGGCCGACAGCGACGCCCGGACCTCCCCCAAGTGGAATGGTCTTGTGCTCGGGAACGCCGTCGGTGTCTGCATGAGTGACGTCGACGGCGATACCGACGTCAGGATGGGCGAAGTAGCCGCTGGTCCAGGCGCCGTTCCCCGTGATTTCCTCCTGGACGGTGAAGGCCATGACGACGTCATACGGCAGTGTCACATCCTTCAGCAGTTCGAGAGCCTGCACCAGGGCCACACCGCAGAGGCGGTCATCCTGGGTCTTTCCCGCAAACCGCTCGTTCATGAGATGGCTGATGCCGGCCGTGAACGTGACCGTCGAACCGATGGGCACCATGGTGACGACCTGATCACGTGGAAGGCCGACGTCGACCCAGAGTTCGTCGGGAGGGACCGGCTTGTCCATTTCGTCGTGCGACATGACGTGGACCGGCTTTAGTCCGATAATGCCGGGCACAGATTTTGTGCCATGGACGATGACCTGCAGACCCGGCCAGACGCGCTCATCGACCGAGCGGCAGTGGATGCCGAGAAAGCCACGGTCATTGATCCGTGTCACCCAGGCGCCGACCTCGTCGAGATGCGCGGCGAAGAGAATGGAGTGTTCGCTCGAACGGCCCTTGCGTATGACGATGAGGTTGCCGAGAGGTGTGTCGTGAATCTCGTCAGCA
>JAPLGL010000058.1 GCA_026390155.1 Caldisericota bacterium
GACTGTTGCGGGAAACGTCCCTATCTCCTGCGGTTCGAGGAAACGGCCGGTAAACGCAGCACCATAGACGTACACGTGCTGGTAGCCGACCTCGAGCATCAGCCGGTCATCCAGTGTGACGCGGATGCCCGTCCTGCCGCCCCGTATGGCCTGTGTGCTCCGCGTGAGCCGGTCGAAGCTGGGACCCACGCCCGCCGTGGCAAACACTCCCTCCAGCGCATATTGCAGCAGGGGATCAGGCAGACTCGCAAGCGCTGCCCTGGCCAGGCGCAGCGCTCCCGGATGACTTCCGTCGCCCGCCTCCAGGATCTCGATGTTGTCCGTGACCTGCTCAGTCTGCCGTTCAAACAGGTCACACGTGGCGCGGGCGAACTCTCCCGTTCGAGAGACGGCCGTTTTCACGGAAGGAAAGCGACTCTCGATCAGCGGGATCACCCTCGTGCGGATGAAATTCCTCTCATACCGGGCATCGGCGTTAGAAGGATCATCGCGCCACGCAAAACCCTGTGCCAGCAGCCAGCTCTGAAGCTGTTCCTTTGACACTGCGAGCAAGGGACGGATGAACATTCCCGTCCGCGGAGCAATGCCCGCTATCCCCCGCAGGCCGGTCCCCTTGAACAATCGGAACAGGACTGTCTCGGCCTGGTCATCGCGGGTGTGAGCCGTTGCAATGCACGCTGCTCCGGTCGTGATCGCCGTCATGCGGAGAAAACGAAGCCGCAATTCCCGGGCCGCCTCTTCGCGGCTGAGATGGTGTTCCTCCGCATGCGCCCCGACATCCCCGGACCCTGTCTCGCATGGCACCTCCAGTGAGCCGGCAAGGTCCCGCACAAATGACTCGTCCGCATCACTCTCGGCACCACGGAGCTGATGGTTGTAATGGGCGCAGACGAGCTCGAGCCGATGACTCTCGCGAAGTGAGCAGAGCAGCCGCAGCAACGCAACCGAATCCGACCCGCCCGAAACGGCGACGACTACCCGGGCACCGGGCACCAACAACTCAAGGGAGCTGCAGTATGACCAGACGTCGTCCTGAAGCATGAACCCGATCAGCCGTCAGCAAGCAGCTCGCTGAGCAGCGCCTCAACCTCGCGGCTTCGCCTGCCTGACCGGACGAATGCCCGCATACACTCGATGGCCGTGGCGCTCCTGCCCCAGCCGTTCATGATTCTCGACACGCGCACGAGAAGCTCGGGGTCTTCTGCCTGCAGGGCAATCGCCTTCTGCAGAAACATCGTCGCTCGTTCCGTCTCGCCTGCGGCACCCAGCGCCATGGCCAGATTGTAGTAGCAGGCCGGGGCGGCACCCGGGAGAGCGATGGCACGGGCCAGCGCCGCAATCGCGGCAGACGTCTTGTGCTGAGCAAGAGCATTTGTGCCCTTGTGGTGCCAGAACATGTATTCCGTCGGGGCAAGCTCGGCTGCCTGCGCGAACTCGGTGCCAGCCTCCTCGAGGCGACCGGCATTGTGCAACACCAGGCCATAGCTGTTGTGGAGAGAAGCCTCCTCGGGGAATCTGTCGACCAAGCCGGCAAGAATCTCGATCGCCTCATTGTTCAACCCGCAGGCACTGGAAGCGACAGCAAGGTTCTTGCGCGTCACATCATCCTCGGGCAGGACACTCGAAGCCTTGATGAAGACCGCGCGAGCCTCTTCCCACCTGCCCTGACCATACAGGTAGCTGCCATACGCGTTCAACGAAGCACAATGGCGGGCGTCCTCACTCTCCCTGGGCTCGTCGATCACCTGTGGTTCTGCAGCTCTCGGTCTTCCTGCCATGTCAACCTCCTTCTCCGCGTCCCGTCCACCTATGGCTCACGCACGGCTGTCTTCACGGTTGCACTGAGCGGTTCCGCCTGAGAGCAGTCTAGCGCAAATTGGCAAACTCACAAAACCACTGCGGGAGCATCATTTCCTTCTGACAATACGCTCCAGGAGCCTGCGGCCAAGCCTCAGATATCCCGTCGCCTCATCCTCCCGAAGAAGCACGGTGGCGGTCAGGTAGGAGACAAAAGCAACGGCAATGAGCGGCAGAATATGGACCCGGGCCTGCGCGGCAATAATGACGGCAGCCATGATCAGCGTACCTCCGGCCATCTTCAGGACGTCCCGGAAAATGAGGACATAGTCGACGGCCCCGTACTTGCGCCGATACACGAGATACATAAGCGTCATGCTCACGAAGGCGGCAATCGACGAGGCGATGGCGAGCCCATAGGCGCCAAGGTGGAAGACGAAGCCGAGCAGATAGTTGAGGGCAACATTCATCGTCAGACTGGCAACGCTGATGAACATGGGAGTCATGGTGTTGCGCCTGGCATAGAAGAGCCTGGTCTCGATGTACTGGACCGAGCTGAACAGCAGGACCCCCAGGTACCCCTGGAGAACCCGTGC
>JAPLGL010000004.1 GCA_026390155.1 Caldisericota bacterium
GCTGGTATCCTCGCCGGAACCACTGGGGTTCGCTGCGGTAGAGGTCATGCTCAGGGAGAGATCCTGGCTGCTGGAGTCGACGGTGATCGTATCTGTTCCGTCGGCATACCCATTCATGGACGATGCAACATCGTAGTCGCCATAGGCTACAGCTTTGAACACCGCTGCCCCGTCGGCACTGGATGTAGCGCACAGCACCTTGCCGTCACTGTCTGTCAACGTGACGGCAGCTCCCTTGACAAGAGTTCCACTATCGTCCTCGACCGTGATGGTGACCTTTCCCGTCTCCGTTTTCGGTGTTGGGTTTCCACAGCCTGCGACGAGCAATAAGCTGAGGACAAGCAGAACCACGGTGATTCTCTTCATACCGTTCCCCCTCTCGTGGATGAGCTACTGATTGTTGAACAGTCACGCGATCTTGACTGTTTCTACTATAGCTGTAAGAGAGATTTCAATCAAGCGTCCGACCCTCTGTCGCCAGTTTGTGCTAAACTCATGGTGCAACGCATACAACGTACGATTCCTGGTCAACGAGGTCGGATGAGTGGTCGATGAGAAGATGAACAAGGGTTCTGCTGCGGAGTGCTTCGATACCCAGGATGCGGTTTCCGTGCGGCGCATCAGCCCACGCGACACCTTTGCAGCCATGCAGTACCCGAACTACCGCATCTGGTTCGCCGGACAGCTTGTTTCCCTGTTTGGTACCTGGATGCAGATGACCGCGCAGGGCTACCTTGCCTATCAGTTGACCAAGTCAGCTGCCTTTCTCGGCTATGTTGCGTTCGCCAATGGCATCCCAGTCTGGCTGTTCATGCTCTATGCGGGAACGGTTGCCGACCGCATGCCCCGCAAGAGACTAATGCTCTATACCCAGTCTGCCATGATGGTGCTGGCCTTCGTTCTGGCAGTGTTGACATTCACTGGCGCTGTGCGCCCGTGGCACATCCTGGTCCTGGCATTTCTGCTGGGCATCGCCAACACGTTCGACTCGCCGGCACGCCTGGCCCTCGTCGACCAGCTGGTTGACGACAGGCGGCACCTTCCCAATGCCGTCGCCCTCAATGGTTCGATGTTCAATGTGGCGACAGCCCTGGGACCGGCAGCGGCGGGCGCAGTCTATGCCTTGCTGGGACCAGCCTGGTGCTTCACCATCAACGGGCTGTCGTTCCTTGCGGTTATCGCAGCGCTTCTGCTTATGCACCTTCGACCGGTTCCGCTGTCGCCAAGGGATGAACACCCGATGGCCGGCATCGTCGATGGGCTCAGATACGTCTGGCAGCACGAGAACATCCGCACCGTTATCCTCCTCGTCGGTATCACATCGTTGTTCGGCCTCTCCTTCAGTGCCCTCATTCCGGCCTGGGCGATCAAGGTTCTTCATGGCACCTCTGCCACCGGCGCGACGATCAATGGCCTGCTGCAGTCTGCACGTGGCATCGGTGCCCTGCTGGCAGGGCTGACTATCGCCACCATCAGCCATCTCAAGGTGAAGGGGCGCATTGCCACGTTTGGGACATTCGCTTATCCCGTCGCTCTTCTGGTTTTTGCCGCGATTCGCTCGACAGCCCCTGCGATGCTTCTCATGGCCCTGGTTGGATTTGCCAGCATCCTGGTCATCAGCCTCTGCAACGTCCTCGTCCAGTCACAGGTTGCAGATTCGCTGCGCGGGCGCGTCAGCGCCATCTACAGCCTGGTCTTCTTTGGAGTAATGCCTGTTGGCTCGCTTCTCATCGGCTGGCTGGCGCAGTGGACGAATGAGCCCGTGGCCATCATTGCGAGCGCTTGTGCGGCATTGACAGGTGCAGTTCTCATCTGGATACTTGTCCCGCGTCTCAGGGCCATGCCATGAACGACATGTCTGCCCAGGATTATCATCAGGAGGACACTATGGAAGAACACATCGGCTCGGCAGCGCTGCTCGGTCATGGACACACTGCAGACGTCTATGCCTGGAAGGAAGACAGTGTCCTCAAGCTCTTTGTGCCGGGGTTTCCTTCGCGTCTTATCGATCAGGAAATGGAGGGGACACAGGCAGCCAACGCCGCCAGTATCCCTTCTCCCCAGTTCAGGAGTGTCGTCACGGTGGATGGTCGGCGAGGGTTGGTGCTGGAACGGCTGACAGGACTCAGCATGCTCACTCTTCTCGGCCGTGAGCCTGCACGGGTGCCATATTATTCCAGCCTCTTCGCCGAACTGCAATCCCGCATGAATGACTTTCATGCGCCAGGACTGACTTCTCGCCGTGAGGACCTGGCGCGGCGCATCGCCCGGGCCGGCGTGGTCGCACGCGTCAAAGGCGATGCCCTGGCCACCCTCGAACGGCTCCCCGACGGAGACAGCCTGTGCCACTGCGACTTTCACCCGGACAACGTGCTCATGACACCCCAGGGCCCTTCGATCATCGACTGGTCGTTTACCGCACGTGGAACACCCGCATCCGACGCAGCACAAACGGCACTCCTGCTCCGGATAGCAGATGCCCCGTCCGGGTCCTTTCGCGTAGCATGGGTTGAGCGCGAAGCAAAGGACTGGTTCTACAGAGCATGGTTGAAGCGCTATCGCGAGCTGCAGCCTGACGCAGCAGGCACCATGTGGGGGTGGCTGCTGCCGCTGGCCGTCGCACGGCTCGCGGATGAAGTCCCTCAGGAGCGGCCACGTTTGATGGCTCTCATCGAGGAACTTCAACGGAAGCACTGACGGCATAACCATGCTCACGTTGATTGCCTTTCGTCTGTGGCCTGATACGATGACAGGCTGTTCTCTATCCGTGCTTTCAGGGCGGACTGGCAGATAGTGAGATTGGGGCGCCACCCCGCATGGAGGTACCATGGAAAAACTCGATGTGATCCTGCTCATTGGTCGACCCGCTGCAGGCAAGAGTGAAACGATCGACTTTCTCAAGCACCTGCCCGGGGAAAAGCGACTGCAGGAGTATCATATTGCCCCATTCGACGAGCTGGACGACTTTCTCTACGTCTGGCAGACCTTTGAGGATGACAACATCCGCGAACACATGGGACTGCCACGGCGCGATACGGACACCAACCTGTACTTTCTGGACGACCGGATCTGGGACTTCTTCATCGAACGCATCGATCTGGATTTCCGCAAGAAGCTGGCGCGCGATCCATTGTTCCTCGAACGTCACACGGTCCTGATGGAGTTTGCCCGCGGAGGAACACATGGCTTCGAAAGCGCTTTCCAGCATCTATCGGACGATGTGCTCGCGCGTGCCGCCATTCTGTATATCGACGTCTCATTCGAGGAGTCCCTGCGCAAGAACCGCAGGCGCTATCGCCCCGAAGAAGCCGATTCCATCCTATATCATTCGCTCGAGGACGCCAAGATGGAGCGATACTACAAGGAGAACGACTGGGAACGCCTGTCCGAAGGACGTGATGACGGCTTCATCGCGGTCAAGGGGCGCCACGTCCCGTTCGCCGTGTTTCACAACGAGCTGGAGAAGACGCTCGACCCCGAGCCTCTCGGCGCTGCCTTGCGCGACGTGACCGGCCGCCTTGTCAACCTCTTCATACACAAGGGTTGAACAACCATCAGAGGGTGCTAGACTCAGAACTTGGTTTCCATGAGTGGTTCCACGCCTGGCGTGCGAATTCTTTGACGAGAGGAGTACAACATGGCTGTATTTGACATGACCATCCACGAAGACGTCCTGGCAACAACCGTCAAACTGGCTCAGGATCGCAACATCATCATCCCAACCTTCGCACAGCAGAAGGACCCGTCGCTTGTCCCAGACAAGGTCAAGGCCAGGCTCAGGGGTGTCGGCCTCTGGGATGTCAATCCCATCAACCTGTTCCGTATCACGTGGCACAACGATGTGAACACAGGCCTGTATGGCGGCGTGAACTATATCGAACTTCCAAGTTCCATCACTGGCATCAAAGCTCGCGTCGTGGGCATCGTCGGCAAGTATTTCCCCACCGGCGCGCACAAGGTCGGCGCGGCATTCGGCTGTCTCGTCCCAAGACTCGTCACCGGACAGTTCGACCCGACCCGGCAGGCAGCCGTTTGGCCATCCACGGGCAACTACTGCCGTGGTGGCGCCTTCGACTGTGCCCTGCTCGCCACAGACGCCGTCGCCATTCTTCCGGAGGGGATGAGCAAGGAACGTTTCGACTGGCTAAGTGAGATCGGGACAAAAGAGGTCATTGGGACTCCCGGAACCGAGTCCAACGTCAAGGAGATCTACGACAAGGTGCATGAGCTGAAAGATACTCGCGGTGAAGCCATCGTCGTGTTCAACCAGTTCGAGGAGTTCGGCAACGCCCTGTGGCACTACGACATGACCGGTTCGGCATTTGAGCAGGTCTTCAACAGTATCAAGACTCCCAGGTCGCGCATGGCAGGCTATGTCTCTGCCACGGGCTCTGCAGGGACCATCAGTGCCGGCGAATACCTGAAGAAGGTTTATCCCTACGGCCACATCACGGCTGTCGAGGCCCTGCAGTGCCCGACGCTCTATGCAAACGGGTTTGGTTCCCACCGTATCGAGGGAATCGGCGACAAGCACGTCCCCTGGATCCACAACGTCCGCAACACCGACGCAGTAGCCGCTATCGACGACGAGTATCCGATGCATCTTCTCCGCCTCTTCAATGAGGACGCAGGCAAGGCCTACCTGGAGAAGAAAGGTATCCCACGCGAGCTCATCGAGCAGCTCAATCTCATGGGTATCTCATCGCTGGCGAACATGGTCGCCGCGATCAAGATGGCCAAATACGAGGAGATGGACGAGAACGACATCGTCTTCACCGTGTTCACAGATTCCGCCGACCTGTACCTGTCACGCATCGAAGAATTGCGCGCCGAGTACGGCACCTATACCGAGATGGCCGCGGCACTCGACTATGCGAAGTACCTCGAGGGCATTCTGACGGACTGGTACCGGGAGCTCAACTATCGCGACCGCAAGCAGCTGCACAACCTCAAATACTTCACCTGGGTCGAGCAGCAGGGCAAGACCGCGGAGGAGCTGCGCGAACTGTGGGAGCCGGAGTTCTGGAATCAGATCTGGACTGCTGCTCCAGCGTTCGACGCACTCATCGACCAGTTCAACGAGAGAACGGGGCTGCTCGCAAAGCTCTAGTCGGTTGTTCGTTTGTCTTTCATACATCTTGACGTAGTACGAACAGCAAGCGCTCCGGGAGTTCATGCGGGAGCGCTTGTCCATGAGTGGGTTAGTACAACATGAATAGCGACGTTTGACCCTATGGTTGGACTCTTCTCCACAACTGCTGTTGGTTATGTGAAGAACTGGTGGAGTCAAGCAGAGCGGTACGGTGGACAACCTGTCAGAACCTGTGGAAAGATCCCCCGCAACGCCTGATTTCAGTGTATCACTCTAAACTCCGCATTCCGGGCTCGTTCCAGTGAAATGTGTTCATGGCAGGGCTGAAAGCATTGAAAACGTACAGGGATACGGCATATTGTCCAAGATCGTCTGCAAGGGCCACTTCTCGCGACATGTTTCCTAGAAGCCTCTTCTAAAGCCACTTTATGGGGATTCTGCGCGAGACGGACGGGGGGAACGGAGAACCGCCCGTCGAAAGAGGCGGGCGGTCGCCAATTCCAGCAGGAAAAGTGCGCTATGCTTTCTCGCCGTCGGCGGCGGTTTGCAGGATCACTCCCTGGGCAGAAATGCCCAGGACCAGTGTTTCTGCCTGTGCATCCAACTCGATCATCGCCTTCTGCATCGCTTTGGCAACCTTCTCCGCCTTGGAGGGATCGGCGAGAGCGGCGATGCTGGGGCCGGCTCCCGACAGGAAGCTGCCATAGGCCCCAGCACGGTCGGCGGCACGCGAGACCTCATGGAATCCAGTAACAAGCTTCTCGCGGTAGCGCTCGTGGAGACGGTCATGAAGCGCAAACGACAGCAGGTCGTAGTTGCCACTGAAGATGCATGCAGACAGCATGGAGGCTCGACTGATGTTGAAGACGGCATCTCTGCGTGAGTACATGTCAGGAAGGAGCGCTCGGGCCTTCTTTGTCGACAAAAAGCTGGAAGGGACCGTGACGATGACCTTGAGGTTCTGAGGGACGACCTTCATGTAGGCCACGTCGTTCCTGTCACTCGCAGCGATCGTGAACCCGCCAATCAGCGATGCGGTGACATTGTCGGGGTGCCCCTCGATGCCAATGGCATACTTGAGGACTTTGCCGGTATCGAAGTCCTCGTTCATCAGGACCTCGAAGCATGACAGGAGTCCCACGATGGCGCTGGCGCTGGATCCCAGGCCACGCGTTAGAGGAATGCCAGTCTGAACGTTGATACGCAGCGGCGGCAAGTGCACCGACTCGGCACGCTCGAAGTAGTCCATGACCTCACTGACGAACTTGAAGCCCTTTTCGTTGAGGACATCCGCGCCCATGCCTTCAAAGTGGACGCTCCACTTCTCCTCGGGAGAGAGCACCTCGACGGCATACGTACTGCGCATCTCGAGAGCCAACCCAAATGCATCGAACCCTGGTCCGAGATTAGCGGTGGTTGCAGGAACGCTGACTGTTACTCTGTTGGTCACGTCTTCTTCCCCCAGCGCAACTGCAATTCCTCGATGTGGGTGTTGGCAGCGCGCGAACTATCGCAAAACGAAGTACTTGACATATATTACCACACTCCGTGCAATTGCAAGTCTCACCATGAATGATGGGCTGACGCTTGACCGGCATACTCTGCAAGGTAGACTCAGGCGGAGGTATACAACACTATGACACATGAGCAGCTTACCTATCTTGGCCATTCAGCTTTTCTGATCACCACGGAGGGTGGAGACATCCTTATCGACCCGTTCCTCTCAGGCAACCCTCGCGCGTTCCTTAGTCCCGACGACGTCCATCCTGCATACATCCTGGTGACGCATGGTCATTCCGATCACCTGGGAGATACCATCCCCATCGCCAAACGCACCGGGGCGACCGTTGTCGGCCCAGCGGAACTCATCACCTACCTTGCTGGCAAAGGAGTGGCAAATGTGCATCCCATGCACATCGGCGGCAACCACATCTTCCCGTTTGGTGAACTCTTCCTGACTCAGGCCCTGCACGGCTCCTCCGTGACAGAGAACGGCCACCTCATCTACACAGGGAATCCCTGCGGCTTTGTAATCAAGACTGGACAGCGGACTACCTACCACGCAGGCGACACCGGCGTTTTTCTCGACATGGAGCTTATCGGCCGCCTGCACCCGATGGACATCGCGCTTCTCCCCATCGGCGGCAATTTCACGATGGGCATCGACGATGCCGTAGAAGCTGTCAGGATGCTTGCACCGCGCACGGTGATCCCTATGCATTATGGCACCTTCCCCGTCATCGCTGCCGACGCGCAGGCATTCAAGCAGAAGGTTGAGGCCTCGACAGGCGCTCGTTGCATGGTCCTGGAACCTGGACAGACCTTCTGAACGACGTGGCGCCGAACTTCAGAATTCACCCTCGTGCGTTGACACTAGGGGGCCTGCCGGTACACTCTATTCCATGAGAGACCAGAACCGTACCCCATTTTTCGATGCCGTCCAGTCGTACATTGGCAAGCACCGCGCCGGCCTACACATGCCGGGGCATATGGCTGGCCAGGGCATCCATCCCCGCCTCAAGGAGTTCTGGGGAGAGAATGTGTTCCTTTCTGACCTGACGGAGGTTGAAGGGCTCGACTACCTCCACCGCCCCATCGGCGTGGTCAAGGAGGCACAGGAACTGGCTGCCGAAGCATATGGCGCCATCGAGTCATTCTTTCTCGTCAACGGTTCGACGGTCGGAAACCAGGCAATGGTCCTGTCGACCTGCGATCCCTACGACCGTGTCATCGTTCAGCGCAATTCTCACCGTTCCCTGTATGGGGCGCTCATTCTCAACGAATTGCGCCCCATCTACCTCGAGGCTGAAGAAGACCGTCTGCTACAGTTTCAGACATTCCCATCCAAGAAGACGTTCGCGCGCGTGCTCCGCGACCATCCTGAAGCCAAAACCGTCTTCGTAACCAATCCGAACTATTTTGGCATCAGTTCGGACATAGACTACTATGTTCGGAAAGCACATGCTACGGGACGCCGCATCCTGGTCGACGAGGCACACGGATCGCACTTCCATTTTCACCCGGACCTCCCCAAGAGCGCTGTCGATGCTGGCGCCGACATGGTCGTGCAGAGCACGCACAAGACACTCTCTGGCCTTACTCAGACGTCCATGCTGCACCTGGGCTCACGTCGCGTAGACAAGGAGCTGGTAAGAGCTACGCTCACAATGCTGGAGAGT